>JAZQRW010000001.1:0-11655 GCA_045629765.1 Eubacteriales bacterium
CTCTTGACACAACCGTAAAAGCGGTATATAATAAGGTTACAAAATAAATAATTAGGAGGATTTATGCAATTCTTATATTTTCTTGAAAAGCTCAGAAATCCCGTATTAGACTTTTTCTTCTCACTTATCACTCATATCGGTGAAGAAACGTTCTTCTTGGTAATAGCCATTCTTTTCTTCTGGTGCGTTGACAAAAGGCAGGGCTACTTTATTCTTATGACGGGACTTATAGGCACGGTGATGAATCAGGCGTTAAAGCTGCTTTGCAAAATTCCGCGTCCTTGGGTTCTTGACAGCAATTTTACGATAGTTGAGTCTGCGCGCGCTGAGGCTACGGGATATTCATTCCCCTCAGGACACACGCAGAACGTTGCAGGCACGTTTGGTGCAGTTGGTAGATTTTCACGTCGCAAGTGGCTGACGATTACCTGCATTGTTATAATAGTACTCGTTTCGCTTTCACGTATGTATCTTGGTGTGCATACGCCGTACGACGTTGCTACCTCGCTTTGTATTGCGGCACTCATTTTATTCGTGCTTGCTCCATTGTTCGCGACTGAGAACAAGTTTCACCGCGCAATGCCGTATGTTATCGCGATAAGTATAGTTCTTTCTGTAGGCTTTGCACTGTACGCCTTTCTTCACGGTGAGAGCGGAGTTGATACTAACAATCTTTACAGTGCTAAGAAGAATGCCGCGACGCTTCTTGGTTGCCTTCTCGGACTTTGTCTTGTATATCCTCTTGACAGATTTAAAATCAAATTTGTGACAAGCGGTAAGTGGTATGCACAGGTAATAAAGCTCGCCTTGGGACTTGGAGGAGTCTTAGCCGTTAAGTCGGGGCTTAAGTCACCGCTTGAGTCACTCTTCGGACTGTTTATGGGGAATCCTGAATTCTTAGCACGCGGTGCAAGATATTTCATAATAGTTGCATTTGCCGGTGCAATATGGCCTTTAACCTTTAATTTCTTCGCAAAATTACGCATTCAGGCACTTGACAATTTCACGGATAAGCTAAAAACCAAGATTGCTAAAAATTAACACGGACCCCTACTTTAAAGGCGAAAAGTAAATATTAGTTTACAAAAATGAATAATTAGGCTCTCTTTGCAAAGGAGAGCCTCGTTTGTTTTTTTGGCGGCATAACCGACCGCTGTAAAATAAATTTATCAAACCCCTTTACTTTTTCACGCGCATGTGATATAATATCATAGATATTTTATTATTTATTGTGAGGCGCATGTTATGAAATGTCCTATATGCAACTGTCCCGATTTGCGAGTGCTGGACTCGCGTCCGGTAGACGATGATACGAGTATTAAACGCCGCCGCGAATGCGTAAGCTGTGGCAGGCGCTTTACAACCTATGAGGTTATTGACACGGTTCCCGTCTCGGTTGTGAAGCGTGACGGCTCGGTTGAGTTTTTTGATAAGCATAAATTGACTATGGGTATTGCCCGCGCTTGCCAGAAGAGGCCGGTTGATGCCGTAACGATTGCCGACGAGATTGAGGCTGAGCTTCAGAATTCTCTGGTTGAGAGGATAAGCTCCTCGGAGCTTGGCGAGATTGTTCTTTCACACCTTAAGGAGCTGGACATCGTGTCATATATACGCTTTGCATCGGTGTACCGTGAGTTTCAGGACATAGACTCTTTTATGGCTGAGATTAAGAGTCTTGGCAAAAGGGGTAGGAAAAGGATAAATAAGAGCGAGGATAACAAGAATGATTAAGAGCATGACCGCCTTCGGCAGAGCAAAATGCGAGGGCGAAAGAAGAGATATTACCATTGAGCTTAAGAGCGTTAACTCCCGTTATTTTGACTGCAACGTGAAGATGCCGCGCTCACTCATTTACCTCGAGGAGAGGATTAAGGCGTATGTGCAGAAGAACGCGATCTCGCGCGGTAAGGTTGATGTTTACGTAACGGTTGAGAATCACACTCAGGACGTCGGCTCCATCAAGGTTGACAGCGAGTATGCAAAGAAGTACATTGATGCGCTCCGCGCGCTTCGTGACGAGTTTGCGCTTCCTGACGACATTACCACTATGAGCGTTGCAAGACATAGCGACATCTTTATTACCAAGGCTGACGAGGAGGACCTTGAGGGCGAGTGGGCAGAGGTTTCTGCCGTTCTTGACCTTGCTATTGCCGACTACGTCAAGATGCGCACTGTTGAGGGGCAGAAGGCGGGCGACGACATTGCGGGTAAGCTACAGCTTATTTCCTCATACGTTGATGAGGTTGAGGCGATTTCCAAGGAGGATACCGTCGGCTACCGTGATAAGCTTGAGGCAAGACTTCGTCAGATTTTACAGGACAACTCGGTGGCTATTGACGAGAACAGGCTTCTTACCGAGTGCGCCATCTGGGCGGACAAGATTGCTATTGATGAGGAGCTTGTGCGCCTGCGCTCACACTTTGGCGCGTTTAACGATATAGCATCTTCGGCTGAGCCTTCGGGTAGAAAGCTTGATTTTTTGATGCAGGAGCTTAACCGCGAGACTAATACCATAGGCTCTAAAGCGAATAACGCGCGCATCGCACGCATAGTAGTAAACATCAAGGGTGAGCTTGAGAAGATTCGTGAGCAAATTCAGAATATAGAGTGAGGTAAGCTTTATGAAATTTATCAATATCGGATTTGGCAACATGGTGTCGGTTAACAGAATAGTGGCTATCGCCTCACCCGACTCCGCGCCTATCAAAAGACTCGTGCAGGATGCGCGCGAGGAGGACAGGGTTATCGACGTGTCGTGCGGACGACGCACAAGAGCAGTAATTATCACCGACTCCGACCACGTTATTTTGTCTGCAATACAGACGGAAACGATTACCAACCGTCTTGCTACCGATAATGACGACATCGACGACGAGGAAGAAGAGTAAACTCGTAAAAGAAAGTTTTTAATATTCCCGTAAGGGACAACTAAATAAAAGAGGAGAAAGAGCAAATGATTTATCCAACGATTGAAGAACTTACAAAGGGCGAATTTAACAACTACGAGCTCGTAGTGGGAGTTGCCAAGGGCGCACGTATCGTAACCGACGAGTATGTTGAGATGAGAAACAAGGCGCAGAGAATGATTGAGAATCACGAGACCGATAAGCCTCTTGCAGCGCTTATTGACCCCGTGTACAAGGATGAGAAGGCCGTTACTATCGCTATTGAGAAAATCAAGGACGGCGAATACAAGATGGTAAGATAAGAGAGATTCTTTGAATTTGCGGAAGGGGTGGTAAGTGTATGTTTTGCGAAGTATATATTCTTGATGTGCCGTATCATCTTGACCGCGCGTTTGACTATTCCTGCGAGGACGATTTACCCGTCGGCAGTATAGTTAAGGTGCCGTTTGGCAAATCCAATTTCTACCGTCTTGCCGTCGTTACGGCAAAGAAGAGTGAGCTTGCCACCGCCGCCCCATCGGGTATTAAGGCGGTGCATTCGGTAATAGGCGCGGAATTTGCGCTTAACGAGGAGCTGCTCTCGCTTTGTCATTTTTTGAAGGAGCATACGCTCTGTACACTTGGCGAGGCGGTGCGTGCCATTCTTCCGCCTGGTGCGCTTAACCTTAAGGATAATAAGAACGTCAGTGTCGGCACAACCGTGACTCTGGCAATTAGCGACACAGAGGCTAAGGCACTCCTTGACACAGAGGCTAAGGGACACCTGAGGAGTGAGGGGCAAAGGCGCGTGCTATCTTGTCTTTTGAACGCACATAGTTGCGACTTAAAGCTTGTTCGTGAGCTTCCGGGAGTAACTGCAGCACAGGTAAGGGCGCTTGCCGAGCGCGGAGTTATCACGCTTACGGAATATGAGAATATCAGGAATCCGTATAGCCGATATTCCGAAATTACTGATAAGGCGGAAATTAAGCTTAGCACGGCGCAGACACTTGCTTACGCCGTCATAGAAGAGCTTTACGCAGACGAGCACGCTAAGTGCGGTCTGCTCTTTGGCGTTACCGGCAGCGGTAAGACAAAGGTTATTATGAAGGCTATTGATAGGACGATTTCGGACGGTAAGAGCGTTATTATGCTTGTGCCTGAGATTGCCCTTACCCCCCAGACTGTGTCGATTTTTTGCAAGCGATACGGCGCACGTGTAGCTGTTATTCACTCCTCGCTTTCGCAAGGAGAGCGGCTCGATGCATACAGGCGCATAAGAAGAGGCGAGGTCGATTTAGTCATCGGTACTCGCTCGGCTGTTTTTGCTCCGCTTAAAAATATCGGTATGATAGTCATTGACGAGGAGCACGAGCACACTTATAAATCCGAGAGTAATCCCAAATACCACGCTCGCGATGTAGCGTCGTATAGATGCGGTAAGCACGGAGCACTTTTGCTTTTGGCGTCTGCTACGCCGTCAGTTGAGAGCTTTTATAAGGCTAAGAGCGACACTTATACGCTGATACCCTTGCGTGAAAGATACGGTGGGGTTAAACTGCCGGTTGCTATTATAGTTGATATGCGTGAGGAATTGCGTCTTGGTAATACTACACCGCTTAGTAAACGACTCTATGAGTCGCTAAAGAAAGTAAAGAATGAGGACGAGCAAGCGATTTTATTCCTTAACAGACGCGGCTATTCCAGCCAGATTAGCTGTAAGGAGTGCGGTGACGTCATCACCTGTCCGCGTTGCTCGGTTTCGCTGACCTATCACACTGATAAGGGAAGTGGTAAATTGATGTGTCACCTTTGTGGATATACCGCTCCGACACCTAAGCTATGTCCGAGTTGCAGCTCGGATAAGCTGTCGTTTTTGGGCTTTGGCACGCAGAAGCTTGAGGGTGAGCTGGAAAGGTTCTTGCCCGATATGCCGGTTATGCGTATGGATGCAGATACCACGGGAGGCAAGATGGCTTACGACGCTATGCTCGAAAGCTTTAGAGAGGGCAGAGCAGATATTCTTCTCGGCACACAGATGGTCGCTAAGGGCCACGATTTTCCAAGAGTAACCTTAGTTGGAGTTGCGCTTGCCGATACCTCTCTCTACGTCAGCGATTTTCGCGCGGCTGAGCGTACCTTCTCGCTTTTGACACAGGTAATAGGCAGAGCAGGCAGAGCTAGCGATGGCGGTATTGCTGTAATCCAGACCTTCGCACCCAATAATGAAACGATAAGGCTTGCATGCAAGCAGGATTACGAGAGCTTTTACGAGGGCGAGATTGCACTCAGACGCGAGCTTTCATATCCCCCGTTTTGCGACATGGTGCAGTTGACGCTTACTGCTGATAATGAGAATGCTCTGTTTGCGCAATCCAAGCGCCTCTCGGATATGATAATAGAGAAAATTAACGCCGAATACGCAAATATGCCCTTTGTTGTTTTTGGGCCGTTTGAGGCAGGCGTGTATAAATTAAACGAAAAATATAGGATGAGAATGGTCGTTAAATGTAGGCTTACCAAAGCGACTCGCAAACTGTTTGCGGATTGCCTTTCTGAGTTTGCTAAGGAAAGAGATGTCACTCTATCCGTTGACCTGAATCCTTTGACCGTATAGAGTAAGCGTGTTGCACACGCAATGAAATCTGCCTGGGAAGATGAAATCACTAGCGTGATGAAATCCTGTAAAAAGGCAGGGTTAAAATTAGACCGCGGGGATAGGGCCCCGACTGTCCGCCTCGCATTTTTGCCAGAGGGCTGATAATAAAAAATTCGCAAGGAGAAAGAAAAAATGGCAAAGCTGAGAATTTTAAAATTTGGCGATGAGACGCTTCGTAAGGTTTCTCGCCCCGTTACCGAGATAACGCCCAGAGTAATTACGCTTATTGACGATATGATAGAGACGATGAGAGACGCTGACGGATGCGGACTTGCCGCACCGCAGGTAGGAGTGCTTCGCAGAATTGCCGTGATTGAGGTAGTTCCGGGAGAAGTATACGAGCTTATCAATCCTAAAATTATTGCTTTCTCCGGCACACAGCAGGACCAGGAGGGCTGTCTATCAAATCCGGGTGAATACGGTATTACGAAAAGACCTATGTCTGTTACCGTAAGAGCTATGAACCGTAAGGGAGAGACCTATGACCTTACCGGCAGCGAACTGCTTGCAAGAGCAATCTGCCACGAGGTAGACCACCTTGACGGCAAGCTTTATACCGATGTGCAAATAGCTAAATGCAAATAATTGTTTACACATCAATTGATATTTAACCTTTGGAGAAGCAAATATGAAGATTATGTTTATGGGTACGCCCGATATTTCGGCAATGTGCCTTGAGTCGCTTTTAAGCTCTTCGCACGATGTTGTTGCCGTTGTCAGCGGAGAGGATAAGCCGCGCGGCAGGGGTAACATTATTACCCCCACCCCGACAAAGAAGCTTGCGCTTGATAATGGCATACCTGTATATACGCCCAAGTCGCTTCGTACCGAGGAGTTTGCCAAGATTTTGAGCGAGGTTGCTCCTGAGATGATTGTAGTCGTCGCGTACGGCAAGATTTTGCCAAAGAACGTTATCGATTTTCCTAAGCACGGCTGTCTTAACGTCCACGTCTCGCTTTTGCCTAAATACCGCGGTGCCGCCCCTATGCAAAGAGCCATTATGGAGGGCGAAAAAGAGACGGGTGTCACCATTATGTATATGGACGAGGGGCTTGATACGGGCGATATTATTTTGCAAAAGGCGTTTGAAATTCTCCCCACCGACGATTTTGAGGCTATCCACGACCGCTCGGCATCTGAAGGCTCTAAATTGCTTATCGAGGCTATTGACAATATTGAGGCAGGCAGACTTAGACGTACCGCGCAGGATAATGCCCTTGCGACCTACGCTAAGAAAATAGAAAAGGAAGAATGTAAACTAAACCTTACATTATCCGCTAAAGAGCTTGATTGTATTATCCGCGGACTCACACCTATTCCCGGTGCTTACGTTATGCATAACGGCAAGATGCTCAAGATTTTTAGGGCAACGCCAATTGAATGTAAGCGTGGCACACTGGGCGAGGTCGTCGATATAAACGCTAAGGGCGAGGGCTCGTTTACCGTTAAATGCGGTGAGGGCGCGCTTCTTGTCGCGGGCGTAATTCCTGAGGGTAAGGGCAGAATGAGCGCGGGCGATTTTGTCCGTGGCAGAAAGATTTCTCTTTCCGATATTCTGGAGTAAATAGTTATGACTGTTTTAGAGCTTTCGCTTAATCTCTTAAACGATATTGAAGCGAACGGTAAGTATGCAAACCTTGCGCTTAACTCGCATCTTTTAGACAATATTTCACCCGACGAGCGCCGCCGTGTGACAGCTCTTTTGTACACCGCAATGGAGCGCAAATTGACTATCGATTATTACTTATGTGCGCTTGCCAACCGTTCGCTTGAGGATATAAATGAAGTAACGCTTAACGTGTTACGCCTTGGCGCGTGTCAAATTCTTTATATGGACTCAGTACCTGATTATGCCGCAGTTAACGAGAGCGTTGCACTAGGCAGAAATAAGGGTGAGCGCGCTTTTCTTAACGCGGTTCTGCGCTCGCTTGTCAGGGCGAAGGATTCGGACGCGCTTCCCATGCCAAAGATGGAAAAGAATCCTCAGCGCTACCTAAGTGTTAAATATTCGTTCCCACTTTGGATTTGCAAGCTTTTTTGCAGTCTTTACGGGGAAGATGGCGCACAGGCTCTTCTTGAAAGATTTAACACGGCGCAATACACCGATATTGCGGTCAATACTACGAAAACGACCAGAGCCAAGTATAAGGAGATGCTCGATGCCGCTGATATTTTAAGCACCGAGTCCGAGTACAGTCCTTTAACACTCCGTATTCCGTATTCGGTGAATCCTAAGATGCTCCCACATTTCGATGACGGCTATTTCTTCGTTCAGGACACCGCTTGTACAGCGAGTGTAATCGCGCTCGGCGCTGTGGCAGGTGAGCGTATCGTTGACGTCTGTGCTTGCCCGGGAGGCAAGAGCTTCGCTGCGTCCGTTTTAATGGGTGGTGAGGGCGAGATTTTATCGCTCGATTTGCACAGCAGTAAGCTTTCTCTTATCACAGACGGTGCAAGTAGACTCTCGCTTGATAACATCACCGCGCGTCAGTGCGACGCTACCTCTCCGATTGAGGACGAGCTTGGAAGATTTGATAGAGTTATATGTGACGTGCCCTGCTCGGGACTCGGAGTTCTCGGTAAAAAGGCGGATATGCGCTACTCACGCAGTCGTCTTGACATTGACGAGCTACCGCCCTTGCAGCTTGAAATTTTAGAAAAATCAGCCTCCTATTTAAAGACGGGCGGCGAGATGATTTACTCCACCTGTACCTTGAATCCTTTGGAGAATGAGGGTGTGGTTAACGCCTTTCTTGATAAGCATACTGATTTCACGCTTGTACCGTTTGAATTGGAAAATGGCGAGAAATGTCAAGGAATGTTTACATTTATACCACATATTCACGGCACAGACGGATTTTTTATAGCGAAACTTAGAAAATCACATTGAGGTAAAAAGCTTTAATGAGTGAACTTATAGACCTTTATTCGATGGACGAGGGTGAGCTCGTTCAGTACTTTTTGTCGCTTGGCGAGCCCAAATTTCGCGCCAAGCAGGTGTTCACCCGTCTTGCGACGGGCACGCCTATATCCGAGATTACGAATTTGCCAAAGAAGCTTCGTGAATATTTAACCGAGAATACCGTGGACACTCTTCCTAAGGTGGAGCGCAAGCTTGTGTCAAAGCTTGACGGCACGGTAAAATATCTGTTCCGTCTTTACGACGGCGAGTGCATTGAGTCGGTGTTTATGCGCTATAAGCACGGCAACACGCTTTGTATATCCAGCCAGGTCGGCTGTCGTATGGGCTGTCGCTTCTGCGCTTCTACCATTGGCGGCAGGGTTCGTAATTTATTGCCCTCGGAGCTTTTAGGCCAGATAATTGCGGCGAGCGCCGATATGGGCGAGCGCGTTTCCAACATCGTTATGATGGGAATAGGTGAGCCGCTTGATAATTTTGATAACGTAATTAAATTTTTGCGTCTTGTGAACGCTGAGGGCGGACTGAATATCGGCTATCGTCATATATCTCTTTCCACCTCGGGGGTAGTGCCTAAAATTCGTGAGCTTGCAGAGATTGAGCTGCCTATTACTCTCTCAATTTCACTTCACGCAACCACGGATGAGAAAAGAAGCGCAATTATGCCCATTAACAATAAATGGGGAATTGACGAGCTGCTTTCCGCTTGTAAGTATTACTACGAGAGGACCGGCAGGCGAATATCCTTCGAGTACACCTTAATAAGCGGCAAGAACGATACTGAGGAGGACGCAATCTCACTTGCTCACCTTCTGACAAGCGCATTTCGCGGCACGGGTGCGCCTATTCACGTTAATCTTATTCGCGTTAACGAGGTTAAGGAAACGGGCTATAAATCGGGTACCAGCGAGAGCGCAAATCGCTTTTGCGATATACTTAATAAGAACGGCTGTGTTGCAACGCTTAGGCGCAGGCTTGGCTCTGACGTAAACGCGGCGTGCGGACAGCTTCGCCGTTCATCAAAGACGGATAATTGATAAAAAGAAATGGAGTTCTGGCTTGATTACTGAAAAATGCGGTAAGGTCGTAAAGGGCCTCGGCGGACTTTACGTGACTCGCACCGAGTGCGAGGGTAAAATCGAATATATCAGCTGTTACGCCAAGGGCGTGTTAAAAAGAGATGATGAAAAGGTGCTTATCGGTGATAACGTCAAGCTCCTTTTTGACGATGCAACACCCGACTCCGTGGTAATCTCCGAGGTCATTACAAGAACTAACAGTCTTATTCGTCCGCCTATGGCAAATCTTGATTATCTCTTTATCACCCTTGCGGTTAAGAAGCCTGCACCGGTTCTTGAAACTGTGGATAAGCTTATTTCGATCGCAGAATATAACGGCATCACGCCCGTTATCGTGTTGACAAAATCCGACCTCTCTGACAAGACGGCGCACAACATCGCCACGATATATGAAAAAATCGGATTTCCCACCTTCATCACCTCCAGTGAGGGCGGTGAAGGCATTGACGCACTTAAGGCGTATATAAATGATAATGTAAGAAATGGTAAGACTGCCGCCTTCGCAGGCGCGTCGGGGGTTGGTAAGTCCACGCTTATGAACGCCTTGTTCCCCAATTTGTCGCTTGCTACCTCTGATATTTCGCATAAAATTGAGCGCGGCAGGCATACCACCCGCCACGTTGAAATATTTGATATAGAGAATTCTTTGGATACGGGATTTTTGGCTGATACGCCCGGATTTTCGCTTATCGATTTTGCGCGCTTTGACTTCTTTGCGCTTGATGACCTTGTCGATACCTTCCGCGAATTCCTTCCATATAAGAATATGTGTAAGTATCAGGATTGTGCGCACGTAGGCGAGGGGGAGGACGAGTGTGCTATTATGTGCGCTTGCCGTAACGGTGAGATTACGAGCAGCCGACTTGACTCCTATCGCTCGATATATAGAGTCCTGAAGAATAAGACTAGCTACGATTAAGCCTTGCGTTTTAGCACGGCGGAAAAATATTCAACTTTTTTCAAAAAAGGTATTGACAAAGTAGAATGAATGTTGTATAATACCATAGGTATCCTAAGACAGCAGGTTCCGGTAAAAGCGTTTGGCTTTCCTGCCGAGGTGAGAATAACTTAACATATTAGGTCGTTTTGCGGCCTTTTCGGGTTGTCCTTTCTCGGTTACAGGTGGTGCTGTTATCGGAAAGGATTTTTTATTTAGAAATTTATATGGAGGTGTAAAAAATGCCAAGTAATAAGATTCTTGAACAGAAGAAACAAGTAGTTGAGACACTTGCTGCTAAGCTTAAGACTGCGCAGTCAGGCGTTCTTGTTAAGTACGAAGGCATTACAGTTGCAGACGACACCGCGCTCCGTGCGGCTCTTCGTAAGGCTGGTGTAGAATACACAGTTATGAAGAACACACTCACAGGCAGAGCTTGTGATATGGTTGGCTACGGTGATATGAAGCAGTATCTCTCCGGTATGACCGCTATTGCGTTCAGCCAGGATGATCCTATTGCTCCTGCAAAGATTATGAAGGAATACGCTGACAAGGTTAAGAGCTTTGAGATCAAGGCAGGCTTTGTTGACGGTGGTGTAATCGACCAGGCCGGCGTTGAGGCGCTTGCTGCTACTCCTTCTAAGGAAGTTCTCATCGCTAAGATGATGGGCAGCCTTATGTCTTCTCTTTACAGCTTTGCTTATGTTCTTCAGGCAAAGATTGATAAGGAAAACGGTGGCGAAGAGGCTACTGAAGCTCCTGCAGAGGCTTAATTTTAACTGCAGACAAAAAACGATTATAATATTCTAAGATTTTTGGAGGATAAAAAAATGAACGAAAAGACAACACAGATTCTTGACCTTGTTAAAGGTCTTACAATTCTTGAACTCGCTGACCTCGTTAAGGCTCTTGAAGAGGAATTCGGCGTATCCGCAGCTCCTGTAGCAGCAGCTCCTGTAGCTGGTGGCGCGGCAGCTCCCGCTGCTGAGGAGAAGACTGAGTTCGACGTAGTACTTAAGAACGCTGGCGCTAGCAAGCTCAACGTTATTAAGGTTGTACGTGAGCTTACCGGTCTTGGCCTTAAGGACGCTAAGGACCTTGTTGAGGCTGCTCCTAAGACTCTCAAAGAGGGTGTATCTAAGGACGAGGCTGACAAGATTGCTGAACAGCTTAAG
>JAZQRW010000002.1:0-5609 GCA_045629765.1 Eubacteriales bacterium
GGCATAGTAGTGGCGGTACCGTCAAAGCTATATCCTGCCTCGGGGTACATAACTACGGAGTCGTTGAGCTTTCTTACGGTATGTAAAATATCACGCACTAAAGCGGGGTCGCTGATGAATTTTCTCGTCGGTATGCAGCCAAGCTGATGCATAAGCCAATTCTTGCCGATAAAGCCGTCGGTGGTGGCTACGATGTTGAACGGACGCGGATAAAGAATCGATGATATAATTTCCAAATCGATAAAGCTCGAGTGATTCATAAGAATGAGCGCAGGCTCCTTCTTGCCGAGCTTCTCCATTCCAACCTTCTTACAGCTAAAGTGCGTGGCGATAAGGTCGGGGATTGAAACGAGCTTTAAAAGTGTGCGGAAAAAGATGTTGGGCCTTTTCGGCTTTGCGTGCTTTACGGGATTCTTTTCGTAGTATTCAAGCACCTCGGAGTAGGATTTTTCAATAACCTTAATTTTCATTTATGTACCTCACTATCGGTTTTGTCCTCGTATTGAAGGGGCGGAGTGTTCTTAGTGGGCTTCTTTAAGGAAGAAATAGTTTTAATTATCCCTCCTGTAATGCTGACGGCTTTGTTAATTCCTTCCTTATGCTCGTCGTAAAATTCTTTTACTTTATCTATTCTTTCTTTATTTGAGTCAATCGTATTCTTGGTAAAGTCAATGGCGTTTTGTATCCATTTGGTGTCGGCGTCAAACGCGGCTATGTACATATCGGTATATCTTGAGAACACGAAGAACAGAAATTCGCAGATAAACTGAACGAGTATCGAAATAAGAAGCGTAACGACCGGCACTATCGTGATAACCGTAAGTCCGTCGGGATTGTTTGCCAGCCAAACGAGCGATACTGCAAGAGAGGCAAGGTTGATTACGTATTTTGATAGCTTAAAGGCGAGCTTTAATCCCTTGCGTTGTGTCTTTGACAGAGCCATATTGCGCGTTAAGATATAGGTAAGAAGATATACGGCGCAAAAGGCAAAGAGGAGCGAGTGAACGAGCATTATGCCTCTTTCAACCGCCATAGAAAAGATATGATAGATGATGAAAATTAATTGAATAACGAGAGTTGATACGAAGGCGAGCTTTTTTAAGTCTTCCTTCGTTTTTGCAATCACGCTACGTGTGTTATCAAACATTTTTATCTCCTTCCTTCTCGTTGAAGGACACCTTAAAGGTATCAATCCAACCGGTGTTTTTTATAATTGAAATATAGCCGACTGCAGATGCTACAAGTCCGCCTATAAAATCGACTATAAGGTCTGTCATGGTATCCTTTAGAGCCTCACGCCCCTCTAAGAGAGTGACACCCGTGTCAGATATTGCAGAGCCTAGGGCGTACTTTTGCATATTTATCCCGAGTATTCCGTCGGATATAAATTCGTAAATTTCCCACAGTGCTCCAATAGAAACTGTAAATAAAGTTGCAAAAATGCAAACAAATATTGGCGAAAGCGAGACTTTATTGTGCTTTTTGTCATTGTTGAGGATTTCGATTAGTGAAAAACCAAGAAAGCCCAGCATCATACTGCTCCATAGATGCAATATATCGTCCCAAAATGGAAAACGGTAATAGAAGTCAGCAACCTCACCAAGGAAAATTGCGCCCCAAACGAAAACTAAAAACATTATTGCAAAAAGGCGTGGAATTTTAAGATTGAAGCGCTTTTCCAAAAACGACGGCAGATTTATTTCAATGATGCCGCAAACGGTTTGGAAAATCATAATTTTGTAAGCTCCGCCCGAGCGATAACTCTCGTCAAGATAAGAGCGAAGGGGGACATATACTAAAGAGAAGATAAAGCTCGTCATAACAAGCCAATACATAAGTGTTCTGTACGTGTCCTTTTTTATATTTGAGCTCATTCTGCCTCCCTAAAGGTTATGTAACGAGTTGGGTTAAGGGAGTTTTATGTTGAGTTCTCGCGTTTTTACAGGATAGCAAGAGTGTCTAGTGAATGGCTAAATCCTTAATTACCTCTCCTGCCATAATCAGACCCATTACCGATGGAACGAAGGACACACTGCCCGGCGTGCGTTCACCATTAGGATTGATTGGCGCTTCGTCCGAGAACACTACCTTGAGCCTGTTGATACCAAGCTTCTTGAGTCTTGTGCGTATGGCACGGGCAAGAGGGTCGGTGTTAGTTTTAGAAATGTCCGAAACCTTGAAGCGAGTGGGGTCAAGCTTGTTTCCTGCACCCATTGCAGATATTATATTGACTTCGCTGCTTTTTGCCCTACTGATAAGAAGTACCTTTGAGCTTACCGAGTCGATACAGTCAAGAATATAATCGTACTCGTCAAAGGATAGAGAATCTGCTGTATTCTCATCGTAAAACATGTTTTTGCAAACAACTGTGCAGCTGGGGTTGATATCGGCAATTCGTGCCTTCATAACCTCGGTTTTGTAGTTTCCTACAGTAGAGCCGAGAGCTACTATCTGACGGTTAATATTTGACACGGATACCCTATCGTTGTCAACTAAAGTTAGCATTCCGACGCCTGCGCGCGCTAAAGCCTCGACTGCAAAGCCGCCGACGCCGCCAACGCCGACTACACAAACGCGGCTGCTTTTCAGCCGCTCTACAGCCTCTGATCCGAGCATCAGCACGGTTCTTTCGTATATATTTGTGGTTTGATTATTGGTATTCAAAATTCACCTCGTGCAACTGACATATAAAGGTTGAAGCTTTCGTCTACAACGATGAAATCTGCATCGTAGCCAACCTCGATTTTACCTTTGTTTAGTTTCATAAGCATAGCGGGTGCTGTGCTTGCCATATATACGGCATCATATTCGGGAATGCCCATGCTGATAGCTCGTTTTACACATTCGAAGAGCGTAGTGGTAGAGCCTGCGAGGGCGCCGCTTTGCGTCCTGGCAATTCCGTTCTTAACAATAACGGCTTGTCCGCCTATGGAATATTCGCCGTCACCGATGCCTGTTGGTGACATCGAGTCACTGATTAGAACGACACGTTCCTTGCCGTAGAGCTTATAAAGCATACGGCATACCGTCGGGTGAACGTGTTCTCCGTCACAAATAAGCTGAGCGTAAGCGCCAAAATCAGCTCCTGCCAAAATAGGACCCGGCTCGCGATGGTGTATAGGTGCCATTGCGTTAAAGGTATGTGTCAGTGACATCGCACCTCGCCTGAAAGCCTCGGCCGCCGTGTCATAAGTGCAGTCGGTGTGGCCCAGTGCGACTATCACGCCGCACCTTTCTATAAATTCCATAACTCCATTAATTTCGGGTGCAACGGTGATTATTTTTACATTTTTGCATTTTGCGAGCAAATCAAGGCTTGGAGGTGTTATATAATCGGAGTTTTGCGCGCCCTTATACTTGGGGTTGATAAAAGGTCCTTCAAGGTGAAATCCCGGCATATTTGCTCCGTGACCTAAATCAAGGTTGACATTCGTTACGCGTATAAGCTCGTCCTCCGACACCGTCATCGTAGTGGGATACCACGTGGTAGTGCCGTTTGTGAGCATAAAATCCGCCATATCCGAAAGCTCGTCACTCGATGCGTCCTTACCTATAGCGCCGTGGCTGTGTATATCTATAAGTCCGGGATAAACCCTTCTTCCGCTAAGGTCAATGCCATCTTCGTCGCATTTGCCGATAAAAGCGAATTTTCCCTCGTCTATTTTAACGTCAGTTATTTTACCGAATAGGTTAACGTTTTTTATTATTCTCAAAGCGGTGTCTCCTTATTCATTCCGGCTATACGCTTATTATACACTACTTTAAAAGGAATGTCAACAAAGGGGTTGATTTGTGCTGAATTTAGCGTTATAATGTCTTTATAAAGGTTTTGTACATTCACTGTGAATGGGATTGAGAGGTATTATGCTTTCTAAGGTTTACAGCTCAGGTGTTTTGGGCATAGACGGCTTTGCCGTGACGGTAGAATGCAGCGCTTGGGACAGAGTTCCTAAATTTGAGCTGGTTGGTCTTCCCGACGCGGCGGTAAAAGAGGCGAAAAACAGGGTGCAATCTGCGTGTGAAAACAGCGGATTTGTCTTTCCATCGTACGATATAATGGTAAATTTAGCACCTGCCGACGTTAAAAAAGTGGGCTCGGTATTCGACCTCGCCATTGAGGTTGCTGTATTGCAAAGCGGCGGAATTTTATCCTCTGCAATTAACCTTAGCGACAAGTGCTTTATCGGTGAATTGTCACTTTCCGGCGAGGTGCGCCCTATAGGCGGTGTTTTGTCTATGACTATTTCGGCGCGTGAGTGTGGCAGGAGTGAGATATTCGTGCCTTACGATAATGTGCCCGAGGCGTCGGTCGTTGCGGGCATTAAGGTTTATGGCGTCAAGAATTTAAGACAGTTAATTATGCATCTTCGCGGTGAGGAGCTGATTGCTCACGTGTCCACGTCGGAATCGTCAATCGACCTCTCAAAACGCTCTGACACGCTTGATTTTGCAGACGTGCGTGGACAGCTTAAGGCTAAAAGGGCACTCGAAATTGCAGCGGCAGGCGGTCATAACGTACTGATGATAGGCCCTCCCGGCGCAGGTAAGTCGATGCTCGCAAAGCGCATTCCTTCAATTCTTCCCGATATGAATTTCGAGGAAGCGTTGGTGACTACCAAGATACATTCGGTTTCGGGAAATCTTAAGCTTAGCGGTCTTGTTACCGAGCGTCCGTTCCGTTCACCTCACCACACCGTGACGGTTCCGGGACTTGTAGGCGGAGGAACGCAACCTCGCCCGGGTGAGATTTCACTCTCTCACGGAGGAGTTTTATTCCTTGACGAGCTGCCGGAATTTCCAAAGAACGTGACCGAGGCTTTAAGACAGCCGCTTGAGGATGGAGTAGTGACTGTTACACGTGCAAGCGGAAAAGCTACGTATCCGTCAAAGTTTATGCTTGTATGTGCTATGAACCCCTGCAGATGCGGATATTTCGGCGACCCTAACAGGCAGTGTACTTGTCCCGCAGGCTCAATAAGCAAATATCTTGAGCGTGTGTCGGGCCCGCTTCTTGATAGAATTGATATTGAGATTGAATTGCCCGCCGTCTCCTACGACGATATTTCGGGTAAGAGCAAGAAGGGCGAGTCCTCAGCACAAATAAGAGAAAGAGTAAACAAGGCGCGCGCGTTCACCGACGAGCGTCTAAAAAGAGCAGGGGACAAGACGGGTGTTCTCAACGCTCATATGAGTACGGATATGCTGCACAGGCATTGCGTGCTTGACGATGAGGCGTCGGAGCTTATGAGAGAGGCGTTTGAAAGCCTTGGCTTCTCCGCACGCGCTCACGACAGAGTGCTAAGAGTGGCAAGAACAATTGCCGATCTTGATGGAATGGATAAAATCAACGCTGACCATATTGCCGAGGCAATTATGTACCGCTCTCTTGATAGAAAGTATTGGAAAAGATAAAAAAACTGTTTTTTGTAAACAAACATAGTCAAAAAACGTAAAAAGCGCACTTGTTTCCGGAATTATGTGAGTGAAACGAGTGCGCTTTGTTGTTTTGCTAAGACAGAATTTACTGGTTTTCTTGAGTAAAATCAGCACGCTTTTACAAAGAAAAAATCGGTTTTCCACAGTGTGTGTTTTGTTGGTGGCCTTTGTTC
>JAZQRW010000003.1:0-11964 GCA_045629765.1 Eubacteriales bacterium
TCACGTAGCAAGAACAATTATTCAAAAAAAGTCCGAGGAGATCGGCGGCTTCGGCGGTCTTTTCGAGCTTGATATTACCGATATGCCTCATCCCGTTTTGGTTTCGGGCACCGACGGCGTAGGCACAAAGCTTAAGCTTGCTTTCTTGATGGACAAGCACGACACGGTAGGTATAGACTGCGTTGCCATGTGCGTTAACGACGTTATCTGCTGCGGTGCAAAGCCACTCTTCTTCCTTGATTATATCGCTTGCGGTAAGAACTATCCTGAGAAAATAGCCGCAATCGTCGGCGGTGTCGCAGAGGGCTGTGTGCAGTCCGGCTGTGAGCTTATCGGCGGTGAGACGGCAGAGATGCCCGGCTTCTATCCTATTGACGAATACGACCTCGCAGGCTTTACCGTTGGTGCGGTAGATAAATCCAAGGTTATTAACAATAAGCTTATGAAGCCCGGCGACGTAGTGCTTGCTCTTCCCTCAAGCGGTGTACATTCCAATGGTTTTTCTCTTGTAAGAAAGGTGTTCGACGTTGAAAAGTGCGACCTTAAGGCTCCCGTTAGCGAGCTTGGCGGCAAATCACTCGGCGAAACTCTTCTCACACCCACCAAGATATACGTAAAGCCAATGCTCGCTCTTATGAACGAGATTACCGTAAAGGGAATTTCACACATCACAGGCGGTGGCTTCTATGAGAATATTCCAAGAAGCATTCCCGACGGTCTGTGTGCAAAAATTGATAAATCTGCCGTTAAGGTTCTTCCTATTTTCAAGCTTATTGAAAAGACAGGCGGAATAACGGAAAGAGATATGTTCAACACCTTTAATATGGGTGTTGGAATGAGCGTTGTAGTTGCTCGCAAGGATATGGAGCGCGCTCTTGAAATCCTTAAGGCAAACGGCGAGGACGCTTATATAATCGGCGAAATTATTGAATCTGACGAGAAAATCATTCTTGAATAATTCTCTCACCTCAAATTTCTATTGGAGTAATGAATATGTGTAAGACAAAGGTAGCCGTATTGGTTTCAGGCGGCGGTACAAATCTCGGTGCACTTATCAACGCCGAGCAAAGCGGTATACTCAAAAGCGGTACGATTTCCCTCGTAATCTCAAACAAAGCAGGCGTCTACGCTCTTGAAAGAGCAAAGGCTGCAAGCATCGAGGCGATCACCGTAACTAAGGCTGAGTGCGGCTCGCAAGAGGCCTTTGAGGACCGACTGATTGACGAGTTGAGGTCACGAGAAATTGACCTTGTCGTGCTTGCCGGCTTTATGGCTATTCTTTCAGAGAAATTCACTACCGCCTTTAAGGACAGAATAATCAACGTTCACCCCTCTCTTATTCCGTCATTCTGCGGCAAGGGCTACTACGGCCTCAGAGTTCACGAGGCGGCTCTTGAATACGGCGTTAAGGTCACGGGCGCAACAGTGCATTTTGTAAACGAAATCCCGGACGGCGGTAAAATCATACTTCAAAAAAGTGTAAATATTAAAAAGGGCGACACACCCGAGATACTTCAAAGGCGAGTTATGGAACAGGCAGAGTGGATAATTTTGCCTAAGGCGTGCGAGCTTGTATCAAAGGATATCCTTACGAAAAAGTATAGATAAGGAGCAATTAGAACCTTATGAATAATAACGAAAAGATTACAGAAAACTTTGGCTCTATGCTCTTTAGCGAGAGCGTTATGAAGGAGAGGCTTAACCCTACCGCATACGAGAGCGTTAAGCTTGCTAAGGAAAGAGGCACTCCGCTTACACACACCGTAGCAAAAAGCGTAGCAAAGGCTATGCTGGAATGGGCGGTAGAGCACGGCGCAACACATTATACACATTGGTTCCAGCCCATGACCGGCATTACCGCTGAAAAGCACGATGCCTTTATAGAACCTAATAAGATTACGAAAGAGCCAATACTTAAGCTCTCCGAGCGCTCGCTTGTTAAAGGCGAGGCAGATGCATCCAGCTTCCCTTCGGGCGGTCTTAGAGCCACCTTTGAGGCAAGAGGCTATACTGCGTGGGACCCCACCTCTTATGCATTCGTAAAGGATGGCAGTCTTTATATTCCCACCGCATTCTGCTCATACGGCGGCGAGGCGCTTGATAAAAAGACTCCTCTGCTCCGCTCCATAGACGCTCTTAACGAGCAGGCTATGAGAATACTTCGCCTCTTTGGCGACACGACGACTAAGCGTGTTATACCCACCGTCGGCGCAGAGCAGGAATACTTCCTTATCGACAAGAGCGTATATGAAAAAAGACTTGACCTAATACACTGCGGACGCACGCTCTTCGGCGCTCGTCCCTCGAAGGGTCAGGAGCTTGAGGACCACTACTACGGCTCTATCAAGCCCCGAGTTGCCGCATTTATGAAGGAGCTCGACACAGAGCTTTGGAAAATGGGCATATACGCTAAAACCAAGCACAACGAGGCGGCTCCCTCTCAGCACGAGCTCGCTTGTATATACGAATCATCTAATATTGCCACCGACCAGAACCAGATTGTTATGGACCTTATGAAATCCATAGCGGGAAAGCATGATTTGGTATGTCTTTTACACGAAAAGCCGTTTGCCTCGGTAAGCGGAAGCGGTAAGCATAACAACTGGTCGCTCTCGACCGACTCCGGCGAGAACATTTTTGAGCCGGGTGATACGCCTAACGACAACGCCCGCTTCCTGCTCTTCCTTTTAGCAGTTATTTCCGCTGTGGATAAGCATCAGGATTTGCTCAGAATAAGCGTTGCCACCGCAGGCAACGACCACCGTCTTGGTGCATCCGAAGCACCTCCGGCAATAGTATCCATATATCTTGGCGAGGAGCTTGAGGGCATACTTGGTGCTATTGAGCGTGGCGAGAGATACCACTCGCTCGAGGCGTCTGAGTTAAACGTCGGTATATCGGTTCTTCCTACGATACAGAAGGATTCGACTGACAGAAACAGAACATCGCCATTTGCTTTTACAGGAAATAAGTTTGAATTCCGTATGGTTGGCTCACCTGCCAATATCGGTTGCCCAAACTTCATAATTAACACGATAGTTGCCGATGAATTAAAGCTCTTTGCCGACGAGCTTGAGGGTAAGGAAAACCTCAGTGCCGCACTCTCAGAGCTATTTGAGAGAGTGATAAAGGAGCACAAGAGAATAATTCACAGCGGCAACAGCTACTCTGACGAGTGGCGACGTGAGGCAGAAAAGCGCGGACTTCTCAACCTTGCCTCAACACCCGATGCACTGATACGCTACGCTAACGAGAAAAACATTGCTCTCTTTGCAAGACATAGCGTGCTTTCCGAGAGCGAGATTAAATCACGCGGCGAAATACTTCTTGAAAACTACGCAAAAACGGTACATATAGAAGCGCTTACCGCTCTTGATATGGCAAGAATGGAAATTTTGCCAAGCGTCATTAAATACCAGGACTTCTTGCTCGCCGAGTTAATGAAGAAAAAAGAGTTCGCTACTCTTTCGGTAAAGGCAGAGGAAAATCTTCTCAGCCGCATCAGCACCCACTTTGATAGCTTCTACTGCGATCTTACGCTTCTCGAAGAGGCGCTTGATAGGTATCCGCATAGCGCATCTGCAATTGATAAAGCGTTCTACGCAAAGGACACTCTGCTTGCTGATATTGAGAAGCTAAGAAAGAGCGCAGATGCTATAGAATTACTCACAGGCAAGTCGTTCTTGCCATACCCCTCATACGAGGATATCTTGTACAGTGTCAAGTATTAAAGGAGATTTTTGCAAATGAATATTTACAAAATTAACGATATAGGTGAGCTTATTAAGGATAACCCTTACGTAGGCAGAGGAATTGTGATAGGCAAGAGTGAGAACGCTGAGTACGCAGTATCCGCCTACTTCATAATGGGTAGAAGTAATAACAGCAGAAACCGTGTGTTCGTAAAGCACGGAGGCGACCTCTTTACTGAACCGTTTGATGCAAGCAAGGTTGAGGACCCCTCTCTTATCATTTACGCAGCAGTGAGAGAGACCGAGGGTGGTCTTATAGTTACTAACGGCGACCAGACCGACACGGTTTACGAGGGACTTAAGAACGGACTTTCGTTCTCCGACTCCTTAAAGAGCCGCGAGTTTGAGCCCGATGCGCCTAACCTCACTCCCCGTATCAGCGGATATGTAACCTTTGGCGAGGGCGACTTCTCATACGAGATGAGCATACTCAAGTCTGCGGACGCCGATGGAACTGCCTGCAACCGTTATACCTTCTCCTATCCTGCCCTCTCCGGTCTTGGTCACTTCATTCACACCTACGTGACCGACGGCAATCCCATTCCTACATTCCAGGGCGAGCCTGAAAGAGTGGCAATTCCTAACGATATTGACGCATTTACCGACACTGTGTGGAAAAATCTTAATGATGACAACAAGATTTCACTATACGTAAGATATACTAATCTTAAAAACGGTGAAATAACCGAAAGACTTATCAATAAAAACTCCTGAGGTGAAGAAATGAAAGAATTTGAACTTAAATACGGCTGTAATCCTAACCAGAAGCCATCAAAAATTTATATGCACGACGGAAGCGAGCTTCCTATCGAAATTCTCTCGGGCAGACCCGGATATATAAACTTCCTTGACGCATTCAACTCCTGGCAGTTAGTTAAGGAGATTAAGGAAGCGGTTGGTATGCCTGCCGCGGCAAGCTTCAAGCACGTTTCCCCCACCTCTGCCGCTGTTGGAAAGCCTCTTTCGGACTCTCTTAAGAAGGCGTGCTTCGTCGATGACATCGAGGGTCTTGACGACTCCCCTCTCGCATGTGCTTATGCACGAGCAAGGGGTACTGACAGAATGTCCTCATTCGGTGACTGGATTGCTCTTTCAGAAGAGTGCGACCTCACCACAGCGAAGATTATCAGCCGTGAGGTATCCGACGGCGTTATCGCTCCCTCTTATTCACCCGAGGCTCTTGAGCTACTTCGCACTAAGAGAAAGGGCGCTTACAATATCGTAAAAATCGACCCCAATTACGTTCCTTGCGAAATTGAGAGAAAGCAGGTATTCGGTATCACCTTCGAGCAGGGCAGAAACAACTTTAAGATTGACAGAGAGCTTCTCTCTAACGTGGTTACTGCAAACAAGGAGCTTCCCGACGAGGCTAAAATCGATATGATTATCGCCTTGATTACCCTTAAGTACACTCAGTCTAACTCCGTTTGCTTTGCTAAGGACGGACAGGCTATCGGTGTTGGCGCAGGTCAGCAGTCGAGGATTCACTGTACACGTCTCGCAGGCGATAAGGCAGACCTCTGGCATCTTCGCCAGAGTGAAAGAGTTCTTTCACTTAAGTTTGCAGACGGCATCGGCAGACCCGACAAGAACAACATCATCGACCTCTACCTTTCCGACAGAGATAGCGACACAGTGCTTGGCGATGACGTATGGCATAACTATTTCTCCGAAAGACCCGAGCCTTTCACACGCGAAGAAAAGGACGCCTACCTCGCTACTATCAGCGGTGTAACCGTAGGCTCAGACGCATTCTTCCCATTCTCAGACAACATCGACCGCGCGGCAAAGAGCGGTGTATCATATATAGCAGAGCCCGGTGGCTCTATCCGTGACGATCTCGTTATCGAGGCAGCAGACAAGTACGGCATGGTAATGTCGTTTACCGGAATGAGATTATTCCATCACTGATAAGGAGCATTAAATGAAGATTTTAGTCGTTGGTGGCGGCGGACGCGAGCACGCTATAATTAAATCAATCAAAAAAAACAAGAACGTAAGCACTATATATGCGCTCCCCGGAAACGGCGGTATTGCAGACGACGCTGTATGTGTAAATATTGGAGCTAAGGATATTGACGGCATCGTAGGGTTTGCTAAGGAGAACGGCATTGACTATGCAGTAGTTGCTCCCGATGACCCATTGGTGCTTGGCGCGGTTGATGCGCTTACAGAGGTAGGTATTCCCTGCTTTGGCCCTAACAAAGCGGCGGCAATAATTGAGGGAAGCAAGACCTTCTCTAAAAATTTGATGAAAAAATACGGTATTCCTACCGCAAAATATGAGGCTTTCTCGGACGAGGGCGAGGCACTTTCTTACCTCGACACAGTAAGTTTCCCTACCGTAATCAAGGCTGACGGACTTGCGCTTGGCAAGGGTGTTATAATCGCTATGGATAAGGCTGAGGCAGTATCAGCGGTTAAGTCTATGATGACCGACGGCGTATTCGGAGACAGCGGCAGACGCATAATTATTGAGGAATTCTTAGAGGGCCCCGAGGTATCCGTGCTCGCATTTACAGACGGTAAGTGCGTAGTGCCTATGGTATCCTCGATGGACCACAAGCGTGCGCACGACGGTGATAAGGGTCTTAACACGGGCGGTATGGGAACTATTGCGCCCAACCCCTATTACACCGACGAAATTAAAGAGATTTGTATGAGGGAAATATTCATTCCCACAATGAACGCTATGAACGCTGAGGGACGCACCTTTAAGGGCTGTCTATACTTCGGACTTATGATTACCAAGAACGGACCTAAGGTTATCGAGTACAACTGCCGCTTCGGTGACCCTGAAACGCAGGTAGTTCTTCCTCTTCTTAAGAGTGATTTATTAACGGTTATGAGAGCTGTAACTGAGGAAAGACTCTCCGAGATTTCGGTAGAATTCTCCACCGACTCGGCCTGTTGCGTAATTATGGCGTCGGACGGCTATCCCGAGGAGTACAAAAAGGGATATGAAATCAATATTCCCGAAAGCATAAAGGACAGCGTATACGTTGCAGGCGCACAGCTTAAGGACGGTAAGCTCGTAACATCAGGTGGTAGAGTTCTTGGCGTCGTAGCAACTGCAAACAGTTTAGAAAATGCGATAAACGGCAGTTATTCTCTCGTTAAAGAAATAACCTTTGAGAACGCATACTACCGTCACGATATAGGACAAAGGGCGCTTGCCTGTAAAAAGGGAGAGTAATTTATGGTTTACAGAATATACGTAGAAAAAAAGGACGGATTTAACAACGAGGCAAGAGCGCTCACCAAGGAACTACGCGAGCTTCTTGAGCTAACCGAGGTTGAGTCCGTAAGAGTGATTAACCGCTACGACGTTGAGGGTATTGACCGTTCCCTTTTCGAGTGTGCGGTTAACACCGTTTTCTCAGAGCCTCAGATGGATAATGCCACTGAGGACATCAGTCTTGACGGCGCAACCGTCTTTGCAGTAGAATACCTCCCCGGTCAATTCGACCAGAGAGCAGACTCAGCCGCTCAGTGCATTCAGCTTATTGCTCAGTGCGACAGACCCACCGTACGTACTGCAAGAGTTTATGCGGTTTACGGCAAGGTTAGCGAGGCATCGCTTGCGGCTATTAAGAAATTTGTTATCAACCCCGTTGAGAGCCGCGAGGCATCACTCGATAAGCCCGAAACTCTCAGCATCAACTATACAATTCCCGAGGCAGTAGCAACCGTAACGGGCTTTATCAGCCTTGATGATAAGGGACTTTCCGCACTTCTTGACGAGCTTGGTCTTGCTATGGACCTTGACGACCTTAAGTTCTTACAAGGTTACTTCAAGAACGAGGAGCACCGCGACCCAACTATAACAGAAATCAGAGTAGTCGACACGTATTGGTCAGACCACTGCCGTCACACTACCTTCTCAACGCATATTGACAACGTTAAGATTAGCGACGAGGCAGTAGAGGAGGCATACAACCGCTACCTTGCATCACGCATTGAGGTTTACGGAGAGGAAAAGGCTGCTAACAGACCTCAAACTCTTATGGATATTGCCACAATTGCAGGTAAGGTGCTTAAAAAGCGCGGGCTTCTTCCCGAACTTGACGAGAGCGAGGAGATAAACGCATGCTCCATTCACGTTAACGCAACGGTTGACGGTAAGGAAGAGGATTGGCTTTTGATGTTCAAGAACGAAACGCACAATCACCGTACCGAGATAGAGCCCTTTGGCGGCGCAGCTACCTGTATCGGCGGATGTATCCGTGACCCCCTGTCAGGCAGAGCCTACGTTCACCAGGCAATGAGAGTTACAGGCGCAGCTGACCCCAGAAAGGCACTTGCAGACACACTCCCAGGCAAGCTTCCTCAAAGAAAAATTTGTCAGACTGCTGCGGCAGGCTATTCATCATACGGCAACCAGATAGGTCTTGCAACAGGCCACGTAGCCGAGGTTTATCACGACGGCTACGTTGCAAAGCGTCTTGAATGTGGCGCAGTTGTTGCCGCTGCCCCTGCTTATAACGTGCGCCGTGAGCGTCCCTTGGCAGGTGACGTTGTAATTCTTCTCGGAGGCAGAACAGGCAGAGACGGTATCGGCGGTGCTACCGGCTCGTCAAAGAGCCATAATATGAAATCTCTTACCACTATGGCATCAGAGGTTCAAAAGGGTAACGCACCCGAGGAAAGAAAAATTCAGCGTCTGGTCCGCCACCCGAAAGTAACTCGTCTTATTAAGCGTTGTAACGACTTCGGTGCAGGCGGTGTATCGGTTGCTATCGGCGAGCTTGCAGACGGACTTAAGATTGACCTCGATGCAGTACGTAAGAAATACGACGGTCTTGACGGCACAGAGCTTGCAATCTCCGAATCTCAGGAGAGAATGGCGGTGGTAGTCGAGGCTAAGGATGCAGATAAATTCATCGAATACGCAGAAAAGGAAAATCTTGAAGCGTATCGTGTTGCAATAGTTACAGAAGAGGCAAGAATGGTTATGTCCTGGAAGGGTCAGACTATCGCTAACCTCTCACGTGAATTCCTTAACACCAACGGTGCCAGCAAGCACACGACCGTTGACGTAACCAAGAAAGACCTTTCGGTATTCTCAAAGGCTCTTTACAGCAACCTTTACGATATGGCGTCCGACCTTAAGACTGCCAGCAGACGCGGTCTTGTAGAGCGCTTTGACGGCTCAATCGGAGCAGGCTCGGTGCTTATGCCATTTGGCGGAAAGACGCAGAAAACTCCCGCACAGGCTATGGCGGCGCTTCTGCCCACGCTCCCCGGTCAGTCTACCGAGCAGGCGAGCGTTATGGCTTGGGGACTCGACCCTGACGTCATGTCGGTTGACCCCTACACCGGCGCACGTGCTTCAGTATACAGCTCTATGGCAAAGATTGTTGCCTCAGGTGCTGACTATAAGAACGCTTATTTAACTCTTCAGGAGTTCTTTGAGAAATTAAAGAACGAGCCTATACGTTGGGGCAAGCCATTCTCGGCTCTTCTTGGTGCTATGGACGCTCAGCTTGAGCTTAATGCTGCCGCTATCGGCGGCAAGGACTCTATGTCGGGCTCATTCCTTGATAAAGACGTTCCACCTACACTCATTTCCTTCGCTATCGCTCCTATTCTTGCAAGCGAGGTTATCTCTCCTGAATTCAAAGAGGCGGGACATCCCGTGTACCTATTCGCTCCAACCGATAAGAGTGCTGAGTCGACCAAGGCGGCTTGGGAATCATTCCACGCACTTTGTAAGGACGGTAAGGTTAAGGCAGCTTGGGCTGTTGAAAACGGTATTGCCGAGGCTGTAATGAAGATGTCGTTTGGTAACAACATCGGCTTTAAGTCCTGCGGCACAGTGGGTGATAATTGGTATTGCACTATGATGTACGACTTCATCGTTGCCGAGCTTGACTGTGAAACCGATGCTCCGTACGCTACTAAGATAGGCGTTACCACTAAGGAGGCAAAAATCGTTCTTGACA
The DNA here is from genome assembly GCA_045629765.1 of Eubacteriales bacterium. GTDB lineage: Bacteria > Bacillota > Clostridia > Oscillospirales > CAG-272 > UBA1740. The sequence goes on from JAZQRW010000003.1 coordinate 9,698, forward strand.
ACGAGAGCGCTACTATCGAGGATCTTATCAATTTCAATGAGGCAACTCTTGAGAGTATATTCCCGACAACAGCACAGACTAAGAAGGAAGAGATAAAGACCTTCACTTACAACAAGGCTTCAAACCTCGCACCCGCGGTTAAGACTGCACGCCCCAAGGTGCTTATCCCCGTATTCCCCGGCACTAACTGTGAAAACGATACCGCAAAGGTGTTTGAGAGAGCGGGCGCAGATGCTGAAATCTTCGTAGTTAGAAACATTACTCCCGACGACGTTGCAAGAAGCGTTGAGAGCTTTGCTAAGAAGTGCCGTGATAGCCAGATAGTATTCGTACCCGGTGGCTTCTCAGGTGGTGACGAGCCCGACGGCTCGGGTAAATTCATTACTGCCTTTATGAGAAACGAGGCGGTAAAGGAGGAAATCACCTCACTTCTTGATAAGCGCGACGGACTTATGGGCGGTATCTGTAATGGCTTCCAGGCTCTTATTAAGCTCGGTCTTGTTCCCTACGGTAAGATAATTGACACCGATGCTAGCTGTCCTACTCTTACCTATAACGATATTTCAAGACACCAGTCAAAAATTGTAAGAGTAAGAGTAGCATCTAACAACTCGCCTTGGCTTCAGGGTGTAAGCGTAGGCGACGTATTCAACGTTCCGATTTCTCACGGCGAGGGTAAATTCGTAGCGAGTGACGCTCTTATCCGCGAGCTTTCGGCAAACGGACAGATAATGACTCAGTACGTAGACCTCGCGGGTAAGCCTACCTCTGATATTCAATTCAACCCCAACGGCTCCGCATCAGCAATCGAGGGTATTCTCTCCCCCGACGGCCGTGTATTCGGTAAGATGGGACACAGTGAGCGAATTGGCAAGAACCTTTACAAGAATGTCACAGGCGAATACGATATGAAGCTCTTTGAATCCGCTGTCAAATACTTTAAATAAAGGAGTAGGCTATGGCATATTTAACCGATATAGAAATCGCACAGCAGTGCGAAATGAAGCACATAAATGAGATTGCTAAGAAGCTCGATATATCTGAAGAGTATATTGAGCAGTACGGCAAGCATAAGGCTAAGATTGATTACAATCTTTTAAATACGTGCGAGCGTAAAAACGGTAAGCTTATACTTGTTACCGCCATAACACCTACGGCGGCAGGCGAGGGCAAGACCACAACTACCATAGGCCTTGCAGACGGTCTTGTACGTATTGGTAAGAGGTGCGCGGTTGCGCTCCGCGAGCCATCTCTCGGCCCGGTATTCGGAGTTAAGGGCGGTGCAGCAGGCGGCGGATACGCGCAGGTCGTTCCTATGGAGGATATCAATCTTCATTTCACAGGCGACTTCCACGCTATCGGCGCGGCCAACAACCTCCTTGCCGCAATGCTGGACAACCACATTCAGCAGGGCAACAGCCTCGGCATTGACGTAAGAAAAATCACCTGGAAAAGATGCGTAGATATGAACGACCGCCAGCTTAGATTCGTTATAGACGGTCTTGGCGGCAAGGTGAACGGCGTTCCCCGTGAGGACGGCTTTGACATCACCGTAGCATCTGAAATTATGGCAGTATTCTGCCTTGCAAGCTCTATTTCTGACCTCAAGGAAAGGCTCTCTAAAATCGTCGTTGCATACACCTACGACGATAAGCCTGTAACAGCAGGCGACCTTAAGGCAGTAGGCGCAATGACTGCGCTCCTTAAGGATGCGATTAAGCCCAACCTCGTTCAAACTCTTGAGGGCACACCCGCATTCGTACACGGTGGCCCATTCGCAAATATCGCGCACGGCTGTAACTCAGTAATTGCTACAAGAATGGCAATGAAGCTTGCTGATTACGCAGTAACCGAGGCAGGCTTTGGCGCAGACCTAGGTGCTGAGAAGTTTCTTGATATTAAGTGCCGTATGGCAAATCTTAACCCCGATGCCGTCGTAGTAGTTGCTACCGTAAGAGCGCTTAAGCTCCACAGCGGCGCTCAGAAGACCACGCTCGGTGAGGAAAATCTCGAGGCGCTTGAAAAGGGACTTCCCAATCTTCTTCGTCACGTATCTAATATCAAGAACGTTTATAAGCTGCCTTCCGTTGTGGCAGTAAACCGATTCCCCACCGATACCGATGCAGAAATTAACTCTATTATAAATAAATGTAGGGAACTTGGCGTTAACGTGGTACTTTCTACCGTTTGGGCAGAGGGTGGCCGTGGCGGTGAGGCCCTTGCAAGAGAGGTTGTCAGACTCTGCGAGGAGGAAAAGGGCGATTTCA
>JAZQRW010000004.1:0-10131 GCA_045629765.1 Eubacteriales bacterium
ATTAGAAGAAGCAAGAAAAATTATCAATGAGGTAGATGCCGAAATGGCAGAGCTTTTCGTAAAGCGAATGAGAGCTGCTGAGTTGGTTTCGGAATACAAGGCGGAGTTCGGTCTGCCGATTCTCGACCAAAAGAGAGAGGACGCGGTAATTGAGCGAAACGCCGCGCTTATCGAGGACGAGGTGCTTAAGGGGTATTATATCGACTACCTTAAAAATGTAATGTCTGTCTCACGTGCATATCAACATAGACTCCAGAACGGACTTAAGGTTGCTTATAGCGGTGTACCCGGCGCATTTGCTCATATTGCCGCAGATAGAATTTTTCCCGGAGGGGAACGTATTTCACACAGTGATTTTAAGGCGGCTTACGATTCTGTAGTTAAGGGTGAGTGTGACGTTGCCGTTTTGCCTATTGAGAACAGCTATGCCGGAGAGGTTGGACAAACTATAGATTTGATTTTCGCAGGCAGTCTTAACATCAACGGTATTTACGAGCTTGGAATTCACCAGAACCTACTTGGCTTATCCGATGCAACCGTAGAGGATATAAAAAGAGTAACGAGCCATCCACAAGCACTTAGTCAATGCCACGATTACATAGAAATGCGTGGCTTCAGCACAGTGGAGGCGAGCAATACTGCGCTTGCCGCTAAGACAGTCGCGGACAATAACGATAAAACTCTTGGAGCAATCGCAAGTGTAGAAACTGCCCAAATCTACGGACTTAAGGTCATTGAGGCAAACATCAATAAAAACGGAGAGAATACAACTCGCTTTGCGGTACTTTCTAAGTCAAGAGCGGACTCGCTATCACTTCCGAACACTGTTCTTATGTTTACCGTTAAGCATGAGGCAGGTTCTCTTGCCAATGCGATAGGTATAATCGGTAAGTACGGTTACAACATGACAGCTCTTCGCAGCAGACCTATGAAAAAGCACTCATGGCAGTATTATTTTTACGTGGAAATCGATGGTAAAATCAATACGGAAAGCGGCGAGAAAATGCTAAAAGAATTAAGCTATGTCTGCGACAGTCTTAAAGTTGCAGGTACGTTTGCTCCACACACTGAGATATAACTTAATATAAAATAAAGAGCTCAACTTGGCGGTGATTGTCACGTTGAGTTCTTTTATATAATGCAAATATTACTTTTTCTCGCTCGAAATTGCGTGTAGGAGTGTTGAAGCATCGGAGTATCCGCATCTTTCTGCGACCTCTTCAAGCGTTATTCCTTCGTTACGCAGCACAGTAGCTGTTCTTAATCGCAACTGCTTAAGATAAGCATACGGTGTTATGCCAAGTGCGTTTTTGAACTTACGAATGAAGCCGTAGGTGGACATAAACGATTCCTCGGCAATTTTTTGAATTGAAATATCACTTGATATATTCTCATGCATTTTTTTAAGTGCTGAAACCAAAATTTCATCATCTAGTGTTTTAACATTACACCCTGTTATCATCTTGTTTACGATATATACAACCGTAGATTTTACATAATCCAGCTCTTCATTCTTCAAAGTGTGTACGTTGGATTTTGCAGACTCTGCAATTTTATCAAACACGGTAAGAGCAGCATTCATTATTGGATCCTTGTGTGGATCTATTTCGATAACCTCATTAGTGAATATTAGAGGAATCATTTCAAAATTGACGAAGAGATGATTGAGTCTTTGCTCCGGTGTTTCATATGATGACCATGTCGGAATTTCATCGTACGATGGAAGTAAATACAGATGCTTCTTCTTAAAGTTATATTTTTTGCCATCCAGATAATAACCGCCGACACCGTCGACGATGTAGTATAGTCGGTTCATTCCTCGTGGTGCGACGTTTGTCCAAACGTTCTCATCAGGAACCAAAGCCTTGCCTATATATGCGATAAAACAATATGTACTCAAAATATACTCCTGTGGATTTTAAACAATTCTTCTTTTATTATAAACATAGCAAAACAAAAGCGGTAATGTTATAATTAAAGTGTGCAATAATTATAACATACTTCATTTTAATTGTCAAGAATTGTATGAAATGACGTTGATATAGTAAATACAAAATCACTGATGTTGATTTTAAGCACTTATACCAAATATTGGGGAGGATACCGTAATGATGAAAAAATCCGTTTCTTTGTTTTGCATTTTTGCAATGTTGTTTTCTTTTTATAGCTTTATGATGCCGGTGTATGCGGCAGAGCAGAACAATCCATCGAGCTTGAATAGCTCTGCTAACAGCAGTGTAAGTGCGACAAGTTCCGATGCACAGTTTTATTCCTGTGAAGCAAACGTTTTGGCTTCAGGTGAGCTGCAGGTTATAGTGAAAGCGAGCGCTCCTGCCACCGCCTACAAGCTTTGGAAGCTTTCTGCGGGAGAGAGCAATTATTCACTTGTATGTGAGAGCAAGTATCCCGTACTTATATACGAGGATTACGCCAGTGGGGATAAGTATGCTGTATCCCTTGTTAACGATACTACCGAAACCGAAAGGTATGGAGTATCGAACATTCGCTTTGAACCGGCGACAGATAGCGTTGTCAGCTGGACATCTAATATTCTTAAGGGCTTGAAGATGGTTCCCAATCCCGATGCTCCTACTAACGTCTTTAACAGCGCTTATGGTTACAATAAGCTTACCGACGGCGGATTTTTAGGAGTTAAGGCAGACGGAAGTGACGATATACACGCATACAGATTTTCCACTAAGGATGCAACCGATGTTATCGACGCTACGGTTCAGCTTGGTAATACATATCTTGTAAATGAAGTAAGAATTTACGATTTTGTTGGAAAGGGAGGTACACGTGCCGGTGACAATATCGTTGTTTACGCATTCGTTGACGGAGAATGGATTGAAGGAGCGAGAATTGACGGCAGAAGCGCAGTTATAGCGTCTAAGCTTTCTGACGAAGAGCAGAAGCTTACTTACGTTTCGTTAAAGCTTGGATACGTAGCTGCAGACGCTCTAAGAGTCGTATGCACCAATGATACTACAACCGAGGGTATGACCGTTTACGAGATAACCGCATCGGGCATATTGGTTGAGAGCAGTGAGCAGGAGGTTAAGCCTGTTAACGTGCTTGAGGGCAAGACCTTTAGCGGTAATCTTCGCCCCTTCGGCGGATGGGGCACTCAATGGGAATACGTTAAGCTCACCGACGGCAGCTTTGATGGCTCTCAGGGTAGATTCGCTCTCCAAAATGATGCAAATCAGACGCTTGTTCTCGAAACCAATCTTGGAGCAACCTACGAGCTTTATGATTTAAAAATATACGATTGGTCAGACGCCGGTGTTTCAAGAATTAAATCACTCAGCGTCGAGGTTTATTACGGCGGCGCATGGGTAAGCGTTGCAAGTACAACGGAAATACCACTCATGAGCGAGCGAACCTCTGATGGCAATGGTAAGCCGCTTGTGGTTTCCCTTGGGGGAGTAAAGGCTGAAAAGCTAAGAATTACTTGTAAAAACGGTGATGAGGCAGTAGGTATTTCGATTTACGAGATAACCTGTCTTGGTAAGGTGTGTGGCGTTGTTAGTGATAATAATGTTTTCTTAGGCAAGGAGTTTAGCGGTAACCTCAGTCCGATAAGCTCCACCTCTCTTGGCTATTCTAAGCTTACCGACGGCAGCTGGAATCATTCGAGCGGCAGATTTGCACTTCCGGACGGTGTGCCCGGTCAGAATCTTGTTCTTGAGGCAAATCTTGGCGGACTTTACGAGCTTTACGATTTAAAGCTATACGATATTTGCGACAGTAACGTTCCGAGAATTAAATCGATCAGCGTTGAAGTTTATTGCGACGGTGAGTGGGTAACCGTTATAAATCCCACGACAGTACCTGCTTACAATGAGCGTGTTTCCGACTCTAACGGTAAGCCCGGTGTATTCTCACTCGGCGGTGTAAAGGCTGAGAAAATCAGAATTACGTGTAAAAACAGCACGGAGGCAGATGCTAAGGGTATTTCAATTACGGAGATTACATGCTCCGGCGTTCAGATGTTTGGCGAAAGCTCGGTATCAAACGCCTTCGGCAGTAACGTTGAATCTGCTGTCATAAGCGGAGCAACGGGTTCATCATCTTCTCCTGTTTCGAATGCATTTGACGGTAAAGCGACGACAAGATACGAGGTATCCGGTGCTTCTTCTTACGTTCTTGAGATTGAGCTTAGTAACGTTAAAAAACTGTATTCATTAGATATTTACGACTACAGGGCTGCTACAGATCTTATCGGAGGCGCTCTTGCTACGAGAAGTAACAGCACCTACGTTGAGCTTTACATAAACGGCGAATGGATAAGAATTATTGACGGACAGGCTTTGAGTGTTACTGAGGATCACACCTCGTTCTATCTGTACGGATTTGCTACCTCTAAGATACGTATTGGCTTTAATAACACGAGAGCCTTTGATAATGGTAGCAAGCCTGCGGCGTCAATTTATGAAATAACCTGTACTACTGCTATAAATATTTCGGACAGACGCCCGATGCTTGAAATCTACGAAGAGCTTGACTCTCTCGGATATAAAAAAGAGGATCATTTAGAGCAAATGAAAACATTCTTCTCATATCTTTCTGACTTTGACCTTCATTCTTCGGTTGTTGAGGACAGAGCAACTGAGATGACTGCTTACTACGAATACATCAAGGAGAATATGGTTGACTATGTTCCCATGACGAGTATTACGCTTGGCAGTGAGCTTTCCGTAAACGTATATTTGCCTGTTAAAAACCTACTTAACTTTGCATTAGACGGCATTGATTACGATAACCTCAATGATTTGTCAAGTAATAAGGTTACTTTGGATGACGGGGAAGAGTATTACAAGATGACAATTCTTCTTCCTGTCACAGAGGCAGCTCGTGAGATCGTGCTTAAAGCTACCGTTGCTTCCGAATATGATAATGAAACCTCGGTTGTAGAGCATACAATCAGTATTCCTAAGTATTCCAAAAAGTTGATAAGCGACGGCGCTGATGTTGAAAAGACGCTTATAAGAGACGTACTCTCTTATGTAAGAGCAGGATATTCATTCTTTGACAAGGATGAAGCTGCGATAGATAAGATTAACTCTATCATCGGCAAGGATTACGACCTTCTCTCACTTTATGCTCCGGAGGGAAGCACGGCAACTCCAAATGGATTAAGAGGTGCTACATTTAACCTTGACTCAACTCCTGCAGTCAGATTTTATCTTAAGGACGGTGTTAAATCGTCAGACTATTCATTTAAGATAGATGGAGAGACTAAGCCTTTTAGAAAATCTTCGGATACAAATGGTACGTTCCTTGAAATTTCCGTCTACGCTTACGCTATGTGTGAGGCAATTGAGTGTTATTATCAGGGCTCGTACATCGGTAGCTACCATATAGCAAGCTACTATAATTGGGCGCTCACGCAGGGTGACGATGAGCTTGTTAAGGTGGTTGAACGCTTCTGGAGGTATTGCCAGAGCGCAAGGGACTATAAGAACAGCGTTTCCGTTACAATCAACTATGTTGACGAGGGCGGCAACGAATTGGCTAAGCCTTACGCAAATTCATACAAGAAAGGTGAAAAGATTAACATCCTCTCACCTGCTATAGACGACTATTACACACGTGATATTTACGTTACCGAGACTATAAACGAGGATAAAGTAATCGACGTAGTATATAAACTTGTGCCGGAAAACATTGACTCGGCACTCGTCAGTCAGTATCTTTCCAATCTATCCTTGTGGGGAGATTCTATCACCGCAGGCGCAATGTCAAGCTCTGTTACCTCAGCTAATCAGTACGGCATTGACCTTGTGTCGCTCGGCAGCAGCGCAAGCGGCGGAGCTTACCTCAACGTTTTAAGAAATCTTATTACCCAGAGGCTGTACGCAGGCATTAGCATTGCAGCGCTCGGCGTTGGCGGCGAGTCCACCTCTACTATTGCCGCAAGAGCTGATACCGAAACCTATTATCTCTACCTTAACGGCGCTGTGACCATCTCTGATTCTGCAGTTACAGTACCTCTTACTCACTATTCAACCGGCGGAAGAGTGGGAATTCTTCGTCAGGGCTCATCCGACGTTATTAACCCCGTTACCATCGTTGGTAAGGACGCAAGCGGCAACGATATAAGCGTTACCGGAACTCTTACTCTGGGACTTATCGACGACGCTCCTGCAGGAACAGATAAGAGAACCTGCCACGAGAGCTTCCTTAAGTATACCTTTACCCGTAACGACGGTAAGACAGATGAATTAAGCTTTGTTTCGGGCGCAAGAGTTATCACTAAAGCGTCTTATGCGTACGACGGCAGAACTTGTATCATATTTATGGGTGAGAACGGCGGTTACGCAGACACCGCAGAGCTTATTAAACAGCAGGAGGAAATTCTCCGTGCTTGTGGCAACCCTGAGTTCTATCTCATCATTTCCACGACATCGGGCAGTAACGAGAGCCGTAAGGAGATAAGAGATGCACTTACAGCGAGATGGGGCGAGCATTACATCAATATGGGTGACGAGCTTAATTCGTCGAGAAAATCGTATGAATTTGCAGGATTTTCCGAGGAGGCTATACTCTCTGTGCAAAAGAATATTGCCGAGGGAACTGTAACAGACCTTATTCTTGCTGATACCTGCCATCCTAACGCAGTAGGCTACGCTCTTATCGGTAACATCATCTTCGAGCGTCTTTATAAGCTCGGCGCATTTGATGAGCTGTTTGATTATTACGATAGACTTAATGCGGTTACAACCGAGCAGTACACATATAACGGCTATCGTGTAACGGTTATCCGTCCTTCAAATCCTAACGGAAAGTGGATCTGGAAGACCGAGTTCCTTACTGCATTTGATAAGGCAGAGCGCACGCTCGTAAACGATGGCTACACCCGTGTATATTACGAAATTTCCAATATGTATGGTAGCCCTAAGGCGGTAAGCCTTATGGAGAGCTTCTATCATCACGTCATAGATAAGTATGACCTTGATGATAAGTGTCTGCTCTTCGGCTTCAGCCGTGGCGGTCTTTATGCATTTAACTTTGCGCTTGCATATCCGCAGTACGTTGATAAGATTTATCTTGATGCGCCGGTTCTTGACCTTAAGACTTGGCCTACAAAGGCAAACAATCCTTGGGAGTATTCAGGTATGTTAAGCTCCTACGGTATTACCGAGGAAGAATTTGCGACCTTTAAGGGCAGTCCTATTGATAAGCTTCCCGAATTCTTCGCGCTTGGCATTCCTCTTATCGTCGTAGCCGGTGACGCTGACAAAACTGTACCCTTTGCCGATAATGCAGGAAAGCTGATTGAATATGCGCTTGCTAACGGACACCCGATTACCTACTACGTTGAAGCGGGCAAGGATCACCATCCTCACTCACTTACTGACGTTAGTCCTATCGTGGAGTTCTGTAAGCGTGGCTCGTTTGAAAATCTTGTATCCAATCCATTGACTAAAGAGGACTTTAGCGGTAAGACCATTACCTTCCTTGGCGATAGCATTACACAGGGCGTTGGCGTTTCAAGCTCAGCGTATAGATATTCTTCATTATTGGCATCTTCGCTTGGAATGAAGGAGATCAATATGGGTATTTCCGGCACAGTTATGTGCACGGGCGGACATAGAGATTCAAGACTTGATGATATAGCCAAGATAAGCCTTGACTCCGACTACGTTGGTATTTTGCTTGGTGTAAACGACTTCGACCAATGCAAGAACGGGGTAGAGAAGTATTATGCTCTTGGCGAATTCGGCAGCACCGACACCTCAACCGTTTACGGCGCGCTTAATAAGATGTGTTCTGATTTGGTTGCAAGATTTGGTAAGACGGATACTAAGGTATTCATAATGACTCCTGTTGTTACAAGCTGGAACAACTCCGTTTCATCAACTCGCGATTGGGATCAAAGCAAGGTTAACGCTTGCGGCTATACTCTTCGTGATCTTTGCGACGCTATAGTCGAGGTTGCGACCCATTACGGTATTGTAACGCTAGACCTTAACGCACTTTGTCAGATGAATGCAGCAGACTTTGCCGACGGAATTCATCCTAATACAAGCGGTACTGCAAAAATGGCGAAGGTTATCGAAGAATTCCTCTTGGCTAACTATTCATTTGAATAAAGTAAACAAGAGTAGTCAAAATAGCACAAAACAGGGGCGACCGAGTCGGTCGCCCCTTAAAATTTGTAAGTATATTTTATAACTTTTAAGTATTTTTTTGAGTTCTAAGACAGCACGTATTCATAGGCAACGCGTTTGTCACAGTTCTCTAAAAATATGGTTCCGCAGTGGATAAATCCGTGATTTTCCAACATTTTCCGCATCACCACGTTACCCTCGTGGGTGTCAATACGCACTGAAGCGCGCCCCAGAGAACGAGCGCATTCTTTAGCGTAATCCACGATTGCCGTGGAAATCCCCTTGCCCCTGCAAGCTACCGAGATTGCCACGCGGTGCAGAGCAATATAATCCTCTCTTGAGCTGTTTGTTTGCCATTCACCGTCAAAAATTTTGTCATACGTCGGCTCACCCGCCGTCAGTAATGCAAAGGTTGCGATAGGCTGCCCATCTGACTCCACAAGATAGGATTGCAAAAGCGCTATATCTGTGCTTATCACAGCTTCGTTTGGATATCCGTTTTGCCACTGGTCGATGCCAAGCGCGGCAATCGTTTTTCTCGCCTCGGAGAATATCTCTATCAGCATAGGTATATCCGCTACTGTGGTTTTTCTAATGATAAAATCCATTCCTTTGCTCCTTTCTCCTTTGAGATAAGTATAACACACCACATCGAAAAAGGCAAGTGGGAAATACACGCTTACATCTTTTAGAAAACATGAGAAATATTTTTCAAAAACTTTGTAAAAAGGTATTGACATTTGAATATTTATGTAGTATAATATAAAGCGTTCTGCGGGAGTGGCGGAATCGGCAGACGCGCACGTTTGAGGGGCGTGTGTTTTCGACGTACGGGTTCAAGTCCCGTCTCCCGCACCATAACCAATCACATTTACTGTGATTGGTTAAAATTTTCATTACTGAAAATATCTTCGGGATGTAGCGCAGTTGGTAGTGAACGAACAAAAACAGTTGATAACTGTTTTTGCGAAGTGATAAGCCTAAAGCAAGGAGTCGGAGAAGCGAGTGTATCGAGCGACAATCGACGACTATGCGACGGCGCGTGCAGCCCTCGGGGCGCGCGGAAGGGTTAACATATTGTTGAACCTAGCATAAAAACTGAATAATCGGGATGTAGCGCAGTTGGTAGCGCGCTTGCTTTGGGAGCAAGATGTCGCAGGTTCAAATCCTGTCATTCCGACCAAAAGAGTCGTATCTTTGTGATACGACTCTTTTGCATTTGTTGTTGGCGTGATTCGAGCCAAGGTATCTTGCGAGCAAAGCAAGATTGCTTTAGTATTGCAATGCAAATTTTATATATTCACTTGAAGGATGGCGCATGGGTTTCATTGTTAGCGAAAGTATTTGGACCTGGATTTGAGAGTGAGAAATACATTTTTGCTGCTTTGGTCGTACCGAAATCACGGTTAGAGCCGGTTTCCTGTACTTTGTTGAAGGCATCACGGAACATCTGATTGTGTGCTTCTTCGCGGTTTAGAAGGAAATCGATGGTTTCTTTGACCTTCTTATCCTCAATCTGGCGGTAGAGATATTCATATACAACCTTTGCTCTTTGCTCCGATGCAATGTTAGAGAGCAAGTCGGCGCACAGATCGCCCGTAACGGTAACGTAATCTCCCGTCCAAGAATATCCTGAAGAATTGATGAGTCCGGGATTGAGTCCGAGCAGAACATGAGTTTGCACCTCTCCTGCCTGCACCTTGGTTGCGTCTACGTCGTGTCCATTGAGCATATTGATGGTCTGCGCTACCATCTCCATATGCCCAAGTTCCTCGGCTGCAATATCGAGAAATAAATCCTTAATCTCGGGATCCTTGATTCGGAAACTTTGCGACATATACTGCATAGCCGCCTTGAGTTCTCCATTGCCGCCGCCAAGCTGTTCCTGAAGCAAAACGGCATACTGTGGATTCGGTCTTTCGACCTGTACGGGATGAAATAACAGTTTTTCGTGTTTGAACATATATAAAGTCGGAGGCCAAGCGGTCTTAGGAAGACAATTAATTAAGGCAAC
>JAZQRW010000005.1:0-5544 GCA_045629765.1 Eubacteriales bacterium
GAGGAAATCATATCGTCAACTATGATAACGTCCTTGCCATCAACCTCTCTGCCAAGATACTCGTGTGCAACGATAGGATTCTTACCGTTAACGACAACGGAATAATCGCGGCGCTTGTAGAACATACCAAGATCAATACCCATAACGGAGGAGTAGTACATACACTTGCCCATACCGCCCTCGTCGGGAGAAATAATCATAGTATTGTCAGGATCAATGTTAATATCCGAATACTCACGGAGTAACGCCTTAATCATCTGATATGCGGAGCGCACGTCATCAAAGCCGGAGAGTGGAATAGCATTCTGCACTCTCGGGTCGTGAGCATCAAAGGTGATAAGGTTAGTAATACCCATATTTACAAGCTCTTGAAGTGCCATTGCGCAGTCAAGAGATTCTCTGCCTGAACGCTTATGCTGTCTGCCCTCGTAAAGCATCGGCATAATAACGCTTATTCTGCGTGCCTTACCGAATATTGCACCGATAACACGCTTCAAATCCTGAAAATGATCGTCAGGGCTCATACGGGTGGTCTGACCGTACATATTGTAGGTAACACCGTGATTAAAGACGTCGCAAATGATATAAACGTCGTGTCCTCTTAATGATTGATGAATAGTTCCCTTTGCCTCGCCTGTACCAAATCTTGGGCACGCTGCCTCTACAAGAAAAGTACCGTCTGTATCGTGACGTCTCCATTCCTTAAGGTAAGAGTCAACCTGGCTGGCAAATTCCTCACAGCCCTTCATTCCAATAACGCTAAGTTCTCCGTATAAAGTATCCTTCATTTTCAAGCTCCACATATTAGATTTTTTAATTTAAACCAAACCAAGATAATTATATAATATATATTCTATAAAGTCAATAGAAATTATGCACAATAAATGGTAAAACGAGGAAAATCGACATTATGCACTTTATCAATTTAAGAATGCTAGCATAGACTGACTTTAGAACGCTGAAAGGAGAAAAATTATGGCGGAGCAAAGCTATGGCAAGCTTATAATCAATACCTACGCCGCATCGGGAGCAATCCCTGTCCCGAACAGTACAGTGAGAATACGCGGTTCTGATGAAAACAACAGATTTATCGAATACTCCTTGCTAACCGACGAGAATGGTATAACTCCGGCGGTAAATTTACCAACACCCGACGTTTCCTATTCTTTAACTCAAAATCCGGGTGAATCTCCCTTCTCGAATTACGATGTAGAAGTAATCAAAGAGGGATATTACACCAAGAAACTGTACACTATACCTATTTTTAGTGGCATTACGTCAATTTTGCCAGTCACCATGGTGCCATTTATTCCGTATTCCGAAGGTGGCCAATATCCGAGGGGCAATGTTGATGCGCAAATTCAAGAAAAGGAGCTGTAATGAGATTATTACCTACAATTCCCGAGAAAATAACGATACATTTAGGCTCACCTAACGCTGATGTAATGAATGTAACCGAAACCTTTCCTAACTACATCAAAAACGTAGCTTCGAGCGAAATTTATCCTACCTGGCCGGAAGAAGCAATAAAGGCGAATATACTTGCACAAATTTCAGTTGCGCTTAACCGCGTATACACCGAGCACTATAGAAATATGGGCAAGGATTTTGACATTACCTCTTCACCGGCATACGACCAAACCTATGTATATCAAAGAGATGTATTCGAAAATATTTCTAAGATAGTGGATGAAATATTCAACAGCTACATCAAAAGAGATGGGAATATTGAGCCTCTATTTGCACAGTTCTGCGACGGCGTGGAAATTCAATGCAACGGGCTCGAGCAATGGGGCTCTGTAGAGCTTGCCAATCAAGGTCTTACATACGAGCAAATACTACGTAGATATTACGGAGAGGATATCATAATAGTTACAGACGTTCCGGTTGAGAATATACAAGGCTCAGCACCCACAATTCCCTTCACCGCAGGCGACTCGGGGCGAAACGTGGAGCTAGTGCAAATCAAACTAAACCGAATATCGAAAAACTTCCCCGGTATACCCAAGATATACCCCACAGACGGCTTCTTTGATACAAGCACCACAAACGCCGTAAAAAAATTTCAAGAGGTATTTAATCTTACCCCCGACGGTATTGTCGGCAGTGCCACTTGGTACAAAATAAATCTGGTTTATAATAGCGTAAAGGAGCTATCAGAGATAACCTCTGAGGGATTGAAGCTTGGCGATGTGGACACACAGTATCGCGGAATATTGCAGCAGGGCGACTCAGGTAACGACGTCTTTGCTCTGCAATACTATCTAGCCTATATTTCACTATTCATACCATCGGTAAGCTTTGTCAGCGCGGATGGTGATTTCGGTGTTAATACTAAAAATTCGGTTATATCATACCAAAAAACGTATGGTCTCGAACAAACCGGAATAGTTGAAGAATTAACTTGGGAAAGCATAGAAAATACTTATTTCGGTATTCTTCGCTCTATTCCGTATGAATTCCAAAGCGGTGTAATTCTTCCTTTTCCCGGCAGAGTGCTGAGAACAGGCACTGAAGGAGACGATGTGAGAGCACTTCAAGAATATCTTAACTATATATCAAATACTTATACCGAAATCCCCAAGGTAACAGTCGACGGTGTATACGGTCAAGCAACGGCTGAGGCTGTCAATCAATTTATAAATACATTTGGAATAAACAGTGCCCCCGGCCGCGTTAATGCCGCCGTTTGGAATGCAATAATAAACGTTTACGACGATTTATATGAGGGAAATATCGTAAACGAAAATCAATTTCCCGGATATGGTATATCATAATGTACTTTATAAGTGAAAATCAAAACGCTATCAAGACCGTACAAAGATTTTTAGGGGAAACAGAAACCGGCGTATACAGCAAGCGTACTAAGGATATGGTTAAACGGCACCAAGCCGAAAACAACCTACAAGAAAGCGGTATTGTAGATTACGAAACCTTCACATCTCTTAAGGAAAAATATCTAAAGAAGTATGACTACTATACAATATTTCCACATTTTCCGTATAAAAAATATGATTCGGGAGCGGAAATTGCAATATTAAACGCACTTCTTGCAGAGATTATCAAAGAATATACCTTTGACGGAATACCGCCATCCGGAGAGTATTACGGAGAGAATACGGTTGACGCAGTAATAAGGCTTAGAGAAATTTTTATGCTAAAACACTCTGTGGAAATTGACAAGGAGCTTTTCTTTATGCTTTTGGCTGAGAAAAATGCTATAAATTTATCTAAAACCAATAGGTAAACTGAAATAAATCCTCTAAAACGGTCAATAGTGTTCCTATAAAAAACACGGAGAATGATATGGGAAAGAAATTTACTGACAAGGCTGAGGCTGCGCTAAACAATTCGGTTAAAATCGCCGAGGAACTTGGACATACTTATATTGGAACAGAGCATGTACTCTTATCTCTTAGCAATGAGGAGATGAGTTCATCAGCATATATACTGAGTAAGCATTCAATTAAGAACTCAAAAATCAAGAAAGCAATTATCGACTACTCCGGCACCGGAATAAAGAGCACACTTAACACAACCGATATTACACCCCGATGCAGAAAAGTGCTGGAAAATACTTATGAACTAGCAGTAAAATATTCCAGAGGAGTTATAGGCACGGAGCATATTTTATTATCGCTCGTATGTGAGAAAGAATGCATAGCATATAAAATTCTGAAAAATCTAGGTGCTGATGTAAACACAATCAGAGATGAAATTATATGCATGACAGAAACGCAAAGCAGTTCTGCAAAACACGGCGAATTTGATACACTCCCACCAATTATAAAGCAATATGGCAAAAACTACGCTGAAATGGCGATGGCAAGAAAATTTGACCCTGTAATAGGCAGAGATCGCGAAACAGAAAGACTAATACGGGTAATTTGCAGAAAAACGAAAAACAACCCATGTCTGATAGGCGAGGCAGGTGTTGGAAAAACTGCTATTGTAGAGGGGCTGGCGCAAAGAATTGCCGAAGGACATGTGCCGATGGCCTTAAAGAACAAAATAATTATAGGAATTGACCTTACTTCAATAGTAGCAGGTGCAAAATACCGCGGTGACTTCGAAGAGCGAATAAAAAGCATAATAACTGAAGCATCTAAAAACAAGCGAATTATACTGTTTATAGACGAAATACACACTATAGTCGGTGCCGGAGCAGCAGAAGGCGCAATAGATGCAGCAAATATACTAAAACCTCCGCTCTCGCGCGGTGAAATACAAGTGATAGGAGCCACAACCTTTAAAGAATATCACAAATATATTGAGAAGGATTCTGCACTTGAAAGAAGATTTCAACCCATCACAGTTGAAGAACCCAGCATTGAAAAATCTGTGCTAATGCTTAAAGGCTTGCGTGAAAAATACGAAGAATACCACTCGGTAAAAATCACAGATGAGGCAATAATAAAATCCGTAAATCTCTCAACAAAATACATCTTCGATAGAAATCTACCGGATAAGGCGATCGACATTCTTGACGAGGCATGCGCATACGTACAGGCAAAGCAAGACACAAATGAAGTAAATTGTGATTTTCCGAAGGATATTTTTCAGCAGTATTGCAAAAACAAAAACTTTCAAAAGATTTCACCAAAGTCAGCTATGGATTCCGAATTAACACAAACTCTGAGTGAAATTAGTACCCACTTGCCTACCGATATTCCAAAGGCAGTGGTTACAGGAGCGGATATCGAAGTGATAATTTCCGAAAACAGCGGTATACCTCTTTGCTCGGTTAACCTTTTTAACGATTACGAGAAAATAAAAAAAGCTCTTTCGAGCTGTGTCGTAGGTCAAGATAACGCAATTGAACTCTTAGTCAGCAGTTTAAAGCGCAGCGATTCCCCGCTCGCTAACGGCTCACGCCCCAAGGGTATTTTCCTATTTGTTGGTGCCAGCGGTGTTGGAAAAACTGCACTGGCAACGGAATTTGCGAATCAAGTGTTTTCGTCAGATTCGTCACTTATCAGATACGATATGTCGGAATTTACTGAGAAGCATTCAATATCAAAGCTTATAGGCTCACCTCCGGGATATCAAGGGTGCGAGGACGGTGGAGGACTTACGGAAGCGATAAGGAAGAAGCCGTATTCAGTAGTTTTATTCGATGAAATTGAAAAAGCTCACACAGACATACTCAATCTGCTCTTACAAATCGCAGATACGGGTACACTATGCGACTCACTTGGAAGAAGGGTGAATTTCAGAAATACCTTTATAATCTGTACTTCAAATATTACTGCGCCTAGCGGCGCACGTGTAGGGTACGTTAATGATATAAAATCGAAAGACTGTGACAGCAGTGCGTTAAATAAACACTTTTCTCCCGAGCTAATAAACAGATTTGACGAAATTATAAGCTTTAACACGCTAACCGATGAAGCATTGGCTAATATTACAAAGTGCACACTAACCGCTCTCGAAGAAAAAATGAAAAAGAGTAACCTATCGCTCAAATATTCCGACGACATTATTCACCTCGTTGTTTCTACTGCTAAAGAAAAGGCATTCGGGGCACGGGCAATAAAACGATAT
>JAZQRW010000006.1:0-5267 GCA_045629765.1 Eubacteriales bacterium
GTTTTTCGTGTTTGAACATATATACCTCCGTTTTTCGTATTACCGTTATTATCTCCCAAAATGAGAGAATATATATCATGAATACAAAATTTTATAGCACAGAAGCTCTTATAAATAAGATTTTCCACAGGAGTGAGGACAAAACTTTCCACGGCCATGCGGATTTTACAGCAAGCGTGTCTGCACCATACAAAAAAGAGAGGCCTAAAACCTCTCCTTCATGTGCCTTTCAATATCTCTGTCAGCATCACGGCGTGCGATAGATTCACGCTTGTCGTAATTCTTTTTACCCTTGCAAAGTCCCACTGCCATCTTAACACGAGAGCCCTTGAAGTATAGCGAAAGCGGCACTAAGGTGTATCCCTCGCGTGAAACAAGGCCCGTAAGCTTCATAATCTCACTTTTGTGCATAAGCAACTTCTTGGGTCTTAGCGGGTCGCGATTGAAAATATTGCCTTGCTCGTACGGGGATATATGTACGCCTAGTGCGAACAGCTCACCGCGGTCAACCTCGCAGTACGAGTCCTTGAGATTGCAGCCGCCTGCGCGCAGAGATTTAACCTCTGTACCGAATAGCTCAATTCCCGCCTCATAAGTTTCTATTACAAAATAATCGTGTCTTGCTTTGCGGTTATCGGCGATTATTCTGGAACCGTTTTTATCCTTTTCCATATTAACTCCAAATTCTTGATACGTCTATCTTAACACATAACGCGCGAAAAATCAATAGAAAAGATAAAGGTTCTTTACTTTAATCCCTTTGACACAATCTCAAGTATCTTGAATTTAATATTATAACCATTCTTAGATATAAGTGCTTTTTCGCTATCCGTATATTCCTTTGCATTGTCTGTCGCTATATCAAGACACATAGGCGGATACATTACGCACCACCAATTCTTACCCTCGGCACACCCTAACTCAATTTTTAATGAGGTGTAATACCCGCACGGCAGAGAAAAATCCTCGTAATCTCTCGTGTCGTACCATTCATCCTCGAGTGTTGCCTTGACACCGTAGCTAATATCCATCTCACTTAACCAATTCTGACAATCACGCTCAATACTCTCAAGATATCCTGCAATATCAGACTTTGCTTCGACGATTGACTTATCGCTTTTTAAAAGGTGCGAATATTTTTCCAAGATCTTGTCTCGTATTTTTAGCTTTACCGACTGGTCGTTGTCGCTATTCGAGTTAGCTAAAATATGTAGTCTTATCGTATCCTCGTAAATTGCGCTATCTCTTTCAGTTGGTAATATTGCTATCAGCATGGTCGTGATTAGTAAAGCAACAATCGTATTTCTGAAGCTTTTTTGCTTTTGCATCTTGCACATTCCTTCTTTTGTTTTTTAGGCATTATTGCCAAGGGAAAAAGAATTTATTCATTAAAAATAAATTATTCATTGACATGTCTTATATATTATGATAAAATGTTACAAGAATAATTAAAGGAGTATCTGATATGATTCCAAAGATTCCACAGATTGAGAACCCTAGTAAATATTATGACTTTGAAATTTCAAAGGAAAAGTTAAATGCCACTCTTAAGAAGGTACTGGCGAAGGTTGATTATGCTATGTCCGTTTTCGGTGCTAATACACCTGAGGATTATAGCGTTAATAACGTTTATAGCATAGTTCCAAATGATAAGAACTGGGGCAGTGGCTTCTGGCCCGGCATTTATTGGCACGCATACGAGCTTTCCGGCGACGAGAAGTATAAGGAGCTTGGACTTAAGATGGTTCCCTCGTTCCATAAGAGAATTGTGGAGCGTCTTGGCGTAGACCATCACGATATGGGCTTACTCTATACCCCTTCTTGTGTTGCGGCATATAAGCTTTGCGGCGACGAGCAGGCTAAGGAGGCAGCTATTCTCGCTGCTGACAACCTTATCACAAGATATCACGAGAAGGCTAAGTTCATCCAGGCTTGGGGCGCAATGAACGCTAACGAGAGCCGTAGATTGATTATTGACTGCCTTCTTAACATTCCGCTCCTTTACTGGGCAAGTGAGGTTACGGGTGATAAAAAGTATGATGAGATTGCATACAACCACTTTAACACTGCCGTTAACGTAGTTTGCCGTGAGGACGCAAGCACCTTCCATACATATTTCTTTGACACCGAGACTGGCGAGCCGTTAAGAGGTGCAACCGTTCAAGGGGCATTCGATGACTCGGCTTGGGCGCGCGGTCAGGCTTGGGGCGTATACGGTCCTATGCTTACTTATATCTATAAGAAGGACGAGAAGGCGCTTGAGCTCTTCAAGGCTACCACCAACTATTTCCTTAACCATATCCCTGCCGATTACGTTGCATATTGGGATTTGTGCTTCAAGGAGGAGGACAATCAGCCCAGAGATACTTCCAGCGTAGCAATTACACTTTGCGGTATGCTCGAGGGTATTAAGCACATGGATAAGGACGATCCGCTTCGCAGAATTTACGTCAATGCTGCAAATCTTATGATGAATGAGCTTATCGACAACTATCTTGATAGCGATAACCCACTCGCCAACGGTATCTTGACACATCAGACCTATCATAAGAAGGCGAATATCGCCGTAGAGGAATACAACGCTTGGGGTGATTACTTCTTTATGGAAGCACTGCACAGAATGATAGAGCCTGACTGGAACCTCTATTGGTAAAATCTTGGCTTTCGTATTTTGGCATAAATCATCGTTTCCTCACTCGACGTAGGTAACTACGCCTTCGTTCGTCAGCCGACGATTTCTGCTCAAAATCCGTGTGCCAAGCGGCTTTCGTATTTTAGCGTAAATCGCCGTTTGCTCCCACTCGTCGTACCCTCGTACGCCTTCGGGTCGCAGAACGGCGATTTCCATCTAAAATCCATTTGCCAAATGTCTTGCGCATTTTTGCAAAAGTTTTATAATGAAAAAGAGAGAACGCAGTGTTCTCTCTTTTTGTTATTTTAAATGTCAGTTAATTGTAATTGTTATATTCGCGCTCTCGATAGTCATTGAGTTAATAACTATATCAAGGTCGAGTACTGTACCGTCGTGCAGAGTATATGTAGGATATACTTCGCTAAACGTATCCGACGTCATTGTGAAGAGCATATCGCTCGTCGCATAACCCTCGCCGATGTCCTCGCAGTAAAGCGTATCAACAAACAGCTTTGATTCGTCGGAGTTGTCGTACTTAAAGCCGGTCGTATAGTCACCGCTATTGTAATCAACTTTGCCGTTTGAGTTAAGGAACACGTTTGCGTCAACGTGCAGAACTCTAATGCCGTAAACGGTATTAGTTCTTTCATCATAATAAATCTGATCGTTTTCGTTGAGAAGAGTGCTGGTGTAGAACTCAATTAAGATGTACTCGTTGTAAATTGAGCTGATAGTGTTAGGTGTGATGAGAAGAGCCTGACCGCTTGAAGCAAATGATGCAAGATCAAGCGTGAGCGTGCCCTTGCCGGTGATAATGGTTGGGTTAATCCAATTGAGCAGTAGCTTGCTGATAGATGCGTGGTCGCCGATATTGGCATCCATCATATCTGCGTAATAGAAACCACCGGATGGACCATTTGACTCGTCGTAGTCGTAGTAGTCGTCAAGACCCATAAGGTGTCCTGTTTCGTGAATATAGGTATGTGCATCAACCTTAATATTATCCGTGTTGTATGAGTCGGTATCCTCGTACATAAAGTCTGTGCCTGCAAATCCGTAGTAGCAAGCATAAACGCCGTCTATCTCAATCTCGGACGACGTCTGATATACGTACGCCCAATAGTCGCTGTCGTCACTGTCATAATTTACGTCGCAGTTGTAGATTAACCAGATAGCGTCAATGTAGCCGTCGCTGTTTGAGTCGTACTCGCTAAAGTCGATAGTGCTGTCGTAGTAGTTAAGCACCTCGTCAAGAATAAGAGTAGAGCCGTAATAACCGCTATCGTCGTCGTAATAACTGTCGTAATACGAAGCGCTTTTCTTTGGTGTATACCAATCGAGTATATCAAAAGTAAACTCAAGCGCACCGTAAGAGGATACGTAGTAGTATTCCTTGACACTGTACCAGCCTGTCTCGGCTTGCGTGCCGTTAAACGCAATTTCAAGATCTGCCTTAAGCTTAGCGTTATTCTTGCTGCTAGTCAGGTTAATCGGAATAACGAGAACCTTAACCTCACCAGTAGAAGGCAGACAGTACTCTGTCATAGGGCCGTTGGAGTCAAGTGAGTCGGTGAAGTCTGTAATTTCGCTGGTGATAGGATTGTTGTTAACGTTGGTGTTACCACCGTTATTTCCGGTATTGCCACCATCATTGCCGTTACCGCCGCCATTATTGTCGCTTCCGTTGGGTATTGTTACTGTTACTGTGCCGATTCCATAAATCTTGTCGCTGCAAGTATATTCACCGTATTCATCCTCATCCGTATATGTAAACTCGATTGAGCTTATCGCATTATTGCTTACATACACTTCGATTGATGTGAACTGATAGCCTGATAGAGTAACGTTCTTTGCGGTGTACGCACCGTCAACATAAATGAATGATGAATAGCCGTTCTTGAATGCGTCAATGTAGTCAAATACATAGGTGTAACCGTCAACATCCGATTCGGTATCTTGATCCTCTAGCCATTCGCCGTCCTCATAGTATCCGTAGTAGTAGACGCCGTCTTTCTTAAAGAAGTAGGTATCCCACTCGTAGTAATAATCGTAGCAAACTAGCTTGTCACCGTCAAATTTTGTAGAATAATAGATCTCACCGTCTACATTTTCATCGTATATGAAATTAGTAAGGACAGAGAACATGTTTACCCACTCAGAGGCAGAAAAAGGCTTGTCGCCAGTATTACCGGTGTTTCCACCGTTGTTGCCGTTGTTACCGCCGTTGTTGTCGATGATATCGTCACCTATGGTAGGGAGAGTTACCGAAGCTTCACCAATGTCGTAGAGCTTGTCGTAGCATGTATACTCTCCGTATTCGTCAGAATCGGTGTATCTAAGCTCGATTGAGCCGATAGAGCCGTCGGCATTAAAGTGTACCTCAATGGAATCAAAATCGTATCCGCCGAGTGTAACGTTAGTTGCTTTATAAGAATTGGTGCTTGCGTTATATGTGAATGAGGCGTAAGCGCTCTTAATTGCGGATACGTACTCGATAGCGTACGTATAATCCACATAGTAGTCAGCATCGTCCTCATATTCTACCCATGTAGTATCGTCGAGATATGAGTAGTAATAAACTCCGCCTTTGAGGTAAAAATAAATGTCGTATTCATTGTAGTAATCGTAGCAAACG
>JAZQRW010000007.1:0-10301 GCA_045629765.1 Eubacteriales bacterium
TTTTGTTTTTCCTCCATTTTGTTTTTTAGGGGGAATATAGCACTTAAGTATATGCTTGAACTACCTTCAAACACATAATTAACTGCTACTTTCGCCCCTCTTTGTTTTTAAATTTGTTTTTGATTTTTGAAAAATGGGGAACGTATAACCGTCCCCCATCTAGCGTTTCCCGCCAAAAAGTAAAAATTACTTTCTGAGGCCGAGTTTCTTAATTACTGCTCTGTATCTTTCGATATCCTTCTTAGCAAGGTAGTTAAGAAGCTGCTTTCTGTGGCCAACCATCTTAGAAAGACCTCTCTGAGAGTGGAAGTCCTTAGGATTCTTCTTCATGTGCTCAGTGAGCTCATTGATTCTGGTTGTAAGAATAGCAACCTGAACCTCAGGAGAACCTGTGTCTCTCTCGTTGATCTTGTACTCTGCGATGAGGGCGTTCTTTGTTTCCTTTGCAATCATTGTTCTTCACCTTTCTTAATATTTATTTGCAAAAACCGAGTGTAAGTGCGGGTGAATAGCGAGAGCCACGCAAGGATTTATATCCAAACGGAGCAGTGCCATACACAGAACCCAGTTCAAGCCATTTAACATTATAACATACAATTTTTATTTTGTAAATACTTTTTTTAATATTATATTTTTTTATTAAATACTTACCTAATGCAATAATCTTTAATAGTTAATTTATACATTATGACAGATATTAGTTGGCTTTATCCTCGTTTTGAATCCTTGAGAAAATAATCGCCTTTGGCATATCAAGCTTAAAATGCGTTGCAAGAATACGCAATGTAAATACGACAGTCATACACACAATTGTGCCTACCAGCTTGCCTGCCTCGTTATCCGGCATAGCAAAGACGACGATTATATAATAGAGCACAGAGCCTATAATTGCCGCAACGGCATAAATGCGTTTACATAGAACGAATGGAATTTCTCTTAGCATCAAATCTCTTATCATTCCACCGCCAACTGCAGTAATCATACCCATTACAACAGCAATAAACATTCCCTGTTCAAAATGCTTGTCAATACAAGCCTGAACGCCTGCCACACAGAAAATACCCAGTGCCAGAGCATCGGCGTAATTGTTAAAATAAATAACCGTTTTCTCATGCTTCACATACTCACGCTTGAAGATAAGAGCAATAATAAATACGACAACCGCCGTAGCAACCGTTATAATCATTTCTAAATAAAGGCTGACGAACATAATAGGTAGCTCGTCGATGATTACGTCACGGATAAGTCCTCCGCCAAAGCAGGTTGTGACGGATAGAAAAATAACACCGAAAAGGTCGGTTTCCTTATCAATAGCGACAAGTGCGCCTGACATAGCAAAGGAAACAAATCCTATAATTTCAATAATGCGTAAAACGGTATCCACCTTACACCTCACCCTTGCCCTCAAGCTTTGCACACAGAGCGCAAAGCGCTCTGCCTCTGTGGCTGATTGCATTCTTCTCATCGTCCGTCATTTCGGCTACGGTACGGCTCTCACCTTCGGGCACAAACAACGGGTCATAACCAAATCCACCGTTACCGCGACGCGTATCAATAATAGTACCGTAAAGGTATCCCTCTGCAGTAGTGACGTTGCCGTCTGCATCAACTAAGGCTATAGCGCAGGTGTAGTGAGCCGTGCGGTCGGATTTGTCAGCAAGCTTTACAAGAAGCAGGTCGTTGTTTGCCTCATCGTCACCGTGCCCACCCGCAAATCTCGCACTGTATATACCCGGCGCATTATCAAGGGCGTGGGCGCAAATTCCACTATCATCCGCAAGCGCTGTACATCCGGTAAGCTCTGCGATTTCTCTCGCTTTTTTAATAGCGTTTTCCATAAAGGTCGTGCCGTCCTCAATAGTTTCGTGTGTAACGCCTGCCTCGGAAAGCGAGAGAATGCTATCAAATTTCGCACCGAGTATATTCTTAATTTCACCAATCTTGTACTTATTGTTAGAAGCGATTATCAGTTTCATATTATTTCCTTTTAAAATTTATAATTTGCAAATTTGATTATACAACAAAGGTAGCGCATTGTCAATTGCTACCCCAAGAAAAAAGTTTCAAAAAAATACAAAATGGTACTTGACAAAACACTCTAAGTGTTATATAATATGATGTACGATTTTGGGAGCTCATAGCCTAAACTATGCCCATTTTCGAAAACAACTAGGGGGGAATCAGGTTGAAGTTAGATTTAAGACCCTTGTTAGCAGGTGATAGACTGCTTACATTCGACTACGAGCTGCCACTTGATATTGACCCTGAGGACACTACAAGCTTTCTTTACGGCGTTAGTTTTCCTTCTCCCATGAAGGTTAAGGGCGAGATTACCAACACCGCAGGCTATATGCGTATGACTCTTACCGCTTCGGTCGACTACCAAGCCGAGTGCGCCAGATGTCTTTCGCCCGTTTGCGGCTGCTTTTCCTTAGACCTTGAGAAAACCGTCGCACCCAGAAACTTACTTAGTGGACTTGACGAGGATAAGCTCGACGACTATGCCATTATCGAGGACGGGTTCTTGGATATGGACGAGCCTCTTCTTTTACAGCTGGAGATGGAGTTCCCTGTAAGATTCTTATGCAAGGATGATTGCAAGGGTCTATGCTCTAAGTGTGGAAAAAACCTTAATGAAGGTGATTGCGAGTGCGATACGAAGGAGATTGATCCGCGTATGGAGCCCTTGCGCAAGCTTCTTGAAAAGATGAAGCAAGACGAAAAATAAAAAAATAATAAATATATATACCGAGAATGCGTGTGTCGCATACTCATATAGGAGGTAATCAACAATGGCAGTACCAAAGAGAAAAACTTCTCATGCAAGAAAGATGAAGAGACGTTCCAGCGTATGGAAGCTCGAGACACCTACTAACCTTGTTAAGTGCCCTCAGTGTGGCGAGTACAACCTTGCTTACCGTGTATGCAAGAGCTGTGGCTACTACAAGGATTCTCAGGTTGTTGCTAAGAAGGACAACGCGGCTAACTAATTTTAGCCCTTCATACTAAAAAATGCGGACTTTTACGTCCGCATTTTTTATTTTCTTTTATCACTATATGATATTTATTTGACAACTGCTCATCACATCAAGTGCTGAAGCGTGCTTTTTCTTAGTGAGTCCGGCGCAACAATCTGCAACCACGCTCATTGGCGTCTCTGACAAAAGCGACTTTAAAATAAGTGCGTTGCTGACAACGCAAATGTCGGTGCAAGTACCTACAAATACTACCTGAGAAGGCTCGCCAACACGCATAATCTCATCGTAAAGAAGCTTGCCCGCGCCAAATGCAGGCTTATCAACGTATGACACCTTGGCATTTGCGTTATTGACTGCGGCGGCGTGAATTTCTTCGTTAATCTGCCATCCGTCAGTACCTTCAATACAATGCTCAACAGGAAGGTGTTTTCCCTCCTGCGTCTTGAGATATTCCGCCTGATGCGTGTCACGGGTAAAGATAATTCTTCCCTGCCACTCGCCTGCAAGACGCGCAACCCGAGGCACTATTTCCACAGCATCAGCATTGGCAAGAGAGCCGCATATAAAATCATTTTGCATATCAATAATTACAAGTACTTTATCATTCTTCATACTTTCACCCTCGATAATGACTAGTTTTATTTACATTTTCTTATAAAAGAAGCTCTGTAACCTCTTTTGGACTGTCACATAGATATGTAAAGTCCGACGCCTCAAGTTCCTCACGAGTGCCATGTCCATAGCTTACGCCAAGGCAGTCAATAGAGCATATCTTCGCGCCCTCACTGTCAAAGCATCTGTCGCCGACGAGTATACACTCCGCTCTTTTCGGTGAGTCCTTAGCGATACCTACACTCGTTAATGAATGCTCAAGTATCTTCCACTTCTGGTCAAGCTGAATTGAATCAGCACCGCCTATAAAGTCAAAATATTTAGTGAGGTCAAAAAGCTCCAATATCTTCTTTGCGGTATCAAGAGGCTTTGAGGTAGCAAGAAGAATTACCTTACCCGAATTTTTAAGTGTCTGCAACATTTCCCTTACGCCATCGTAAATCTTATTATCCCACCAGCCGTAGATATTGTAATACTCACGGAATATCTCAATAGCGTTATTTGCCTCTTCGGGAGTGAAGCCGAAATCTGCCTGCCACTCCTTATAAAGCGACGGACCTATATATTTTCTGAGCGCCTCACGGTCGCTGTAATCAAGTCCAAGCTTTTTGAACGCGTATTTAAATCCCTCGATAAGTCCGTTTTCGGGATCTGTCAACGTGCCATCAAGGTCAAATGCAATATAATTATACTGCTTCTTCGTGTTTTCTATCATCTCACCGTTTCCAGTCTTATCGTATTAGTGTTACCTGACTTGCCGTTAATCTGACCGCCCGTCAATACTACGTTATCGCCCTTGCTAAGATTCTTAAGATGCTTTGCCTTATCAACCGCCTCGTAATACATTACCTCAGGCGAGGGATACTCAATCGTCATAACGGGGGTGACACCCCAGCTAAGATTAAGCTTTCTGTAAGCTCTATCGTTAGTCGTCATACCAATAATGTCAACCGGACAGCGAAAACGGCTAACCATTCTTGCTGTCATACCGCTAAGAGAGCTTACAACAATGCATTTAGCCTCCGTGCCAACAGCCATAGCACAGGTCGCATGAGAAACAGCGTCAAGGTTGCTCCTGATTTTAAATTCAGTAGCCAAAAACCACTGCTTATAATCTATATTGCGCTCGGTAAATTCAGCAATCTCCGCCATAGAGCTAAGAGCCTCAACGGGATACTTACCTGCGGCAGTTTCACCCGAGAGCATAATTGCTGAGCAACCGTCGTAAACCGCATTTGCAATATCGGAAATCTCTGCACGGGTCGGGCGTGGATTGTTAATCATCGACTCAAGCATCTCAGTAGCGGTAATTACGCGCTTGCCGAGCAAACGACACTTTTTAGTCAAATATTTTTGCACCGATGGCACCTCGACAAATGGAATTTCCACACCGAGATCGCCTCTTGCAACCATTATTCCGTCAGAAACCTTACAAATATCCTCAATGTTATCAACGCCTGCTCTGTTCTCAATCTTAGCGATAATATCTATGTCACGACCGCCATTTGCATCGAGAAAATCACGCACGCTCTTGATGTCGTCGTATGATGAGACGAACGATGCAGCAACGAAATCAACGTCGTTTTCAATACCAAATAGTAAATCGGACTTATCCTGCTCGGAAAGATATGTCTGCTTTAGAACTTTACCGGGGAAGGACATGCTCTTTCTGTTGGAAAGCTCTCCGCCGTGAACTACTACGCAATTGATATTATTGCCCGAAATCGACTCTACCTTAAACGACACCAAGCCGTTGTTTAGCAAAATCACATCGCCGCAGCAAAGCTCCTTGTTAAGACTCTTATACGACACGGATACCCTGGTTTCATCACCCTCAACATCGTCCGTCGTGAACGTGAAGCTCGCACCGTCAGCAAGAGCTATTCTACCCTCACGGAACGTCTTTATTCTATACTCGGGGCCCTTGGTATCAAGCATGATAGCTATAGGCATACCAAGCTTGTCGCGCACCTTTTTGATAAGCTCTATCTTTTCCTTATGCTCTTCATAAGTTCCGTGCGAGAAGTTAAGCCTTGCAACGTTCATACCGTTAAGGCACATTTGTGTCAAAGTCTTTTCGTTATCACTCGCAGGGCCTATCGTACATATAATTTTCGTTTTTCTCATATATTACCTCAATTGGTCGCCTATTACGGCATTTTATCATATATATATTCTATCACATATCTCACTATTATGCAAGGGGAAAAAGCAAAAAGAAAAACGGGTTTTTGCCCGCTCTTCTTGATTTTAAAATTAAAGCTGTCTTATAAAGTTTGTGCGAAGCGGCTTCTCCCTCTCGGGAAGACCGTACCTCTCCTTGCCAAGCTCTATACTACGCATAAGGAAAACCATATTCTCGGCAAGTGTACGCATAGTCTGCAGTCCCTCAAGATCGCCCTCTGCCTCCCCCGGCTTTGCACCGTGTACGCTATTCCAATATTGAC
The DNA here is from genome assembly GCA_045629765.1 of Eubacteriales bacterium. Classification (GTDB taxonomy): domain Bacteria; phylum Bacillota; class Clostridia; order Oscillospirales; family CAG-272; genus UBA1740. The sequence goes on from JAZQRW010000007.1 coordinate 6,038, forward strand.
TGGAAGCCAAGGGCATTCCCGAGATTGTAAAATACTTATTAAGCTGGTCAAAGGTTGAAGAGCAGCCGCCACGACGCGCAACCGCAACAGACGCACCTACCTTCATTCTCTTATCAAAGCGAGTGCTGTAGAAAAGTCTGTCAAGAAGCGCAATAAGCGTGCCATTTGGCGCAGCATAATATACGGGCGAGGCGATAACCATTCCATCACTCGCCTCAAGACGCGACGCTAAATCGTTTACGCAGTCGTCCATAAAGCACTTACCGTTCTTATAGCACGTGCCGCAGCCGACACAGCCGTGGATCGCCTCACTACCTATATGAAAATAATCAACCTCAACACCGTACTTGTCAAAAGCAGACTTCATTTCATTAAGTGCAGTAGCAGTATTTCCATTATCCTTAGGACTTCCGTTAATCATTAAAACTCTCATAGTACACCTCTTTCATTATTGCTTATAATTTTATCACTTATTATCACTTATGTCAACAGCCATCAGTACAAAATATGCGTAAGAACGAGCGAAAATAACACTTTTATATCATTTTTTGCGCACTTTTTAATACAAGTTAATAATTTGGTATTGACAAAATGCTAACTAAATATTATAATGTAACTAGTAAATTGTAGGAGGTTAGCAGATGAGACCTAATTTTACCGCAAGGAAGAGCTTATGGGCTGCTGTAACTTGGAAAAGAGTCCTGTTCTTTTGGCTTATAATACCTCTATTCGTTATGCTTATAGATATGATTAAGCTTAAGTTCACGAGATTTGACTTTTACGACGACAAGGTTGTGAAATATTGGGGCGTGCTTAGTAAGCATGAGAGAGTATCGTTGTTTGCCGGCGTACTTTCAGTTCACCTTCACAGACCCTTCTGGGGTAGAATTTTCCAGTACGGTCACTTAGAAGTAGACGTACAGGGTAGATGGGACTTCGACCTGACTTATATCAAGAAGCCTCGTAACCTGCAGAAGTACCTCGACCAGTGCAGAGTTTCACCACACAATATGTCGTTCATCGCTTCTTCATAAAAACACCTGCCTTTGCGCAATTTTTAGCAAGGGTTATAAAAAAATCTGCACGCACTGTGCAGATTTTTTGTTTTTAAAAGCAAAAGGGCTGACACCGATATGGTGTCAGCCCTAAAATATTTATTGTAGGTTAAGCGTAATGCCTATCACGATGGCTGCTTACCGAAGTATGCCTGGATACCGCCGACAACGTAGAGAATCTGTCCGTTAACGAAGTCGGAAGCATTTGAAGCAAGGAATACTGCAGGACCTGCAAGATCCTCGGGATCGCCCCATCTGCCTGCGGGAGTCTTGGTGTCGGTGATGAAGCTATCGAAGGGGTGCTTAGAACCGTCAGCCTGAGGCTCACGAAGAGGAGCAGTCTGAGGAGTAGCGATGTAACCCGGGCCGATGCCGTTACACTGAATATTGTACTGACCGTACTCAGACGCAATATTTCTGGTAAGCATCTTAAGACCGCCCTTAGCGGAAGCGTAAGCGGAAACGGTCTCACGGCCGAACTCACTCATCATAGAGCAGATGTTGATAATCTTACCCGACTTCTGCTTAATCATAGAAGGAAGAACCGCCTTGGATACGATGAAGGGAGCGTTAAGGTCAACGTCTATTACCTGTCTAAACTCAGAAGCCTTCATCTCAATCATAGGAATTCTCTTAATGATACCTGCGTTGTTAACGAGAATGTCGATAACGCCAACCTCACGCTCAATCTGTGCAACCATTGCGTTAACTGCGTCCTCGTCGGTTACGTCGCAAACGTAGCCGGTAGCATCGATGCCGTCTGCCGCATAGGAAGCAAGTCCTCTGTCAACGAACTCCTGCTTAATGTCGTTGAAAACAATCTTAGCGCCTGCCTTAGCCATACCCTTAGCAATAGCGTAGCCGATACCGTAGGATGCGCCGGTTACGAGTGCAACCTTACCGGTAAGGTCAAAAATCTTTGTGTCTGCCATTTTTATATCTCCTTTATCTTAATTCCTTAGTTTCAATATGGTCCATATCAGTGAACTCCTGGTTCTCACCGCACATAGCCCAGATAAATGAATAGTTCTTAGTACCAACGCCCGAGTGGATTGACCAAGAGGGAGAAATTACTGCCTCCTCATTGTGCATAACGATGTGTCTTGTCTCCTTAGGCTCACCCATCATATGGAATACCGCGTCGTTTCTATCCATATCAAGATAGAAATAAACCTCCATACGTCTGTCGTGAGTGTGCGATGGCATCGTGTTCCAGTTAGAACCAACCTCAAGCTGTGTAAGTCCCATAGCAAGCTGGCAGGACTTCATAACCTCGGGGTGTATGTACTGGTTGATAACTCTCTTGTTGCAATCCTCAACGCTACCGCAAGGAACCTTACGCGCCTTGGTAATGTCAATCTTAACAGTGGGGTAAGATGTGTGTGCAGGGCAAGAGGTCATATAGAACTTTGCAGGATGCTCGGGATCTGTGCTGCGGAAGGTAAGCTCCTTGTTACCCATACCAACGTAGATACCGTCTCTGGGATTCATATGGTACTCAACACCGTCAATGGTGATAACACCCTCACCGCCAACGTTGATACAGCCAAGCTCTCTTCTCTGTAAGAAGTAATCAGCGGCAAGCTCCTTGCCCGCCTCGAGTTTCAATACCTGGAACACGGGCATCATACCAATTACGATAATTCTGTCGATGTGGCTATAAACCATTCTTACGTTATCCTTAGTAAAGAGGTTAGCAATATGGAACTCCTCTCTGAGTCTATCCGTAGTGTAATACTTGACGTCTTTTGCATTAGCAGCGTCTCTAACTTCCATTCCTTCTATCTCCTTTTTATTATATTTACCGTAAATTTCAATCTGCGACAGCGCCGCAAATGAGAGTGAGCCGTCAGCAAGTCTTTGCTGTTTAAGTCCGGTTACTCGAACCATCTCGGTCCTCTTAGGCTCGTCAAGGACAAGCTCCTGTCCCTCTGCTGTACCCTGTAGCTCCTTATGTACTCTGGTACCATCGGAGAACTCGATGTCAACCTCTTTCCAATACGTATCGTGCGGGAAATCTGCACGCAAGAACAGAACTACTCTTGATACATCAACCTCGGTGCCGAAGTGCACGTCGAACTCAAGGTCCTCACGAAGTCCGCCTCCCCACGAGTGATATGGGAATACACCGTGGCTCGAGTTATCGCATACGCCGTCGATAGCGTTACGCTCAAAGAAGCAGGGGTCCTCGCGCGTAACAAAATTGGCTACAGCGTGCGGATAATACTTAGGCACGTTGTGTCTGTCATGTGAGTTGAGAGAAATAAGCCTTTGCTCATAAATCTCCGCCTCGGACGGCTCGGAAACCATAATCCTGTGGTTATCACCCTTGAACGCTTCTGTGCCGTAGCAGGCGCGAAGCTCGTAGCCCGTAGGAACTACAAAATCAAATGTGCCGTCAGGTACGTAAATAATAGATTCAGCGAGTGTCCTATCAAGCTTTACCTTAATAAACTCGGTGTCGCAAAGCTCAATTCTGAACTTGTCACCGGGCTCGTACTCACCGTTGTAGGTCTCGTCAATCTCAAAGCCGTGCGCCTTGAATTTAACGTCGCCGTTTTCTCTTATAAGCTGTAAGTTAATTATAATAATCACCTCTTTAGAATTATCATACCATATTTATTAAAATAAAGCAATAGAAAAGAGTAAATTTTGTCTATTTATTTTATTATATAAAAAGAAAAAGCGGGAAGGATTGCCGAAGCAATCCTTCCCATAGTGGTTAATTATTTAGTATAAACCGTGAGAATCTCGTTAAGATACATATTATCAGCCTCGTAGTAGTTAAATGCTATCGAGATGCTGTCAATTTCACTATAACCGATTCCCTCATTCTGAATAGCCTCAACGAGTGACTCGTTATCGATAACGACCTTACCGTAAGCGGTGTCATAGCAGCCGTACTTGTCGTTGTAGCCGTTATTTACGTAATGTCTTTCGTAGTCAACCTCAAGCCATACACCCGTATTTTCAGCGTCAACGTAGTTAATTATAACGTAAACATCTACAGTTCTGAAGCAGGACTTGTTATAGAAGCCTACTGCGAAATTACCGTATTTAAGCATATTTTCAAAGTCACTGTAACCGTCAACATTGGAGAAGTCCTCCATAATGAAGTTACCGTCAACGCCCTTAGTGCTTTCAACACCGCAACGTGTACATACGTAAATTTCTTTATCGGAATTGTACTCGTAGCTATGTCCCTCCGG
>JAZQRW010000008.1:0-4208 GCA_045629765.1 Eubacteriales bacterium
GGCGAAGCTGCCGAAGAGGTTGCGAAGGCTGCCGAAGACGTTGGCGAAGCTGCCGAAGAGCTTGTCGAAGCTGACGAAGAGGTTACGGAGGCTGCCGAAGAGGTTGCGGAGGCTGCCGAAGAGGTTGCAGAGGCTGCCGAAGAGGTTACGGAGGCTGCAGAAGAGGTTACGGAGGCTGCCGAAGAGGTTGCGGAGGCTGCCGAAGAGGTTGTCGTGCTTGACAGAGATGAGGCAGACCTTGCACTTGTAAGAAAAAAAGAGATTTATGACAAAATAACAACCGGACTTCTTATCCTTCTTATGTGCGCGCCGTTCGCAATCCTTCTTTACATAATCATTTGGTTCTTAAATCCATAATAAAAAGCATAAAGCCTGCTAATAGGACACTTAAGTTCTCTTGGCAGGCTTTTTTATTTTTAATTTTAATTTAAAGAAATGCTTTTACCGTCTTCACGAAGATTTGACGCTACGAGGTTCTTCACCTCCGAGTTAATCTCGCAAAGAGGCATATTTCCTATCCCCGTCAAATTTTCCGAGGTGATGTTATCTAAAATAAGATTTTCTATCGTTGTTCCCTCAAAGCACCAGATAGTAGGCGTTGCATCAACGCTCTCCTTCCTATGTAGGTTAGAAATCTTAAGATTTTTAACCTTAACCCAATCGCCAACATCAACAATTCCATACTTCCTGTAATCGTGTACCAGGTAGAATTTAACCTTATCACGACTGGAATGTGAGGCATACACGTTGTCAATCGTTACGTTCTCGAGTATTCCGTACTCACCCGTGTCATAGTAATTCATAAGTCCGATACCAAAATGATAGAACGTGCCGTAAACGTCGGAAATATGGATATTGCTAATCGGGCACCTTGGAGAAGCCGTGAGCAAGCGTACAGCGCTATACGACTCTGAGGTATAAATACCCGAAACAGTAACGTCACTAATAGGGCCACACGAGCCCTCGTGAGCATTAAGCGCAACTATATCGTCGTAGCACGTGCCATAGAGTCCCGTAATTCTGCCGTGGTGCGAGTGACCAACGACGTGAATACCATCCATATTGCTCTGATAAGGATTACCGTCGTTGTAATCAAAGGTAATATCGTGAACGTTGAAATAGGACACGGTATCCATATTAACGCCAAAATTAACCGGATCCTTTAAGGTAAGGTTTTCAAGCGTAAAATTCTTTACGTTGTAGAAGAGCATACCAAAGCCGCTGTATCCCTCGAGGTATCCCTCACAACCGTATTTGCCTATCTGATTAGGATGCTGCTCCTTGTTATTAAAGTTCCAGATTCCGCCCTCAATAGCAATATTCTCAACCGTGAAATCAGGCAAATGATTCTCAAGGTAGCAGAATAGCTTTGAGCTGCCGCGTATGCCGGGTCCGTCCTTCATCTCGTTCGTTATCATAACGCAGTTGGACTGGGGAGCAAGGCGGATTTCTGCAAATCTTGGCAACTTTAGTTTACATTTCGAGCGCAAAATCAGCGGTTTTGAAATCAAATAGTGCACCTGTGGCATAGGAAGTGATGCATAAGAATATGTGTCAATTAGCTCCTGAATAGCATCGGTATCATCGTGAATACCGTCACCGTAAAGTGTATATTTCATAATGTTCTCCTATTTGTATGGATTTTGTGAATTATGAGTTCTGAAGCTCCTTAAACTGAGCAACGCAGGAAGCAAACTCATCAATCGCGCTATTGATAACCTCCGGGTCGGTCATATCAATACCGGCAACGAGAAGGCTCTCAAGAGGTGACTTAGAACCGCCGCACTTTAAGAAGTCGATGTACTTAGATACGTACGCCTCGCCCTCGTTCTCAATACGCTTTGCAATAGCGGTTGCCGCAGAAATACATGTAGCGTACTTGTATACGTAGAAGCTGGTGTAGAAGTGTGGAATACGCATCCACTCGTATGCAATCTGCTTGTCACAGGCAACGTCCTTGCCAAAATATTTCTTAACTATCTTATAGTATTTGCCATTAAGCACCTCGGCGGTAAGAGGCTCCCCCTTCTCGCAAAGAGCGTGCATATCCCTCTCGAACTGCGCAAACATTGTCTGGCGGTAAAGCGTGCCCTTATAGGTTTCCATAAGCTGATTAAGAATGTACATCTTCTCCTCGCGTGAGGTAGACTCACGAAGCTTTCTGTGGGACATAAGAAGCTCGTTTACGGTAGATGCAACCTCAGCAACGAAGATAGTATAATTCGAGTTGTGCGGCAGCTGATACTTACGTGAGAAGTATGAGTGCATTGAGTGTCCTGCCTCGTGCGCAAGGGTGGAAACGTCGTCGTAGTTGCCCTTAAAGTTAAGGAGAATATAAGGCTCGGTAGTAGCAGAGCCTGCGCTAAACGCACCGCCGCGCTTACCGCGAGATGGGAATACGTCTACCCAACCCTTTTCAGTAAGACCTGCCTTAAGTGCGTTGTAATACTCCTCACCGTAAACGCCAACGGTAGCGAGTACCTCCTCAACAGCCTCCTCGTAGGTGTATTCCTTATTAAACTCACTGATAAGAGGGGTGTATACGTCATAAAGATGGAGCTTGCCAACTCCGAGCATCTCACGCTTAAGCTCGTAGTACTCATAAAGAGGCTTAAGCCCCTTGTTTACGGCGTTAATAAGGTTATTGTAAATAGTGGGAGTTACCTCGTCGTTAAAGGTAGATGCGGTAATCGAGTTCTTAAAGTTTCTAACCTTTGCAAGAGTGGTCTTTTCCTTTACGTGATTGTTGTACATAGTAGCAAAGGTGTTACCAAACTGCTCGTACGTCTTGTAAAGAGTGCGGAATGCGCTCTGGCGCACGCGTCTGTCGGTGCTGCGCAGGAATGACACGTAGTTTGTGTCGGTAAGTTCAACCATCTTGCCCTCTGCATTCTTGATTTTACCGAACTTGAGGTCGGAGTTCTCAAAGATGCTTCTGGTCTCGCTGCTTGCACCAAGGCAATCGCCCATTTTTGACATAAGCTGCTCGCACTCATCGGAAAGAGTGTGAGGCTTGGTTCTTTGAATATCGAATACAGTGCGACGGTAATCCTCAAGTGCGGGAAGCTCTGAGAACCACTTATCGATAGTCTTTGTATCAATTCTTAAAATATAAGGGGTAACGAACCATGATGCAGTTCCCGCCTTTACGGCAAGGCTGCGCACTCTTGCAGAGAGTGACTGGAATGCGTTGTTGGTCGTATCAACGTAGAAGTTGAGACCGGCATACTCCCAAAGGTTAGAGATAAGAGTTTCAAGCTCGCTCATAGCAACGAGAGTATCATAGAGTCCCTGTGCTGAGGCATTGATGAGCTTCTCATACTTTGCAAAGTCTGAAATCAAGCCCTCCGCCTTCTTATAATCAACGAAGAACGCCTCCTCGTCCTTATAAATTACAGACAAGTCCCATTTATACTTTGCGTCAATATCTTTTCTTTCCATTTTTATAAAATTCCTTTCGTCTTTAAAAATGTTACTGATATTCTATCATACTTTCATTTTTTTTACAATACTTAGGCGCAAATTTTCAAAATATTTGTAAAAAATAGGTAAGTTTATATATTATTTACATTTTGCACGAAAAAAAGATATAAAATTATGCGAAAAAAGGTGTATAATAAAGTGCAAAACAAAATCATAGAGGAACTACAATGCTTGAATTAAATTCAATTAAAAAGGACTACATAACCTCCTCGGAAACGGTGCATGCCTTAAAGGGTGTTTCAATCTCCTTTAGGCAAAAGGAATTCGTTTCGATACTCGGTCCGTCCGGCTGCGGTAAGACCACACTACTTAACATCATTGGCGGACTTGACCACTACACCGATGGTGACCTCGTTATCAGCGGCAAGAGTACGAAGGACTTTACCGACAGAGACTGGGACGTGTACAGAAACCACAGAGTAGGCTTTATCTTCCAGAGCTACAACCTCATTCCTCACCAGACCATACTCGGCAACGTAGAGCTTGCGCTCACTATCGCAGGTCTTGACAAGGAAACAAGAATTGCAAAGGCTAAGCTTGCGCTCGATAGAGTGGGACTTGCAAATCAGTATTATAAGAAGCCAAATCAGCTCTCAGGCGGTCAGTGTCAAAGAGTTGCTATCGCACGTGCGCTCGTTAATGACCCCGAAATTCTGCTTGCAGACGAGCCTACAGGTGCGCTCGATACCGTAACCTCAGTGCAGATTATGGATCTCATTAAGGAA
>JAZQRW010000009.1:0-4335 GCA_045629765.1 Eubacteriales bacterium
GCAATATCTATAAGGTTTACTGTAACTACACCCTGATTGAATCTGCCGTAATACTTAGGCTTTCCGTCATCGTCGATAAATGGTGTCAAGAAGCTACGACAACCCATGCAGGTATAGCAATGCCCCTCTCCGTTCTTATCAACCTTGCTCTCAAGCATAATCTTCTCGGAGATGTAGTCAGGAACCATACGCTTAGCGGTACATTTAGCGGCAAGCTTGGTGAGGTAGTAATACTTGCTTCCCTCTCTTACGTTATCCTCTTCAAGAACGTAAATAAGCTTTGGAAATGCAGGAGTAATCCATACGCCCGCCTCATTCTTAACACCCTTGTATCTTTGAAGCAGAGTTTCCTCAATGATGAGAGCCAAATCCTTCTTTTCCTGCTCGTCCTTAGCCTCGCCAAGATACATAAATACGGTGATAAACGGAGCTTGTCCGTTTGTGGTAAGAAGAGTAACAACCTGGTACTGGATAGTCTGTACACCACGCTTAACCTCGTCGCGAAGTCTTGACTCGGTGATTTTGTTAATAGCCTGCTCGTCGGCAATTCCGACCTCCGCAAGCTCCTCTTTTACAGTCGCTCGAATTTTCTCACGGCTGATATTTACGAAGGGCGCAAGGTGCGTTAAGCTTATTGACTGACCGCCGTATTGGTTTGAAGCAACCTGGGCGATAATCTGTGTTGCAATATTACAAGCGGTGGAGAAGCTGTGCGGCTTCTCAATCATAGTACCACTGATAACCGTACCGTTCTGTAGCATATCCTCAAGGTTTACAAGGTCACAGTTGTGCATGTGCTGAGCGAAATAGTCGGAGTCATGGAAGTGAATAAGTCCTTCCTCGTGTGCCTTTACAATATCCTCAGGCAAGAGTAATCTACGTGTCAAGTCCTTTGAAATTTCACCCGCCATATAGTCACGCTGTACGCTGTTTACAGTCGGATTTTTATTAGCATTTTCCTGCTTTACTTCCTCATTATTGCATTCGATAAGCGATAAAATCTTATCGTCTGTAGTATTCGATTTACGAACGAGAGCACGTGAGTATCTGTAGGTAATATATGTTTTAGCAAGGACAAATGAGCCTGTCTTCATCAATTGTCTTTCAACAAGATCCTGAACCTCCTCAACACCAACGGAGCGCTTCATCTTAAGACAAGCCTTCTCAACCTGCTTGGCAATCGAGTTTATCTGCTTCTCACTTATTCTATACTCTTCGTCTACGGCGTTATTCGCTTTAGTAATTGCGGCAACTATTTTCTGGGTTTCAAATACAACCTCTGCGCCATTTCTCTTAATTAGTTTCATTTGTTTTCCCTCATAAAAGACGTCATTTTCAACATCCGCGCACTTTCTCTATTTTCGGAGCGCGTGAACTTATTATACACTATATATAGTGTTATGTCAACACTTAATACACTATATCTTGTGTTTTCATGTATCGCGTACAATCAACATTTTTCATAGTTTTATACAAAAAAGTGCAAAAACTTTGTTAAAAACTCCATCTTGACAAAACTGATTTTCGCTTATTTTGGGGCAGAGTTTTTTCCACTTGTATAAAACACACAAATTTATGTAAATATTTTCTACTATCCGCCCTGTCAACCCCAAAAATGATTGTTCTTTAAGACCTACTATTGACATTTACCTACTATAATGATAAAATAATAAGGAAAAAATTAAGGAAAAGACACTTTGTATAATGAATAAAAGCAAAATCACCTCACCACTACTTCTTTTGCTTGCGGCAATGCTATGGGGCTTTGCCTTTGCGGCTCAGGATGCAGCGTCGGGAGTGCCTGCATTTGCTCTCGGAATGAGCCGGAGCATACTCGGCTGTATCTTCTTATTACCCGTCATCGCCGTGTTTGACAAAATTCGCGGCGGCAACCGCCGTCTTGTATCAAAAAGAGGCATAGATTTTACAAAACAAGAGCTACTCGGCGGAGCCCTTTGCGGTGTAATTCTCGCAGTTGCATCTGCATTCCAGCAGTTAGGCATAAACGGTGGTACTGACGGCGGTAAAGCGGCGTTCATCACCGCAATATACGTAATATTAGTTCCTGTGTACGCGCTCGCTATCAAGAAAAAAGCCGGCGTTAACATCTGGATTAGCGTTGTTATTTCCGTCGTGGGCTTCTATATTCTCTGTATCAGCGAGGATTTAAGCGTAGTTCCGTCAGATATGCTGGTGCTGATTTCCTCATTGCTCTTCCCACTTCACATACTGTTTATCGACTACTTCTCACCGCGAGTTGACGGTATCAGGCTCTCCTGTATACAGTTCTTAACCGCATCGGTGTTTAACGCAATACTCGCTCTTATATTCGATGGCGGCTTACACCTTGACCTCGTCGGCGCAAGCATACTTCCCGTCGTATACCTTGGTATTGTGTCCTCCGGTATTGCCTACACGCTCCAGATTATCGGTCAAAAGGGTGTCAACCCATCCGCCGCATCAATCGTTCTCTCGCTCGAGTCGGTGTTCGGCATTATCGGCACAGCGCTCTTCCTTGGTAAGACGCTTTCGGTACGTGAGTATTTAGGCTGCTTTATCGTGCTCGTTGCCGTAATACTTTCGCAGATTGATTTAGCTACTATCAAAAATTTGGTAAGGAAAAACAAAAATGAAGCAAACAATATCGAAGAATAAAATCCTTCAGATAATAATCTGGATATTCGAGGGCATTCTCGTCGGTATCGGAGCAATTCTGCCCGGCATCAGCGGAGGAACCTTGTGCGTCGCATTCGGTATGTATCGCCCTATTCTTGAGCTTTTGAACGACATTAAGGGCGGTATTAAAAAGCACTTTTTGATGTTTCTCTCGTTCTTTATCGGCGTATTTATCGGCTTTGTGGGGCTCTCGGGCGCAGTTGATAAATTGATGCAGCTTAACCCATCGCTTATCACCTTTATCTTCGTCGGATTTATCGTCGGCACTATCCCCGAGCTCTTCTCCGAGGCAGGTGAGCGCGGACGCAATAAGTTCTCATACATCTCCCTCGGCGTAGCCCTTGCAGTTATGCTCCCCATTCTTTTACTGCTTAACACAAGCTACTCGTTCTCGATTGAGCCGTCAATTTTCTCCTTTGCACTCTGCGGTGCAATCTGGGGACTCAGCTTTATCGTGCCGGGACTTAGTTCCTCGTCGTTAATTTTGCTTATCGGTCTATATCAGCCGATGAATGAGGGCATCTCGCACCTGCGCCTGTCGGTTATCCTCCCCTTAGGCATCACGATGGTGATAACCGTTCTTTTGCTTGGCAAGGTTATGAATGTACTGCTTAACAAGGCGTATTCAGTCGTAACCCACGCCGTAATTGGCTTCGTTATCTCAACGGTTATTATGCTGATAATCAACACGCCCTTGGGTAGCGGACTCACTATGTTCTTCAACTTTCTCGGCGCAATCCTCGGCTGTATCGCATCATTCTTCTTCACTATCCTTTGCGGAATGATAAAGAAAAAGTGCGAAACCAAGGACGAGACAAAGGAAACAAACGAATAATCTAACATTAAATATTAAGGACGGCTCAAATTGAGCCGTCCTTTTGCTATGTCGATATTTAATTTGTAATGCCCGGAGACTTTGTGTTCGCTATCAGTCACCGTTGTGACAGTTCTCTATCAAAATGAGCGTTTAACGCAATGAGCTTTCTTTATCCGGAACAGATTTCCTTAATAAACCTTATCGCCTTTCTCTGCATTGCACTTTTGACAAAGCGTTTGCAAATTATCGTATGTACTTTTTCCACCCTTTGCTATTGGAATGATGTGATCAACCTCTAACTGTGCATATGCTTGAGGCACTTTGCACTTTCTGCAACGATAACCGTCTCTTTTGTATATGGAAAATCGCATTTTATTCGACACTTTTCCTCTCTCAACTCGGCAAATCGAATTCCATATTTCTCGATCATTATAAAAGACGCCGTTACGGTTTCTCAGTCTTTTCACTATACTGAAAATTTGTTCCGCATTATAAACATTACTTTTGCTAGTATAAGTATTGCCATTAATTTTTGAACAACACAAACAAACTTGAATTTTAAAATCTGTATATGGAGGTTTTAAGTATGCGATTTGCTTTATTAATTTTCTTTCGGTAGCTATAACTTTTTCGTATTTCAACTTTCCTATTTCAGCCGAAAATTCACCTAAATCTTTTAACGATCTTATTTCGCGCAAATAAGCATCATACAACTGCCTGTTTTGTTTCTCTTTATTTATCTGGTCGATTACCTTGCTACTTATGAATTGAAGTTGATAAATCAGATAATCCAAACAACTAATATCATTATACATCTTAATATTATCGTACTTGTGAAACTG
>JAZQRW010000010.1:0-2258 GCA_045629765.1 Eubacteriales bacterium
TTAATTAATTGTCTTCCTAAGACCGCTTGGCCTCCGACTTGTAATTCTTGCTTCAAAATCACCGAGGCGACGCGAATTATTCGGAAAAATATGCAAAGATTTTGAAATTATAACTAAAGAGGTTGATGAAACACTTCCGCACGATGTGATGCCAAGAGAGGGCGTTGAGCTTCTCGCGGTTAGAAAAGGCGAGCCGATAGCAGACGAATATACAGATGCTTTAGTCTTATCGTCAGACACCTTAGTGGAGCTTGATAACGTTCCTTTGGGAAAGCCTGTTTGCCGTGAGGATGCCTTTAATATGTTGCGTTCATTATCGGGCAGGGCGCATAACGTTCACACCGGTATTGCGGTTCACTACAGAGGAAAATGCTATAGCGGAGTTGCAAGCTCGCGCGTGTATTTTAAACAGCTTACAGACGAAGAAATATGGCAATATATTGACACGGGTGAGCCTATGGACAAGGCAGGCTCTTACGGAATACAAGGTGAGGGCGGAAGATTTGTCGTTAAATACGAAGGTGATTTTGATACTATCATGGGGCTATCATTAAGATTAAGCACGACACTTATTGAGAGAGCACTTTGTGAATAATTTCTCACGGGTGCAGGGTAAAACTAATTTTATTTCTTTATGGAGTACAAATGACAAAAAAAGAAAAAAGAGAGAGAATGTCGCTCATAGTAGATAGATTGAAGGAGATATACCCCGATGCTTCTTGTGCACTAGAATACGATGGTGATGCATGGCGCCTTATGGTTATGGGTAGACTATCCGCGCAGTGTACTGATGCCAGAGTTAACACGGTTTGTAAAGAATTGTTTACAAAATTCCCGAATGCAGAGGCTATGGCGTACGGCTCTATTGATGAAATTGAGAAAATAATTAAGCCTTGCGGACTTTACAGAATGAAGGCTGATAATATAAAATCGGCATCGCAAATGCTGGTTGAGCAATATAATGGTGTTTTGCCGAACAGTATGGACGAGCTGTTGAAGCTGCCCGGTGTTGGCAGAAAAATTGCAAATTTACTGATTGGCGACGTTTTTGGTGAAGCGGCGGTCGTATGCGACACGCATTGCATGCGTATTTGCGGCAGACTTGGAATGTACAAGGACGGACTGCGCGATCCTGTTAAAATCGAGAAGATATTGATTGAGCTTATTGATCCCGTTGAGAGCGCGGATTTTTGTCACAGAATCGTTAATTTTGGTAGAGACGTGTGTTCTGCACGTGCTCCAAGATGTCACGAGTGTCCTCTTTCTGATTTGTGTGAAAGGTGGCGTTCAAAATGAGTATAACGAAAAAGAAAATTGCCCTGCCGATTTTCGTCGAGGGCAAGTATGATAAGAATACTCTTTTACAGATTTTTGATGCGAGTGTGATATACGTCGGCGGTTTTTCAATCTTTAACGCTAGGGAAAAACAAAGCCTTATTAAAAAATTGGGAGCAAAGGGGGCAATTATTCTTACGGATTCCGATGCGGGCGGCAGGCAAATAAGAAATTTTCTATGCTCGATTTTACCAAGGGATAAGGTGTATAACGCGTATATTCCGCAGATAGTAGGCAAGGAAAGACGGAAAAAATCTATGTCTAAGGAGGGATACCTTGGTGTCGAGGGTATGTCACGCGCACAGCTTGAGGTCGCATTAGCACCATTCGTTGTAGATGGGGGGCGTGTTGAAATATTCGAGCGTCAGTGTGACAAAGCCGTGACTAAGGTTGACTTCTTTTTGGACAAATTTTCGGGATGTAACAGTGCTACCGAGAGAAGAGCAGAGCTGGCAAGGCGCCTGGATTTACCGACGGATATGACGGCAAACGCGCTTCTCGATGCGCTCAACATTGTCACGGATAAAGATGGATACCGCGCGGCGGTGAAAAAGCTGCAGGACTAGTCAATAATTAATAATAATCCGAACTTTGACAAAAATTTATCAATATTTTTAATATTATTTGCTAAAACTATTTACTTTTATAAATATTTGTGCTATAATTATCAGTTGGAAGGGAATACTTCCGTCATTTAATTAAGATAATCAAAAAATTTTTATATGGAGGACTTACCCATGATAGAAAGAAAGAAAATTTCTATGGATGGTAACACTTCTGCGGCGCACGTTTCTTACGCGTTCACAGAGGTAGCTGCTATCTACCCTATCACCCCCTCATCCAACATGGCTGAGGTTACTGACACCTGGTCCGCATCCAACAAGAACATTTTTGGCGAGCCCGCGAAGAACGTGTTCGGCACT
>JAZQRW010000011.1:0-6079 GCA_045629765.1 Eubacteriales bacterium
CTTTGCGCTTGAGTCGGTTAAGCTCTCGTGCAATATGGCGATGATTGATGAGTCTACGTTTGAGGGGTGCAGGTCGCTAAAATATGTCGAAATGCCAACTAAACTTAGCAAAATTGGCAGATGTGCATTTAAAAACTGCACCTCGCTCGCCTCTGTGATACTACCTGTCGGCACTAAATCAATAGGCTTTGACGCCTTTGCAGGCTGTACGTCACTTATGCGTATTGCAATACCTGCGGGCGTTACAGAGCTTGAGGATGAGGACGTATTTTCAGGCTGTGAGAGCCTTCGCGAGATTTCATTCGGCGGTGATGAGAATATGTGGAAGCTGCTAACGCACAATCGCTCGATTGTCGTTGAGGACAGCCACGGACGTCCTATCACTCCGAAAATAACGTTTATGAATATGAAGGTGTAAATATGAACTTTAAGATTTTGGTTCTTGACCACGATGACACCGTGGTTAACAGCACCGCTACCATACATTATCCCTCCTTTATCGCGTATCTTGAGGATTACTATCCCGATTTGGTGGGCAACTACACGCTTGAGAGTTTTTTTGAGAAGAATTTTCATCCTGGTGTAATTGCGCTTTTCAAGAACGAGATTGGTATGAGTGAAGAGGAGATGGCAAAGGAAGAAAAGTATTGGGCGGACTTTGTCGAGAAGGTCGTGCCTAAGGCATATCAGGGTATGAGCGAGATTATCGCCGATTTTAAGGCGCAGGGCGGTGTGGTTGCTGTTGTATCTCATTCACTTACTCGCTATATTGAAAGGGATTACAGAGAGAATAACTTACCTTATCCCGACGTTATTTATGGCTGGGATATTCCTAAGGAAAACCGTAAGCCAAGCCCTTGGTGCATTAACGATTTGGCGAGCAAGTACGGTGTACGCCCCGATGAAATTTTGGTTGTTGACGACTTGAAGCCGGGATATGATATGGCGAGGAGCGCCGGCGCGCGCTTTGCGGCTGTCGGCTGGGCTCATAACGTAAAGCTCATTAACGACTTTATGAGACAAAACTGCGATTATTACCTTGAGAGCACCGACGAGTTAAGAAAATTGCTGTTTAACTGATGAAATTTGAAAATGAATAAAAATTGGGCGAAGTCCGAAGCAAATAGTCGGACTTTGCTCTTTTTTTTTGTAAAAATGTGACTGAGGTGACAATTTGCACAATTTATAAACAGTTTTTTAAGTATTAAAAAATATTATTTTTGCCTGTAATGGTTGAATTATTGGCCTAGCAGTGGTATAATTAAAATATAAGCATGGGAATAATTGCTTAAATCAGTAAATAATCACAATTTTTGGAGGTATTTATGAAGAATACTCTTAGAAAGGTATTAGTGACTGTGACACTTATTGCTCTTTGCGTGGTGCTATGTATGTCATTCGCTTCTTGTAAGAAGACTGAAGGCCATACGCACGTGTGGGATGAGGGTACTGTCACTAAGGAGGCAACATGTACGACGGAAGGCGTTAAGACATTTACCTGCTCGTGTAAAGCTACCAAGACGGAGCCTATCGAAAAGAAGGCGCATTCTTACACGATGGTAAAGACTGAGCCTGACTGTACGAATGCAGGCGCGAAGCTTTACACATGCTCCTGCGGAAACAGCTATTCAGAGCCTATTCCTGCGAAGGGACATGATTTTGAAACTACGAAGTGCGAGCCTACGTGCTCCTCTTACGGATATACGCTCAGCACTTGTAAGGTGTGTGACGTTGAATACAAGAAGCTCACGACTATTCTTGAACACAACTACGTGCTTGACGCTGATTTATCTACACCCGCGACTTGCTCGGCGGACGGTAGCAACGTCTTTGTATGTCAGAACGAGGGCTGCACTTACTCCTACGGTGAGGTAGTAAAGGCTACGGCGCATAAGTACGAATTGGATCAGGATAGTGTTACGACAGCAGACTGTCTTACACACGGTTATTCAACATATAAGTGCTCCGGCTGTGAGAGCTCTTATACCGTCGTTACTCAGGCGGCAAAGGGTAAGCATAATACTACCAATGCTACTTGGACAGAGTATGAGCGTGTAAAAGATGCTAACAGTGATTGTACATACATTGTAACGGAGACCACCAAGTGTCTTGACTGTGGCAAAGATGTTTTCAGAACGCACAACGTGCAGCAGCATAACCATACGGTTGAGATTACTCCTTCAACATGTACTACCGCAGGCGCGCTTGTTTACACTTGTGCTTGTGGCGATACATACGAGAAGGAATACCCAATCAATCCTAACGCTCACGTGTGGGGTGAAGCGGTAGAGGGCGTTTACACCTGTTCAGAGTGTCAGGCTACTAAGAAGGAGCTCGTGGTTGAGAACGGCGCTGTTTCAAAGGGTGACGTTACCGCTAATACCGAGCTTAAGCTTGAGAATGCTACTATGCAGATGGACGAGACTCTTCTTGAGAAGCTTCCCGATAACGTGCAGCTTGGTGCTGACGTAGTAGATAAGAGTACTCTTGAAATTGCAGACGACGTTAAGGATCGTATCGGTGATAGTCCGATTTTCGATTTCACACTTACTGCAAACGGTAGTAACGTAGACTTTAACGGCGGTAAGATGACTGTTAGAGTTCCTTATACTCTTGAGGATGGCGATGACCCTAACAATATCGTAGTATGGTACATTGCAGACAACGGTGAGGTTGAGCCTATTGACGCAACATACGTAAACGGCGAGGCAGTATTCGAGGTAGAGCATTTCTCTAAGTATACCGTTATCCGTATGACTGCGGAGGAGCTTTGCGAGAAGCTTGGCTGTGATACGTATACCAGAACATATAATCCGACCTGCTCTAACGATGGATATACAATCGTAGTTTGTAACCGTTGTCACGCTACTACCACCACTAACGTTGTAGAGAGCACCGGTCACGCTTATTCTGCGACCACCGTTGCACCTACTTGTACCGCTAACGGATACACAAACCACGTATGTGAGAACTGTAACGATAGCTATAAGAGCAACTACGTATTGGCACTCGGTCACAGCTACGTTGATTCGGTAATCGAAGCTACCTGCTCGACTAAGGGCTATACGCTTCACACCTGTTCCGCATGCTCCGTTAATTATAAGGATTCTTACGTTGATGCTACCGGACATAACTTCAGCGAGGGCGCATGCGTTAAGTGCGGTGCTATTGATAACGGCTATGTTGAGGCTGAGGATAACTTCTACTTCACACTTATTGACAGTCTTTTAGGACTTGATAATCTTTACGTAAGCCTTTCCGGTGTTACAATTACCGTTAACAGCTATGACGTAATCGGCGGTACAGAAACTCTTACCGATAGCTCAATGATTAAGATTGAACTTCTTCACTTCATGCTTACGGTTGACGAAAACGGAAATCCTATAGGTAAGGGTGAGGGTAAGATTGTTGGCCTTTCCGACAATGAGAACTTCTTTGGTCAATATAACAATATTAGTGCGAGTGCTAAGGTTGTCCTTAAGGACTACGGACTCTACGTATTCGTGGATGCAGATGCTGATGACGATGAGTACGAAATGGAGATTTACTTCGACCTCACAAAGACCGAGGCTAAGGAGTACTTTAAGCAGGTAGCCGATATTGTTCCTGTTCTTGAAGAGCTTTACAGCGAGGGACTTGACGATATTATCGCAGGCATCAAGGAGCTTCGCGGCAATCCTATCAACGGCATTATCGCCGCAATTATGGAGTACGTATACGTTAAGGAAGAGACCGCTACGGGCTACGTATTCACTCTTAACTATGACAGACTTCCAGAGATTTACGACGTTGTAATGAATAAGAACGTTGCCGAGATCTTTGACCTTGTATTTGGCGAGGGCGCGCTTTACGATCTTACCGAATGGATTAAGAGCACTTGGACTAAGGACTTTGCTACAGTTGAGGGCGAACTTGCTGATATTTGCAAGAGCATCGGCGTTGACCTTAAGGATGTATATGCATATATTAACACGGTTGTCAATACTATGAACCCCGGTGATGCTAACGACCCCGAATATAAGGAATTTGACGTTGAGGACTTCATCGGCGAGCTTCGCGAACAGAAGATTTGCGACTATGTAAACGGTATGGCGGGCGAGGATAACAAGGTTACCGAGGAGCAGTTTGCCGAGATGGTAGATTCTATGGTAGAACAGTTTGGTTCTCTTACCGTAATGGATATTATGCAAATGATGGGCGGCAGCAATAATTCGGACTCCGATAATGATATGAATGGTGACGGCTACGAGGGCAAGGACGAGTACTACGATAATGGTGCTAATCCCAAATACTCTGACGATAACGAAGAGTCCGATCCTATGAGAGCCCAGATCGTTGCTATTGCTGAGATGCTTAAGAGCGTATCAATCAGCTTCACTACGGATAAGGACGGCGCATTCATCTCCTTCAGCATCACAGTTGACGTTGAGGATATGGTAGTCGGCGGAGGCGGCGTAACCTCAGCACCCAGCGTGGATAACAATGGTAACAGCGGCATCGTTAGCGGCGACCTCGCGCCTTATGTCGTCCAGAGCACACAGACCGTTATCAAGGTTACTGCAAGCGGCGCATTAGTAGTTAACGCTACCGGCTCTGTTACTACCGACTCCAACGATTTGATTAACTCTATTAACACTATGGTTGACAGAGTTGAGTTCGAAGAGGGCGACGAGATTGTTGCCAAGAACGAGAACGAGTATTACGGTCGTGAGTATGTAGTAGTTAGCTACAACGGCCAACTTTATCTTGTAAGCAAGTTCGACATTAATAATATCGGATCGTACGACTCTCTTAATAACTTTGAGTCTTGTGAGCTTGATGGCATAGTATGTACTAAGTTTACTTGTATGATGTACACGGGAGACGTTATTTCTCTTGACAATCTTGCGGGATATATGATGACTGAGGAATGTAGTGGCTATGTATATTATTCCGTTGTAAGCTTCAGTGGCAACTATAGTGTTCCTTATTACACGGTTTACGTTGGTGAAGAGGGAGTGCTGAAGGTAGAGATTGATACCGAGCGCACCTTTGCAGAGTATAATCAGACTGGCGACAGCTACTCGTTTGATGCAATTTACAGCATTGTTGATAGCAAGTTCTACGCAGATTTTGATACCCACGACTACATACTTACCGACCACAAGATACCCGTATGCTGTGAGGATGGTGTTATGACCTATACCTGCAAGGCTTGCGGTAAGGTTGAGAAGAACACTTATAGCAACGAGGACACCAAGGTTAAGGTCGTTACTCTTAAGACTCCGGGCACTACCTGTGAGGATGGTGTAATCGTCACAACGAAATGTGAGATATGTGAGAAGGTATTTGATAGCTACCAGACTACCGATCACGAGACGGCACAGAGAAAGATTGCAATCACCTCTGACTGTGGCTCTTATATCAGCATCAACGAGTGCGCGTGTGGCTATAATTGCTCCGCATACAGCACTCACGGCGAAGGCTTCATTGCGGGTAACTGCTTAATGGGTCAGGTTTACAAGGAAGACGAGAAGGAAAATAATACACAGTATCCTGACGGAAGAGTTAACGTATACACCGCTACCTACCGTTGCGCTATCGAGACCTGTAACGTCGAGTACACCTTTGAAAGATACACCATTGACGATGATGCCAACTGTAAGGAAACGACTTATTATATCTATACCGTAAACGGTACTGAGTATAAGTTCGTAAGTGTGAATAACGAGGCTCACAGCTACGGTGACGAGGTAAAGGTTGAGGACGTTCAGATACTTGGTTACACAGTTCCTCATATGAGAGAGATTTGCTCCGTCTGCGGTGAGGTTGTTAACGATTATCTTTACCTTACTGATAAATACGGCAGAGTTCTTGTAAACTACCAATACGCCAGCCGTTACGGCACCGCAATGGTATACTACAGCGATTGTACCTTTACGGCATATACGATTGACGAAGACTTCAATTGCACGATTGATAGCAAGTATGATGGCGACTTCATCTATATGCAAAAGCAGCACGCTAACGTTTGGTATACAGGCTACCATCACATCGAAGGAACTTGTACACAGGCAGGCAGAGACGAGCGTTACTGCCC
>JAZQRW010000012.1:0-2186 GCA_045629765.1 Eubacteriales bacterium
GGTAAGACGGAGATGTGGTACATCGTTGATGCAAAGCCCGGCGCAAAGATAATCTACGGTCTTAACGGTGAATACACAAGCGACGAGCTTCGCGCGGCTATCGCAGACGGCACTCTCGAAAAGATGATGAACTACGTTCCCGTTCACGCAGGCGAGGCTTACTTCATTCCCTCCGGCTTGGTTCACGCTATCGGAGAGGGCATACTTATCGCAGAGATTCAGCAGAACTCCAATATAACGTACCGCGTTTATGACTACAACAGAGTGGGCGCAGACGGCAAGCTCCGCCCCTTGCATATAGACGATGCTCTTGCGGTTATCGCAAGCACGGACCCCGCTCACGTTAAGAGCGAGGAAACGGATGACGCAACGGTAATCTCCAAATGCAAATATTTTACCGTAAATAAATATGACCTTTGCGGTAACGCAAAAAAGGTAGAGGTTGGAGATGAAAGCTTCCTTCACGTTATGTGCATAAAGGGTAAGGCACTCATTACTGTGGACGGCGTGGACTATGCTATGAATATGGGTGACACATATTTTGTGCCCGCAGGCATTGGCGAAGTGACAATTGAAGCGGAAAACGCGCAGGTTATTACGACTACTATGTAAATAAAAAACGCAACCTTTAAGGCTCGTTGTCATAAGGAAGTTTACAAAATTACCGATTGATAAGAGCCGAGCAAAGAAAATCCGTCATGGACCAAAAGTCTATGACGGATTTTCTTTATGCTTCACTCTTCAAAATTTGCGACGGAGAAAACAAAGAATAAGCGCGGAGAAAAAATATTTTATATTTTCGAAAAAGGTCTGGACTTATGGATCTTTCTGTGGTATTGTTGTGTGCTAACAGGAGGTACAAAAATTATGGATATCATCAACGAACTATGGTACGGAAACATATCCCCTTTCGAGCAATGCACTCGTGGCGACAAACGGCTGAAGGAACTCTTAAAGTTGGTTGCCCGGAATCGAGAAGAACTGGATGGAACGCTCACCGATAAGCAGAAAGAAACACTGGAGAAATTCGAGGACTGCATGAACGAGATGCACAGCATCACCGAGCGCGATGCCTTTTCCTACGGCTTCCGACTCGGTGTACAGTTGATGGCTGAAGCTTTCCTTCTGCCTTTGGGAGAGGATGATAATTAATTAGTGAGTGGGATGGGCATCGAGTGCCCACCTCACTTCTTTCGTTAAATCTATACACCAAATTTGGATAATAACATATTGACAATATCGAAATTTGGTGATATAATATAGACATAGTGATATTATAAAGGAGAGTTATACATTGGATAGCATTACTCTGTTGATTAGAGATGAAATCAAACGCCAGTATAAGAGCGTGAAAAAGTTTTCCGACGCAAGCGGAATTCCATATAGCACCCTTTCCAACGCACTCGCTAAAGGAATCGGCGGCACCTCTTACGATACTGTTTTGAAAATATGTAAGCTCTTAAATCTCAAGCAGGTTTACGACGCTGACCTTACGATATTCAACGATAGATTTTATGAAATCTGTTCTATGCTTTCCGAGCTTGACGAACAAGGTGTTCATACCGTAAAGACGGTTCTTACTATTGAGCATAACCGTTGCACAAAACACGAAAGCGATTCTACAGTTAAGACTTTTAACGGTATTTCTTTTGCAGGCAAAACATTTCAAACCAATGAGGATAAATAACTATGGACATAATCAAGGACGTTCGATATAGGGCAAAAAATCTTTTGCTTGAATATGGAATTGGAAAAATCACGCTTGATAATCTTATTTATATTATCGAGCAACAAGGTTTTGAAATAATTGAATATAGCCAAAGAGATCGAGCAAGCAGCGTCTGGGCACTTTTGCAGACGCTAAACCTTGTTCCATATGCCGAGTCAGGAAAGGCTTTTGCTTACAAATGTGGCAAGAGCAAATTGTTATTTGTCTGCGAGGAAATGACCGCCGATGAAAAGTTGTACGCTCTTGCTCATGAAGAAGGACATATTGCTTTCGGACATCTGTGTAACGGTGCTTGTGACGGAAATGTTGTTGAAGAAGAATATGTGGCAAATGAGTTTGCACACTGTTTACTCCATCCTCCTATATACATTAAAGTGTGGATAAAAATTTTAGAGCGAAAGAAGACAGCAATAGCTGTTATCTTCGCCATTGGTTTGCTGGCTGTAATTCTAACAAT
>JAZQRW010000013.1:0-35559 GCA_045629765.1 Eubacteriales bacterium
AAGATTTCAAGCGGCTGATTCTCATCAATTACCTCGTCGTATACGCAAAGAAGGTCGGCAACGGCAATACCCGTGTCGTTATCGTAAAGGCGGTATACCTTTTTAAAGTGAGGGTTGGTTATTTTCTCGGTGTTTTCGGAAATCTTGATTTTTGGAATTACCTCTCCGCCCTCTTCCTTGGCAACGAGCTTATACACTCCGCCAAACACGGGATGCGATTTAGCAGTAATAAGCCTCTCGCCAACGCCGAAGGTATCAATCTTTGCACCCTGCAAAATTATATCGCGTATTATATTCTCATCAAGAGAGTTGGACACAACTATCTTGCACTCTGTAAGTCCTGCCTCGTCGAGCATTTTTCTCGCCTTTTTGCTAAGGTAAGTAATATCACCCGAGTCAAGGCGAATGCCGCACTTGGTTATACCCATAGGCTGAAGAATATTCTTAAATGCCTTGATAGCGTTCGGCACACCGCTGTGAATTACGTCGTAGGTGTCAACAAGAAGTGTTGCGTTATTGGGGTACATCTTGCAGTACGCCTCAAACGCCTCGTACTCGGTGTCAAACATCTGCACCCAAGAATGCGCCATAGTGCCAATTGCGGGAATATGGTAATCCCTGTCGGTCTCGGTACAAGCCGTTGCAACACAGCCGCCTATATAAGCGGCACGCGCTCCAAGCACGGCGCCGTCAGCTCCCTGCGCACGACGTGAGCCAAATTCCATCACGGGTCTGCCTTGCGCCGCTCTTACGATTCTGTTTGCCTTAGTAGCAATAAGCGACTGGTGGTTAAGTGAGAGGAGTATAAAGGTCTCGATAAACTGTGCTTCAATTGCCTTTGCGCGTACAATCATCATTGGCTCACCCGGGAAAATAGGCGTTCCTTCGGGCACAGCGTAAATGTCACCCGTAAACGAGAAGTCACGAAGATAATTAAGAAATCCCTCGGAAAAACAATTCTTAGAACGCAAAAACTCAATGTCCTCATCAGTGAACCTAAGATTTTTAATATACTCAACAACCTGCTCAAGTCCCGCCATAATGGCAAAACCGCCACCATCGGGCACGTTGCGGAAGAATACGTCGAAATACGCTATTTCCTCACCCTTTCCGAGTTCAAAGTAGCCGTTCGACATTGTAAGCTCATAGTAGTCGCAAAGTAAAGTATGATTTACATTATTCATGGTTCAATCCTCTTTAGACAGTAATTACAGTTCAATTTTTAAGTCGCCAAGCTTTATTAAGCCCTTGTAACGCATAAGCTCGGAAATTGCAAGTGAAAGCACGGCAGGCAGTACAACGCACACAACTATAACGCCTATAATCGACGTGGCATTAAAGCCCATACGCTGAAATACTCCGATAGGACCTACGAGTCCGCAAGTACCCATACCT
This sequence comes from Eubacteriales bacterium, assembly GCA_045629765.1. Classification (GTDB taxonomy): domain Bacteria; phylum Bacillota; class Clostridia; order Oscillospirales; family CAG-272; genus UBA1740. The sequence continues at coordinate 1,396 of JAZQRW010000013.1, forward strand.
GCAAATGCACCCGTAGCACATTCAAGCTTAAATAAGCAGGTGGCAATAGGTCCCGTGATAGCTGCGGCAAGTGTGGGAGGTATCCAAAGAAGCGGCTTTCTAGTGAGATTACTCATCTGAAGCATCGATGTACCAAGTCCTTGTGCAATAAGTCCGCCCCACTTGTTCTCACGGAAGGAGCATACGGCATAGCCGACCATCTGTGCCGAGCAGCCCGCAACGCACGCGCCCGCAGCAAGATAGAAGCCGTCCTGAGTGCCGTTCAAAATAGCAACGCTCAGAGCGTCTGCTGAGAAAATCATAGCGCATATGGCCGCACTTGATATAGGCAGAGTAAGGATTACGCCCATAACCACCGAAAGCACGACGCCCATAATAAACGGCTGATACGTAGTCGCCAAGGACACGAATGCGCCAAGATAATACATTATGTAAGCAACGACGGGCGCAAAGGCAAAGCTTGCCAAAAATCCCGCAAGAAGTGTCACAACAGGGGTGATGAGAATATCAACCTTAGTTTTTTTGGAAACGAGCTTGCCTACCTCGCAAGCGAAGATTACCGCAAGGAATGCGCCCGCAGGACCTGATCTGTAAATATCGCCAAGTTCGGGATTAGCAACCGTGGCAGCCCAATCGGTGATTTTGCCATCAGATATAATTGCGCCGCAGTCGTTTGCAAGCGCGCCGATTGCCGCGCAGGAATAAATCACGAGCGGGTGTGCTCCAAGTCTGTGCGCAATAGCAACGCCTATCGCCATACCCGTAGCCGCCTTAGCGTAGGTGGCAACCGTGTTAAGAAAATCAAGATGTGTATAGGTCGCAAGCGTACCGAGTATCGTACCGATTAGAAGCGATGCGAAGAGTCCCAGCGCCATCGCGCCCATTGCGTCTACGAAATACACCTTGGGGCTAAGACTGACACCGCACCCCTTAACGTATCCCATAAGCTTTTTCCAAACACTCACTTTTCCGTTTATTTTTCCGTTATTCATTTTTACACCTCCGTAACGAATAAATTTTAATGCTTTCCTAAAGTGCGTTCTCTATCTATGTAATTTTGAAGTATAATCTGTGCAGATAAGGTGTCGACGGCGTCCTTGCGTTTTTTACCAAAGGTGCCGGTCTCACCAAGGAAACGGTATGCCACCATAGTGGTCATTCGCTCGTCGTAAAAGTCAATCTCTATATCGGTAAGAGTGCGCACGATATCAGCAAACGCCTTGATAACGTCGGCGCGTCCGCCCTCCGTGCCGTCCATATTTTTGGGCAAGCCTATGATTATTTTTTTGCAATTTCTGTCGGTTGCTTCTTTGACAACGCGCTGTGCGGTGTTGCGCATTCCGCCCTCGCTGACCGTGCAAATGCCCGATGCAATAAGCCCCGACACGTCACATTCAGCAAGACCCGTGCGCTTATCACCGTAATCGACACCCAAATATTTTCCGTGCGATAAGTCCATCGTTTTCCCCTTTTGCTATTTTGAAATGTAATAGATGCAAATAATTGTTTACTTAACTCGCTTTTGATATACCAAAATATGAAAATCCGCTTCACAAACAAGATTTTCCAAAGCAAGAATTTTCTCGCGTGCCTCCTTAGGTGTGCGATATGCGTATGGCGTCATCATAAAAAGGTTTTGCACATTAAGCGCGCCCGAAATACTCATATCGTAGGTAAGATGTCGCTCGTCCAAAAGCTCGAAGCCCGAAAGCTTCGTAGACTCAGGCTTGTTCTTATAGGGAGTATTGTATATCGCGCGTTTTAGCGAGTACAAATGCTCTGCGCCCGGAAACGCCATAATAAATACGCCGTTATTTTTCAGCACTCGCTGTGTCTCGTCGAGCGCAAGAGGCGAGAAAACGTTAAACAAAAGGTCAACGCTCTCATCAGCGAATGGCATATCGTAGGAGCTTGCAACAGCTAAAGACATATTGGCATTGCGGCGGTGCGCTAGTCTTACCGCATCACGCGAAATATCAAAAGCGCAGACACGGCTTACGCCATCACGAAGCATCAACGCACGCTCAACAAAGTCGGTGTAGTAACCTTCGCCGCAACCGGCATCAACCACAAATGGCGCCATAGCACTATGCTTTAATACAAGATCGCTGATCGTCCTCGCCAAAGGCTCGTAATACCCGGCAGATAAAAACGAGCGTCTGGCATCGACCATATCACGATTATCACCGTGGACGCCGCCCGTGTTGCCGAGTAAGAGATTATAATAACCTGCCCTCGCCCTGTCAAAGCAGTGTCCATTGGCGCAACGAGCGACACCCGTGTCAAGAATATTCAGTTTTTTCTTGCATTTAGGGCAAACAAATAACATAGTGTACCTCGTATGGCACAATAGCGCCACGATAAATAGTGAAGTTAAAAAGCGGAGTGCTAAAATGCCGACGGCATAGATGCCTATGTCGAGGGATTTGAGTCGATGCTTTAACGCAGTATCTAAATCAGTACAAAGCCATCAGTTCGTTCAAGAAGCAAGCAAGACAAGGCGCACCGCAGAAAGTAAGGCGACGGCGTAGTTGCCTACGTCAAGCCGCTTTCGAGGAGCAACGCAGTATTGCGTAGCTTATTGAATGAACATCGAGTCGCCGAAGCTAAAGAAGCGATACCTCTCCCTCACCGCCTCCTCGTAGGCGTTCATCACCTGCTCTTTTGACGCCAGAGCGCTGACGAGCATTATCAGGGTGCTTTCGGGAAGGTGGAAGTTCGTTATCAGGGCGTCTACCGCCTTAAACTTATAGCCGGGGTAAATAAATATTGACGTTTCTCCGTCTATGGCGTGCACCTTGCCGTCTGGGGTGCTAACACTCTCAAGGACACGCGCAGAGGTTGTACCGACTGCAATAATTCTGCCGCCTGCTGCACGACGGCGATTGATTTCCTGTGCTACCTCGTCTGTGATATGGAAATACTCACCGTGCATTAGGTGGTCCTCAATCTTGTCCACCTTAACCGGACGGAACGTGCCAAGACCTACGTGCAGAGTGACCTCACCGTAGCCGACACCCTTTGCCTTGATTCGCTCAATAAGCTCACTCGTGAAATGCAAGCCGGCAGTCGGAGCCGCCGCAGAGCCCTCTTCTTTAGCGTAGACAGTCTGATAGTCGTTCTTATTCTCAAGCTTTTTGGTAATGTACGGCGGCAAGGGCATATTACCTACCGCGTCTAATACCTCGTAGATATTCTTATATTTTTCCGTGTCGTAATCAAAGCTGACGACTCTGTTGCCGTCGTCTAACACCCCTTTGACAGTGGCGGTAAGAATCCCCGAAAAATCAAACCTTGCGCCCACCTTAGCACGCTTACCGGGGCGAACGAGGGTGAGCCATGTGCCGTCCTCTTGGGCACGGAGAAGGAGCAATTCCATTGATGCACCCGTCTTCTCGGTAACGCCCAAAAGGCGCGCGGGAATAACCTTCGACGAGTTAACGACGAGCATATCTTGGGGGGTCAAATAATCTATTATATCGCAAAACGTCTTATGTTCAATAGTTCCTTCTGCGCGGTTAAGCACCATAAGACGACACATATCACGCTTTTCCGAGGGCGACTGCGCAATCAGCTCCTCGGGTAAATCATAGTAAAAATCGTGTGTTGTGAGAGTGGTCGCCACTCTCTCGTTTGTTATAGTATCAGTCAGTTTTTCCATCTTAAATTACTTTCATTTGCACTCACATTTCTATTTTTACATAAAATGCAAGTGGGGATATTTATACAAAGTACATTATACAACATTTTTTAAAGATTTTCAAGTAAATATATAAAATTATTAGAGGAAAAACGTAATGGCAAAGAAAAGAATTTTTCGCGGAGTTGCAACGGCACTGATCACTCCGTTTAAAAACGGAAAAATTGACTATGGGGCTCTGGAACACATTATTGAATTACAGATAGATGCGGAAATTACGGCACTTGTCGTGGGCGGTACAACAGGCGAGGCTGCAACGCTTGAGGATGGTGAGCGTTGTGAGCTATACAAATTTACGAAAAATGTGATAAACGGCAGAACAAAGTTAATTTTTGGCACGGGCACGAATGATACAAAGAAGGCGCTTGAGCACACCGCGCTTGCGTGTGAGATAGGCTGTGACGGAATACTCGTTGTCACACCGTACTATAACAAGGGCACAAACACAGGACTCTTCACCCACTACACAAAAATTGCAGATACCAGCACAGTTCCACTGATTCTTTACAATGTGCCTTCACGCACAGGTGTAAACCTTAGTCTGCCCATAATCCGAGAGCTTTCGGAGCATCAAAACATTGTCGGAATTAAGGAAGCTAGTGACTCTGCCGCGCGCCTTTGCGAATTGTCAGCCTTGACAGAGAAAATCGCTCTCTACGCAGGCAACGACAACCTCACCTATACGACTCTTGCGCTTGGTGGCGACGGCGTAATATCCGTTTTATCTAACGCATACCCAGGCAAAATGTTGGATATTTGTAAACTATACTTTGCCAACAAGCATTATGAGAGCAAAATGGCACAAAACGAACTGCTAAAAATCATTGATGCAATATTCATAGAAACAAATCCAGCACCTATAAAATACTTGATGTCTAAAATGCGACTTTGCGAGAATGAATTGCGCTTACCCTTAGGGCGTGTTGAATTTGAGAGTGAGAGAGCAATAAATCAAGTCTTACTATAGAGCTTGGTGTTATAGGTGTATAATTTATAGGCTTCTTTGCTACTAAGGAGAAGCCTTGGCATTGTGCAAGCACGGCAAAATACACAAGACAAAAAGGGCTGAGCAGATGCTCAGCCCTTGGATTTTTTTTAAATGTTTGACTTTAGGAAAATCAGAACCAATCTACGATGTCGCTCTCGATTTCATCGCGACGACCTTGACTGTATGTAATTACGTCCTCGTTAGCAAGTGCAATAACTTCAATTTCAGGGGTATTATATTTTTTCATTATTCATTACCTCCTTAAAATTAGTTAGCAGGGTAAGCAACAGCTTCAGCTGCCTTACCGTAGTTGTAAATTGCCTTAACGAGAGCTGCAAGTTCAGCGTTAGTGTCGTTAGCCATTTCTGCGCAGTAAGCGTTTACAGAGTAGTAAAGAACCATCTGCTCACCGTTTACATTAACGGTAAGAATAACCTCAGTGTCAAACTCAGTAGCTCTTACGTCGGTAATGGTAATTCTCTTACCTCCATCGCTGATTACGTACTGTGCCTCGGTGTACGCTTCACCGGCGATAAGACCGCCGATTCTTACAGATACAACCTTAACCTCGTCATCGAAGTTATAGTCAACTTCTACGCCATCTTCTTTATTAGTGAACTTATTCCTAAGATTGAATGCAAGGTAAACGTTGTTGTTAAGTACAAGCTGTGAGCTCTTGAATACGTCTTTGTAATTCTCGCTTGAATACTTCTTCTCGTAATCGGTGTATTCCATTACGATCTTCTCTTTGTCGTCAACAGTGGTAGTGGTGGTGTAGTCAGTAACAGAGCCATTGTATTTGGCAGCGATGAGTTCATTTATAACATCTACTCTCTCATCAGATCCCTCTAATTTATACAGCAGTGTATCTCTGCCATAAACCAAAAGGTTAGCAAGAAGAGTCATCATAGCACCGGACTTGTTTTCCTTATTAGCGTAAGCCTCGCAGTACTGAAGAATGCTGTAATCCTTAGTAGCGGTATACTCTATACCGTCTACAACTACGGAAATTGTTATCTTTACAACGTCAGCAATCTTGTCAGGAGTGATGCCTGTAAAGGTGAACTTGTAATCACCACGATTTTCAACAAACTCTGCAGCGAGATAATCGATACCAGTGTCCTTACCACCGAAGGTGAAGGTCAACTTTGCAGATTCAAATCCCTCAGGAAGCTTCGCATAAATGTTCATATCAAGGTCGTTGCTGATATTGAGGTTTACGCCTGTGAACTTAGGCTCGTTTGCCTCATTGTACTCAACAAGCTTGTAAAGGCTGATTGCCTTCTGATTTGTGTATGAACCACTCTTGTAATAGCGGAAACGTGCTTGACCATCAGTAGCATTGTATCTAAGGTATGCGCCACCGGATATGATGTCTACAGTACCGTCATCGTTGAAGCTGATAGTGTTAAGAAGCGCAGTGTCCTGTGCAGTCAAGCCGTTAGCATCCTTCGTCTGACCTATGTAAAGTCCGCTTACGCTCTTAATTGCCCAGCCATCTCCATATACTTCAAGTATGAAAGCGTTTGCAGTAGTAGCACTAGCGAATTCAATGTTGTTGCCTACAGCGTCAAGCGTCTCAAGAGAACCGTTAAATACAAGACTGCCGCCTTCGTAAACTATAAGGTACTTAGCGCCTGCTACGAGCATGCTTTCGCTGGTAACCTTCTTCCATACAGGCATCGAATGCTTACAAACATCACATCTAGCATCATCATTAGCGTCTACGTGATCTGCGTAAGGAGTTTCTGTCTGTGCCGTAACTGTCTCACCGCACGCCTCGCACTTCTCACCATCAGTAAGTCCTCTCTCGGTACAAGTAGCTTCCTTGCCGGGAACGATTACAACATTGGTGTGAGCAGCAGGAACATCAACGCTGGCAACAACGGTGAATACGCCATTATCTTCAACAAGGTAGCGTCCGCAATCATTACATACGGAGTGAGCGATAGTACCGTTTTTCGTACAAGTGTGTGCAACAGCAGCCTTAGAGGTCTTGTTATCGTGTTTACAAGTAACAACCTCAATGAGAACACCGTTCTTCATCTGAGCATTGCTACCGGTTACATCAGAGTTAGCGGGATTGGTATACTTACCAATGTTACCCTTAATTCTAATGGTATCGCCCACCTTAGGCTGAGTTTCTAATTTATCATATCCATTGCCATTAGCATCATTTATACCGTACACGTAGAACAATCTACCGCTAGCATCGGTAAGGAATACGTCACCGTGCTGCTTAGCCGATTCCGTGCCCATAAAGCTATGGATTATACCTTCAATAATATATGTATTTTCTGAATACTTATTATTCGCGAAGAGCTCACCAAGCTTAATAGCTTCCTCAAGTGTAAGCACAGAGCCATCTGCAGGAGCCATAATTAACGTACAAGTATCACACTTGTAGTTGTTGTCATTATCCTTGTGATCAACAACAGGGATTTCTTCGCAACCGGATATTGCACCACAATCAGTACACTTAACACCTTCGGCTACACCGGGCGTGGTACACGTTGCGGGAACTTCCGGTACAACTTCAGTATTTGTGTGCTTACACTCATCTGCGTTAACGCCGAGCTTGTAGATGACGATTGCCTTCTGAGAAGCGGAAGCATAACAAGCAAACAAACTGCTAGACTGATTGTACTGCAACGTATTGCGAGTATAGCTACCCTGCGCTACAACGGTAGCCGTACCGTCTGCCGCTATTGTAATCGTCCAAGAGCTGTTATCAGAGAGAGTCGTCTCAGTTCTTAAATAGTTATTGCTGGAGGAAGCGGCGTAAAGGTATCCGCTACCGGTATAGAAAGCAAAGGTATCATCCTTCTTTCCTTTCTCTAAGGTCAAAACCTGAACGTCGTTGCCAATCTCGATAGTATTATCACCCTTGGTTATCGCAGCTTGTCCACGGTTATTACCGTTCTGTGTTGTGCTCAATGCAAAGTTATAATCTCTAGCAACAATAACAATGGTGTCGCCAGCCTTAAGTGAGTCTACATTATCAACGAGCACCCAGTTTGGCTTTGCTTCGTGACAAACTGTACATTCACCATTAACATAGTTGTGTGCAGCGGGAATTTCCTTTTGTTCTGTAAGAACTTTGTCACAAGCTGAACACTTGGTACCATCAGTAAGACCGGTTTCTGTACAGGTTGGAGCATATCCTTCTACAGTTTCTACAGTATGATCTGCAAGGTCGCCGTAAGGTTGTTTGCACTTGTCACAAATTGCCTTTGCTTCACAAGTTGCTGTACCGCCGGTGTGTTCGCAAGCGGGAGTGTCGCCACCAGCAACCTCCTCATAAGTAACTGTTATGCTCTTAGGACGTGACTGCTTGGTAATTTTCGCTGTCTGATAAATATTCGAAGCATCGCTAGGTGTAATAGTAATAGTAGTGCCATTTACACTGACATCGCTACCTGAAAAACCACTAGAATAACTACTACCATCACAAGTGATTACGATTTTGGTTATAACGTTTCCAGTAGGCACTTCAAATGTAAAGTATGAGCCAACATATGCACGATAGTGACCAGTATCTGATGTCCTAATTGCAGTGGTGCTAGTACCCTTATAGTTAGTAATTGTAACATCTCCACTTTTCCAAGATATTGATGATTTGTCACTAGTTAATGTGCCTTTGTTAGCAAAGGTGCTAACAGTAACACTAGTCTCTGCCGCGCTTGCCGGGATAACCAAGCCTGCAACGAGCATCGCCACAACGGCAAGGATAAGAACTATGCGTCTTGCGATTTTCATTTTTCTTTTTTCTCCTTATTTTTTTAGTCTTACGAGAGTCCTCTCTCGTGAAAATTTAGAATTTGCTTTTTTAAAAATTTTGCTCAATATCATATTAACATATTTTAATAGAAATTTCAACATTATTCTATCAATTTAACAAAATACTACCTTTTGTACAAATAAGGTAATGTAGTCGATGTTGATTTAGTAAACTTTTACAAAATTGTCAGCTATTTAACAGCGGCTTTATCCGTTTTTCTATGCAGTTTGCGTAAAAAGGATATCGTACGCACAAAAAAGCCTCCCTTGTGTAAAGGGAGGTGGATTGCGTAGCAAGACGGAAGAATTGTGGACACGGCTAACTTTCTTAACGAGTTAGTTTTGAAAACAATCCCTCAGTCACCTATGGTGACAGCTCCAATCGGGGTTCCCAAAGACAAACATATTTTGTCTTGGGGGGGAATTAAACAAGGGAGTTTTTTTAGATTTTCTTCTTAATCTCGAGGAGGCGGGATACGACGGGGGCGAGGACGAGGTTTACCGCAAGCTCAAAGAAGAAGTTGAAGCCGACCATCGCCGTCAAAACGTAGCCGAGTGCCGATTTTCCTTCTGCCGCACCGCCTGCTTGCATCGTGGGGAGGAATATGGTAAGACAGCCGAGTATGAAAACGAGCGTGTTTACAATAGGACAGGTTGCTGAAGCCGCAACTACGGCAACTATTTCGTTATGCTTTGCCTTTATGCCACATTTGCCATCGAAATTGAACATTTTAATAAGGTTAACCTTATAAACCAAGTGATATACGGCGCCTGCTGCAAGACCGCAAAGCGTACCTTTGAGCATTACAACAAAGATAGTGCCAAGTGCGCTGATGCCCATAAAGCCTGCCGCCTGACCGCTAAAGAGTATTACAAGTCCGTTAACAAAGCCGAGCCACGCGCCAACCCAAACGCCGCAGGTCGCCGCACCTATTACGATAGGCACGAGTGCCAAGGACACGTTGAAGAAGCCAAGGCTTATAAAGTTGCCAAGCAGAGTAAATATGATAACCAATGCGGTCATAATCGACGCTAAGGTCATAGTACGTGTTGAAATTTTGATCTGTTTGTTTTTAACATTGAAGTTCATATTTACGTCCTTTCAATTATGATGTGAGTCTATTGTAGGGGCAGGCGTCACAGACTCGTCCGTTCTACCTCACTCTCCCTCACCCGTCTGCGACGGGAGCTCCCTTACGGAAGGAGCCTTATTCGCAAAATGCGATTTTGATTGAGTTGGCACGGCTGAGAACCCGAAGCAATAGTTACCTATTGCGAGAGGTTCGAAACGGAGCCAAAACAACAAAATCAGACCACGCCCTGTGCTAGCATCGCTTCGGCGACGCGTACAAATCCCGCTATGTTAGCACCTTTAACGAGGTCGTCACCAAGGTCATAGTCCTTTGCCGCCTTCAAGGAAGAGTCAAAGATGTTCTTCATTATGCCCTTTAATTTCTCGTCAACTTCCTCGGCTGACCAAGCGAGTCTTATAGAGTTCTGTGTCATTTCAAGACCGGAGGTAGCAACGCCGCCGGCGTTAACAGCCTTAGATGGAGCAACTATTACACCGTGCTCCTTAAGGTATTCAATTGCTTCGTTTGTGGTAGGCATATTAGACACTTCCACGTAATAATGCACACCATTGTTTACAATTTGCTCAGCTTCAGCGAGATCAACCTCGTTCTGAGTAGCGCAAGGCATTACAATATCAACCTTAACGCCCCACGGCTTTTCGCCCTCAAAGTACTGCGCGCCGAAGGTGTTTGCATAGTCGGCGAGGGTATGCTTACGCGAAATACGCATTTCGTAGAGATACTCGATTTTCTCCTCGGTGTCAATGCCTGCAGGGTCGTAGACGTAGCCCTTAGAGCCGGAGATGGTAACAACCTTACCACCAAGCTCGGTTATCTTCTTAATTGCGCCCCAAGCAGCGTTGCCGTAGCCTGAAACAGCAAAGGTCTTGCCCTTTATCGTGTCACCGTAGTAGTTAAGCAAATGAGAGGTATAATAGACCGCGCCGTAGCCGGTTGCTTCGGGACGGATGAGCGAGCCGCCGTAGCTGAGTCCCTTACCGGTAAGGACACCCGTAAACTCGTTGCGAATGCGCTTATATTGACCGTACATATAGCCGATCTCACGCGCGCCAACGCCGATATCTCCTGCGGGCACATCGGTATCCGCACCGATATACTTGCAAAGCTCGGTCATAAAGCTCTGGCAGAACGCCATAACTTCCCTGTCTGACTTACCGCGCGGGTCAAAGTCACTGCCACCCTTAGCGCCACCCATTGGAAGCGTGGTGAGGGAGTTCTTGAAGGTCTGCTCGAAGCCAAGGAATTTCATAAGGCTCTCATTAACAGAGGGATGGAAACGTATACCGCCCTTGTATGGGCCAATAGCGCTGTTGAATTGAACACGGTAGCCACGGTTTACCTGAACCTTGCCGCTGTCGTCAACCCACGGAACGCGGAATTTGATAATGCGCTCAGGCTCGACGAGGCGCTCAATTACCCCCGCTTCGATATACTTCGGATTTTTGATAAGAACCGGCTCAATCGAGGTAAGCACCTCGCTGACCGTCTGGTGAAACTCGCTCTCACCCGGATTTCTCGCAAGGACTCTTGCGTACAGTTCGTTTAAATAATCAAGCTTAAACATAACATCCACCTAAAAATGTTTTTGATAGTAACATTATACTCTCGTGAAAACTAAATGTCAATAGAAATAGTAGCAAAATTTGCATTTAGTAATTTACTCAACCTTTGGATACAATAGACTAAAAAAGCGAGTTCTAAAAGTGGAAAAGTCACAGAGGAAAATCAAAAAGCCTGCATTGGCGTCAATATGGTACTTTATTTCAAACGGCGTGGTAAGGGGCGTTGGCGTCGTTGGCACACCGATTTTTACAAGGCTGCTTACTCCTTCCGAGTACGGTCTTTTCCCCCTTTGGTCAACTTGGCTCGGTATAGTCAGCACACTCGTATCGTTTGAAATCGGTGGCGGAGCGATGTACCGAGGACTTGAAAGATATAGGGGTAAAGAGCGCGACTTCATAGCCTCTTTGCTTAGCTTGTTTTCTGTTGTTTTTCTAGCTTTTTGCCTACTTTACTTTACATTTAGTGAGTTTTTTAACAGCATTACGGGGCTTAACACATTCGTTAGCTCGCTGCTTCTTATACAGGTTTTTCTTAACACGGTAGTGGGGGTATATACAGGATACGCAAAATTTAAGTACAAATACCGCGACGTCGCGATTGTCAACGTGCTATGCGCTCTGCTCTCACCGATTATATCTATATCGTTTATTGTTTTATCAAATTATAGATCCTATGCAAAAATATTCGGTGCCGTGCTCTCTTCGCTGCTAATAGCCGTACCCGTGTTAATTTCAATTCTTAGGCGAGGGGGCAACCCATTTGCATTTGATATATGGCGATACTTAATAAAAAAATGCATTCCGCTCCTACCACACTATCTTGCTATGTCCCTAATTGCCAAGGTCGGTGAGATTACCGTCAACCGTTTTCACGGTGCTCAGGCGCTCGGAAAATACTCGGTCGCAACCTCACTGGGACTATCGCTGACAGTGCTTAGCGGCGCTGTTCTCTCGGCGCTCTCCCCTTGGGTTATCCGCAAAATTAGGGCGGGTGAGTTTGGAATTATCAGAGAGGTGCTTTTGCTGGGCTCAAAGCTGATTTCGATTGCGGTCTTGATAGTGCTTTGTATTTGCCCGGAAACTCTGATGCTCATTTCACCGCCCCAATATCACGACGTCTTGCCTGCGGTATTTCCCTTAGCGCTCACGATAGTACCGATTTTTCTATCAAACGCTATAGTAAGCTGTGAATTTTACTACGAACGCTCCGCGCGCACCTCGTTACCGTCTGTTATAACCGCCCTAATATGTCTTACTCTTTCATATCTTGTCACTCCTCATATTGACTATCGCTTCTCGGGAGTTATTATACTCGGCTCATATATACTACTTTTGAGCTTGAATATTATAGCTTTCAAATCCCTCTCTGGTGAAATTCCTTTACCGATACGTGAGTTCTCATTTCTTTCGCTATTTACCTTGCTGTACACGCTCTTAATTTTCTCCTTACGCTCGCATCTTGCCTCACGCATAATACTTTTGATACCGCTAGTGCCTCTTCTGATTTACAACCTTAGCGTCGCGTACCGCCGCGTGCGCGACTAAATCGTGCAAAAGGAGTTGACATTTCAGCCACCGTGATGTATAATGTATTGGCTTTAGTAAATTGGAGGATATTATGAAAATTTCAATTCTTGACCTCGGCGCTGTAGCAGGCACTGCCGCTCTGCAGACCGAATATATACAAAGTGCAATCGACACCTGCTTTACTAACGGTGGCGGCACGGTAATTATTCCGAAGGGTAAATTCGTGATCGGATCTATCCGTCTGCGCTCAGGTGTTACGCTCTATCTTGAGAAGGGTGCAGAGCTTATCGGCTCAAGAATAGTTGATAACTACACTCTGCTCCGTGACGAGGATACAATCGAGCCTATCCCTGAGCAATTCTTGCCCGAGGTAACTACAAAGCGCACTGAAGAGAGTCACAGACATTGGCACTATGCTCTCATTCATATCTACAACGCGCATGACGTTGCTATTATCGGTGAAGAAGGCTCTACCATTAACGGCAGCAACGTCTACGATCCCGAGGGCGAGGAGAATTACAGGGGCCCGCACGCAATAAGCGTTCTTCGTTCTAAGAATATCACTATGAAGGGCTACACCGTAATCGACAGCAGTAACTGGGCACACAACTGCTGGTGCTGTCAGAACCTTCACTTTGAAGATATTACGGTTTTAGCCGGTCACGACGGCATTGACTTCTTCGGCTCTGATAACGTAGTCGTTAAGAACTGCAAGCTCTATTCAGGTGACGACTGCATCGCAGGATACGATAATCAGCACGTGCTTATCACAGGCTGCATCATCAATTCGTCATGCAGCGGCTTCCGCTTCTCAGGTACACATGTGGTAATCGAGAAGTGCGAAATTCTCGGTCCGGGTAAGTACATACACCGCGACTCGCTCTCAATTGAAGAGAAAATCCAAGGAAAAAATCAGGATTACTCTAAGAGTAACACATACCGCAATAATATGCTCGGACTCATCACTTACTATGCAGACAACAGACTCCCTATTCGAGAGTATGCGTCGGACATTATCGTGCGTGACTGCGTGGTTAAGAGCTGCGACCGTTTCCTGCTTCTTAAGTATTCTAAGGACGAGCGTTGGCAGTGCAACAAGTCGCTCGTTGAAATCACCTTTGAGAATATAAAGGCTGAAAACGTGAAAATCCCGATTACAGTCAAAGGCGACCGGGAACACCCAATCTCTCTTTACGTTAACAACTGTGACATATCCTTCCACGAGGATTATACCAACCAGCCTCTCGTTATGTGCGCTAACTACGATCTCGTAAGCCTTAAGGGGATAAACTCTAATTACAAGGGTGAAGCGCTCATAAAATCATTCGGTGACCTAGGTAACGTCATCGTCGAGGGTGGAAACATTGAAGAAAAACTGTCAATAAGCGAAGATACAATCGAGAATTTTGACATTGTGAGCATTTAAAAGTAGCGAAAAGACAACTTATATTTACAAAAGAGAGGTTGTGTCAACCGGCGCAAGTCCTCTTTTTGTTTTTTCAAAAAACCATTGACAACCGTCACATTAAGTGCTATAATTAATTCGTCAGCCACCAAGGCTCAAATAAAACTTAATAAGCAGCGCGACCTGCCATTCGGCAGAATATAGGGAAAGCGCGGTGTAATTCCGTCACAACAGCCATTACGGTCACAGTCCGAACGCCTATCCGCTGCCATTTGAAGTCACTTTTCTTGGGCAAACGAAGAAAAAACTGCAGTCGCGTGACTGCTCTTTTTGCGTGCTCTTTTGTGGCACGCCATTTTTATTTCAAAGGAGAAAGAAGATGAAAAACGCACTAAAAAAAGCACTATCACTCACTTTAGTGATAGCAACGCTATTTCTTGTAATGACGCTTACCTCATGTAAGCAGGAGCCCCTCGTAATTAAGGACTCCGACGAATTTATCGTAATCACAGCCACCGAAAAGTCAATTGAGGGCAAGGGAGAACTCATGCTCATCGATTACATGAAGATGCTCAAGGATGACGGCGAGCTCGAATACACAGTAAAAGACGGTATGATAACCTCAATTAACGGAATTGAGAATGCGGCAGATTACAGTAAGTGCTGGATGCTATACACAAGTGACGCCGAGAATTCTGCCGCTATGTACGGCACGGTTGAATATGAGGGCGTAGAGTACGGCTCTGCAATGCTCGGTGCGGAGGCACTTAAGGTTAAAGCAGGCGAGATTTACATCTGGGTGCTCGTAACGTTATAATGATTAAAGCAAGGGATCTAGCCAGACTCTCGATGTGCGTCGCAATGCTGATAGGCGGCCAGCTTGCGCTCAGCGCACTTTCGGGTGTTGAAATAGTATCGGTGCTTCTTCTTTGCTTCGCCTTCTCATACGGTTGGCGTGACGGTGTTATGATTGCCATAGTATTCTCAGTGCTTAGATGCCTAATTTTTGGATTTCAAATAAACGTAATCCTTCTTTACCTGATTTACTACCCTGTCTTCGCCCTTTTCTTTGGCTGGCTCGGAACAAGACTAAAGGGAGAAATCACGGCAAAGAAATTGGCCATAATAGTTGGGTTTGCCACAGCGTTCACGGTTTGCTTCACGCTGCTAGATGACATATTGGCACCGCTTTTATTTGGTCTGTCACCTGCGGCAGCAAAAACGTATTTTTTAACCTCTCTATACACACTTATACCGCACGCAATATGCGTAAGCGTAACGGTTTCAATATTATTTATACCCCTTACCCGTGTGATAAAAAGGATAGAAAAGAGTATAAATTAAAGGCTTGGATAAACCCTTACTTAGCCATAATATGAGAAAATGCCGACGAGAAATCGTCGGCATTTTTGTTGCGCTTTTCCAATAGTTTTTTTCGTATTCCGTGGTGAAACCGTATGGACAGGCGTCCCCGACTGTCCGCTCAAGCCGGACGATTTTTCCCCTAGTCAAACCAAGGTTTTTCGTATTTTGAGGGGAAATCGACGGCTGACGAATGAAGCTGTATTTCATACAGCGAGCGAGGAAACGAACGATTTACACCAAAAGCACAGGTAAAATCTTACCAAATTTCGTGGGGAAACCGCCGGCTGACGAATGAAGGCGTAGTAACCTACGCCGATTGAGGAAACGGACGATTTACACCGAAATTTTAAGGAAGTTTGACGTCGTAGGTTAACACACCCCTCGCCTCTCGCTTACCTGCAAGAACGTCGATGCCCGCATTTACGCCCTGCTCGGAGCAGGTGGCAATTACGAGTCTTGGAATATGAGGAATGTCCTCAAGAACGAATGGGTTGCCGCAGTGGAGAATAGTGGATATTCTGTCCGATGCCTGCATAGCTCTCATAACGGAGATAATTCTCGACGTGAAGCATTCCGTACCAATGTACGCAGCGCCGTTAAAGAAGGTAACAAATACAACCTTATCCCACTCAATGCTATCCTCAAGGATATTCATAATTCTTAGACGGCTGGGGTACTCACTGATAGTTTCGACTCTGCTATTAGGGAAATATTCCTTAAGCCTGTCGGTGATTTTGTAAGGCTTATACCAGCCCTTATCAAGCGTATCTACCGCGATAGCGTCACGGTTTTCAATATCAATCTCGGTTTCGGTAAGAACGGCAAAGAAGTATCTGCCGTCCTTCTTAAGTGCGGGAGCTACGCCCTCGTCTCTCTTCTCAAAAACGGACTCTGTATTGATTTTTGAAAATTCAGCAATGTCCTCATCGGTAAGGTCTGTGTACTTGGGAAGAGCTAGAGTCTTATGCTGTGCCGCAAGAACTCTGGTTGCAGCCTCGTTAAGTCTTGCGTCACTGATAATGCCCGCCTCGTAAGCCTCCTCAAGTGCCTCAAGCACAGCGAAATTATCTATAACACCGTAAGGAAGCGCAAGGTCTGCGCCGTTACCAACCGAGAGCGTGATGCCATCCTTCTTGCCGAATTTAGCAACGACAGCCATCATAGTAAGGCCGTCCGTTACCGAGAATCCCTCAAAGCCCTGGTCTCTGAAGAGCTTAATAACCTTAGAGGAAAGGCTCGCAGGATAATCGGGGTCGATATTTACAAAGCGTGTATGCTTAAGCATTACGCCATCAATAAGCCCCTCTTTATTAAGCTCGATGTAAGGATAAAGGCTATATTCAATAAGCTCCTCTGCGGTGGCATCACAGAAATTCTCGCCCATATGAGAGTCAACCTTAAACACTCCGTCATTTCTTTCCATAGGCTTGCCGGGATAATGCTTTGCCACGGTGAGCACTCCTGCATCGTGGAAGCCCATCGCCTCAGCTCTTGCGAGCTTAGTTACCTGATACTTATCTTTGCCGTATGAACGCATTGTTCCACCACAGGGGCAGTTGGTGCTAACCATATCCAAAACGGGATTACATATAACGTTATATCCCATCTGTCTTGCACTCAAGCCGGTTACCTTACCAAACATATATGCAAGATGCTCACTGCCCGTACAGCCGATAGCATTATGCTTTCCTACCGTATTTTCACCAATACCGCTCTCGGCATCGCCCATAACAAGCACGGGATAGTCAGCAGCCTCGTATATTCTTCTCATAATCTCTTCACGATCCTTAAGACCGGAGATTACCCATACTGCGCCAAGGCAATGTGCCTTCAAAAGCTCAACGACAGAATCAACGTCACTTAGCTTGCCAACGTGCGCGGTCATAGTCATACCGAGCTTTTGCTTCAAGCTAAGCTCCTCTAATTTAAGTTCCTTTAACTCTCTCATATTTTCAACCTCTTATTAGTTATTAAAGTGCTGAAACAGGCTTTGCGCCACCAAAGATTTCATAATAGTAAACAGGAAGTGCGCTCCAGCCGTGGCACAGACTGGCCGCAGGAGTTAAATCCTCGGTCTCCCAGAAGGTCGTAGCGCCTTGATCGAGCATCATCTTATACTTTTCGCGAATGTTATCAAGAATGTAATTCTTGTACTCCTCACCGCCTATTTTTATAAGCGCCTCGTACTTAAAGCATAGCATGCTGAGAGTTATGGGTGTAAGTCCGCTATTTTCATCAACAAGCGCACGCGTGATATGCTTAGCCTCATCGGCTGTACAGACGTCGGCAAGAATTGCAAGAGAATTTACAAGCTCACTTACCCCATTATTAACGGAGCTGTTGATAAAATATCCGCGCTCCTTGTCGAAAAATTCTTCGCGTATTGCGCTCTTCAAGGGAGAAATCAGGTAGGTGAAGTTATCTTCCTCGCCTACTGCTTGTGAAATCTTAGCCATGTTACGAAGAGCAATGACAAGCAAAAGATTTAGACACGCCTCGTGAGCATACTTGTCATCCTTACCAATCGTGCCCGTAAGACCGTCCGACCACTCGTAGAAGTTCCAGCAGTCGTCGCTAACGACCGAGTCAACACAGCCGTCTTTCATATTATCGGTAAACACCTTAATTACCGACAAGAGCTTTGGATACACTTCTTTTGCAAGGCTTACGTCGCCCGTAGCGGTAATATATTCCCACATCTGCGTGTAGTAGTGAAGTGAGAACGAGGGAATGACAAGTCCGTTTGCCGTGCCGTAGTTCTTACTGGGATAGCAGATCGAGAGAAGTCCGTCCTCTCTTCTGTCCTGACTAATGAGCTTAAGATTAGCGCGTGGGTACTCGTATTCCTCGAAGCAGTAGTAACCGCACAGCATTTGATTACGGCTATCCATACAGTAGAGCGACTGCTCTCTCCACGGGCAATCCTCATAGTGCTCGTGCATACAAAGCTCAAGAGTTCTTACACAGACCTCGTAAATCTTTCTATCAAGCGGATTTTCAAAATTCGGTATTTCCTTCTTTAAAGGATAAAGAGTCGGGATAACGGTTATATATTCCGGCTCGATTGGACTCTCACAGAATACCTCAAGGTAGCGAAGTCCCAAACGGCGATAAGGGTTCGTATAAACGCTCTCACCCTCGCCCACAGTAACTTCAACGCTGAAATCTCGCTCAGCTATAATTCTTGATACCGAGCCCTTGTGTATATGCTCACCGTAAGTAATAAGTATCTTTTGCTTCTTATCCGAGCGCACCTTTAAGGTAAGGTATCCCACTTCTTCCTCGCCTATATCGTAAAGGAAGTGCGTACCGCCCTCAGCCTTAAGAGCAGTCACCTCTCTTTTTTCAAGAAGCTGAAGCTTCTTTATGGGGCGTTTGTAAAGCGGTAACTCCTGCTCAACAACAGATGCACACTCAAAGCCCTCGGGATTTCCCTCTCGCCAACCGTCGTACGCCGTACAGTCGTAGTGGAAGCTATAGCCAAGCTGTGTGGTAATAAATCTGCACAGTCCACTCTCGTATTCACGGTTTTCTCTGCAAAGCGTATTTTTGCCCGATGCGCAAAGCATATTTTCCTCATTCCATATCTCGTATCTAAGCGCAGGACTGCCGGGGCAATAGCATAAAGTAACCTGCCCGTAGTGCCAAACGGTAATAGCAACAACGTTCTTACCCGCTTTGCAGTATTTAGTTATATCAAATTCGTCATAAATTTTGTAGTGTGGGTAATCTCCGTACTGTCCGCTCTCGACAAAGGTGCCGTTGATGTAGAGTGCGTAGTTTGAATCCGCGGAAATTTTAACACTTACCTTACCGTCCGAGTAATCAAAGCTATCGACAAAGTCGCAGTAAATATCCTTACCCGAAAGGTCACTTTTCCATATCCATTTTGAACGATTATCCATAAAATTACCTCTTAAAAGCCGAAGAGCTGCTCGTTGAATTCCTCGCTCGGCTGTCCGCCGTATGGGCAAAGCTCGAATGCCTCGGCATATCTTACCTTAGAGCCTCTTTCTACACCATACTTCTTAATAAGCTCGTTTCTAAAGCGAGCGGCAGGCTTTGCAAAGCGAACTGCATAGCCGTAGCTCTTGCTCGCCATAATCTCCTCGTCGGTGGTATCAGCGGTGATATTCATACCCTTAAGCCACTCTCTGCGCTCCTGTGCGTCCTCGGGAGCTGTCTCACCGTGTGTATAAGGAAGCCACTCGTATACCTGTGACACGTTAAGGTCGCAGATATGAAGCTTATCCTCAATCTCATCGTCGATATCTACAACGTAGGTAGCCTCAAAGTCCGGGCAACGGAATCTATCCTCGTTGTAAATGATAACGGGCATCTGTCGCATAGCGGGAACTTCGGGGCAGGTGTGAGGTACCGTAAGAATGTACGATGCGTCCTGCACGAGCTGTCCTACCGCGCGGTGATCAGCGTGGTAATCGTTAACTCTGTGAGAAATGATAAGGTCGGGATTAAATTCTCTTATGTATCTGATAAGTCTGTTCCTGGTTTCAAGGTCGGCAACTATTGTGCAGTCGTCAATATCCCATACATCGTACTCAACGCCGAGATACTCTGCTACTGCGGCACTCTCCTTCGCTCTTGTGGCTGTCGTTTCCTCAGGAGAGAGAATGTGGTGTCCGCCACTGCCGTTACAAAGGCTTACGAAGCGAACCTTGTGTCCTGCCTTAACCCATTTGTGCGCTATACCGCCAAGGCGGAACTCGTTATCGTCCTGATGTGCTCCAATTGCAAGAATTTTCATAAATTTGTCCTCCGTTATTTTAAGTAAGTTTGAAAGTATTGACTTTTCACTATTTGTATTATAAAATAAAAACATCAATTTTACAAGTAAAATATTGATAATAACTTTAACTATATTGATATTAGGAGTTATTTATGAACGGATATTACGAGCATCATCTCTCAATGAAGACTCACAAGATATGCCCATTTATCGTAAGATTATCAAAAAATCCCGTATCTTCACCGGCTAATTGGCATAAAAATATTGAGATTTTGCTCTTTGCCGAGGGCAGCGGCAGAATACAGTACGGCAAGGAGGTACTCTCCGTCTTTGAGTCGGACATAGTCATAATAAGCTCGGGAGTGTTACACCGCGTTTATAACAAGTGTGACGCCAGCTATTACGTTGTTATAATAGACGAGGACTTCTGCAACGAGAACGGAATAAACACCGCCAATCTAAAATTTGAAAGGGTCGTGCGTGACGCCGAGGTAAAGGCGTTAATCCTCAAGATAACCGAGAGGATGAAGGAGTACGGTGAATCGGGAGATCCGATTTTGGCGGCGAAGCTGAGACTCTCGGTGCTCGCACTCCTTATCACCCTGTGCGAAAGGTATGCCGTAAAGAACGAAGGAAACGAGAAGGAAGCTTCGCGCTCAGAGCAGTACGTAAAGGACGTTATTGAGTACATCAATACAAACTATTCCCGCCCCATATCCCTTGAAGAGCTTGCCGCAAGGTGCGGCATTACGAAATTCCACCTTGCACGAGAATTCAAAAAATTCACGGGGCAAACCCTGCTTACCTACACAAATATTCTTCGGTGCAGAAAAGCGTCAATGTTGATTGCAGATGGCAAGACCGTCACGGAGGCGGCGCTCGAATGTGGATTTGAGAGCCTGTCGTATTTCTCACGTACATACAAGAAGATAATGGGAAACTCACCGTCGAAAAAGAGCCAATAGATATCAAAGGGACTAGGCCGACAAGGATTATAACAAAAATAGTGTAAAAACCGAGTTGAACAGCAAAATAACACCGAGGTACTGCCTAAAAACAATACCTCGGTGTTTTCCTTTTATTTAGTATAAGATGATGCCGAGAATTCCGGATATAACTATCAAAACAATTGGTGAAAGCTGTCTCTTTTTCCATTTAGAAAAGCCGAATGATATTAAGAATATTACCGCAAGAACTACAGCGGCTTTGAAGTCAAAGGCAAATGCACTGCCGATTGTTTTTACTCCGAAAGCAATACTCAAAAGCATCGTTGCCGCAGTTCCCAAAATCAATGCGACAATAGCAGGTCTGATACCGCTAAGAGTCGCCTTTACAGGCGCATATTTCATCAGATGCCTTAAAACAGATGCTACCAGAAGTATTATAACAAACGATGGCAAAACGACTCCCAAAGTTGAAAGAAATGCTCCGAGAATACCACCCTGCGACGAACCTACGAAGGTTGCCATATTAACCGCTATCGGTCCGGGCGTTGACTCAGCAACGGCAATAAAATTAAGCAGCTCCTCCTCAGTGAGCCAACCGTTTGCAAGACAGTCGTCTCTTATCAGAGAAATCATTCCGTAGCCGCCGCCAAATGAAACTGCTCCTATCTTAAGGAAGGTCAAAAATAACTTTAAAAAAATCATTTCTCCCCCTCCTTGCCTTGCTTTTTATCCCGCAAGTACCCTACCGTGTAAATTAAAAGACCGACAAAACCAAATATGAGAATATAGAATATCGACGAAAAGCTGACCGAAAGGAGCGAAAGCGTTATCATAGCAACAAAGGTAAGCGCCATAACGGTTATATTGAACGCAGTTTTCTTTATCTTCTTCAGCATCTTAAGTCCTGCCGAAAATATAAGAAATACCACGCACACCTGTATCCCCTTAAATGCCGAAGCAACCGCAGAAAGAGAGAGAAATTGATCAAAGAAAAGTGAAACCAGATAAATAATAACGAATGACGGAATGCACATTCCGAGCGTTGCGACCAACGCTCCTATAAATCCCAGCTTTTTATAGCCGATATAGGTTGAACAGTTGATTGCTATCGGCCCCGGAGTTGATTCCGCTACCGTGACCAAATCCATAAACTCATCACTACCTATCCACTTCTTTTTCTCAACGAACTCGCTATCAAGAATGTGTATCATTGCATAACCGCCGCCAAAGGTGAACAGTCCAATCTTTAGCATTGATAAAAACATACTGAAAAGAAGCTTTGCTTTATTCAAAAATCGGTCCTCCGTTCCTTTTTTCGTTATTCTTGTTTTGATTCCCGTTAGGTCGTAGCCGATGTCAAGAAGCTAAAGTGGCACACCACCACGGTGTACCGCCCTGCAACGACTTGCGGTAATATTGTATCAAATTGAAAAACAAAAGTCAAGTTTCAGTGTGAAAACGTGCAAAAACGTGCAGACATAAATAAAAAACGTGCAAACATAAATAAAAATATCTCCTTGAATTTTTCTCGGATTTGTGGTAAAATATTTTAGATAGTAAACGCTTCAATTTTATAAATGACAGGAGAAGGAAGATGCTAAATATAGGTGAGCGCGCGCCGGGATTTACCCTTAAAGATAAAAACGGAAATGACGTAACACTATCAGACTTTATCGGTAAAAGAATAGTTTTATATTTTTATTCCAAGGATAACACCCCGGGATGCACAAGACAGGCATGTGCCTTTGCAGGAGCATACAAAGAATTCCAAAAAAGAGGAGTAGAGGTTATAGGAATCAGCCGTGACGGTATTGCTTCTCACGTTAAATTTGCAGAAAAATACAATCTTCCCTTCGTGCTGCTTTCCGACCCTAATCTCGATGCGATTCAGGCATACGGTGTGTGGCAAGAAAAGAAAATGTACGGAAAGGTTAGCTTCGGTGTTGTTCGTACCACATTCATCATCGATGAGAATGGAATTATAGAAAAGATAATGCCAAGGGTTAAGCCGGATACAAACGCCGCAGAAATCTTGGAATTTCTATAAGAACCCCAAAATTTCAAAGTAACGGAGATTGATTATGAGAAAACTAAAAAGACTTTTGCCCCTTATTCTTTCGCTGATGCTTTTGCCGTCTTGCACATCTTCCGAAAACTCTATCGGGTATAAGCAGATAACCATGTCGGAAGCAAAAAAGTTAATGCAGACGGAAAAGAATTATATAATTCTTGACGTAAGAAGAGCTGACGAATTTGCCGAAGGTCATATCCCCGGAGCAATCAATGTTGCAAACGAGGATATAGGCACGCAAGAGATTACCAAGCTGCCCGACAAATCGCAGCTGATACTCGTGTACTGCAGAAGCGGAAGACGAAGCAAGGAAGCGTCCGAAAAGCTCGTTAAGCTTGGATACACTAACATCGTTGAGTTTGGCGGTATCCTTGATTGGACCGGCGAAATTGAAAAATAAAGACGCTGATGCAGAATAATTAGCCATCTCTCAAACAGCTTATAGCATTTGGAGAAGACAAAGGGATTGTAGATAAAGTATGATTGCTTGGCAGAGGGGCGTTAGTTCTCGTTGCGACTCGGTCACATTTCGGCTCTGACGTTATTAACGTCATTCACTACCGAAATGCCGCTACGCTACCTCTCATTCCAGAGCCAAAGAAACAAAAAAACAACCGAGCCTAAAAAGCTCGGTTGTCCTTTAATTTGGCGCAGGAAGAGGGATTAGAACCCCCGTGCCTTTTGGGCAAACGGTTTTCAAGACTTTTTGATAAATCCGACGTTACCGCAAAATAATCGAAAATATCAGACGATAGAAAACGCTGAAAACCCAGTAAAATCAAGGGCTTTCGGCGTTTTGTTTTTCCAAAAATCCAAAACCTCAAGCGGTGCAAGAATTTCCGTATCTAAAACAATTTCTAAAACTTTTTTAGAAAAACCTTTAGAAAAATCCGCACCAATATCCCCCGTGGCAAGCCACAATATATCCGCCAAATCCGCCACAACGGATTAAGTTATTAGCATCATTGTACCATAAATCCGCCGAATGTTCAAGAGAGCGTGATTATATTCTTTCTGCCGTATTTTGAAAAAAGTTTACATTAAACACTATAATAATCATTGACAAACAGTATAACATTTGGTATAATGAGAATGATAAAACTTGTTATATAAAGCGGAGGCATACTATGCAAAAGCTAATCAAGAGTATAAGAGAATATTTGGGACTGAGCCAAGCCGACTTTGCCGAGAAGCTGGGAGTGACCTTTGCGACTATCAACCGTTGGGAAAACGGTCGTGCGATCCCCACGAAATTGGCGCAGGCGACCCTTTACGAATACTGCAAGGCGCAAGGCGTTCCCGTCTATCAAATGATCCTCGATAAGATTAAGAATGCAGCCGAGGAAATTGCACTCGAAGAAGGACGAATCCTGCTCTACCACGGTTCAAAATCGGGGATCGTTGGTGACATTGCTCCCAAGAGCCGTGAGATGTGTGACTTCGGCAAGGGCTTCTACATGGGAACTGAGCCTGGACAACCATTGACTCTGATCTGCGATTTTGAAAAATCCAAGTTCTACATCGTGTCGATTGACATGCGCGAGCTTGACCCCATTGAGATCAAAGCCGACCTCGATTGGGCAATGCACGTAGCATTCCACCGTGGCAGAATGGAGCAGATCAAGGGCACGGCATTTTACGATAAATACAGCCAGCTTGATGCAGGCAAGGATCTTGTAATCGGAAGCATCGCAAACGACAGAATGTTCTACGTGCTGGATAACTTCTTCACCGGCGGTATCACCGATATGGCACTCGTCAATAGCCTGTCCGCGCTGAAGCTCGGAAAGCAGTACGTGGCGACCACAGCAAAGGCGTGTGCATCCGTTCGCGTTGAAAAGGAGCTCCCCATCTCCATGATGGAGCGCAGATTCCTGCAGGACGAGAGCGAAGCCAACCGCGTGAGGGGAATAACACTTGCAAATGACATTTGCAAGAACTACCGCCGCGAAGGAAAGTTCTATGACGAGATACTTGACGAGGCGAAATAACAGGAGGAC
Source organism: Eubacteriales bacterium (assembly GCA_045629765.1). Taxonomy (GTDB): domain Bacteria; phylum Bacillota; class Clostridia; order Oscillospirales; family CAG-272; genus UBA1740. The sequence goes on from JAZQRW010000013.1 coordinate 26,582, forward strand.
ACAATGAACGAACTCCAACTGAAAATGTGTGATATACAAGGCAGACTATTCGAGCTGTCAGGCGCAAACGGTTATGATAGCGTGACCTTCATCAAAGCGTTTATGACAGGCGAAGTCGCTAAAGGACTTGACTCCAAGTTCAACCGCATGCAATGGGCTGGCGAAGAATATCTTCTCGCGGAGATTGCCGACAATGCCGAGCTCACCAAGGGTGGCACTGTGTACGATAAAGAGGTGCTCTATTGGGCAGGTTACCTCTACCGCTTCTGGCACTTCGCCACGGGCGAGGATAGTAAGGAGATCTATCGCCAAGCCCCTGCCGAAACCATGAGCCGCAATTGGCTTATCTTCCATACCCTCGCCCCCGAAGTGGCAATCGAGGATCTGAAAGAGATATATAGGCAGAGGAATGGATAATCGATATCTAATTTTATATACGTGTCATCAAATACAAAGAATTATGTAATTTCGAAAGGAATTTTCTTATGGATAGAATCAATAAAACGGAAACGTTATACGAAATATTGAATAGCAAAACTTTCACAATCAATGTTTATCAAAGAGAGTACCGTTGGGGAAGAAAACAAATCGAACAGTTAATTAACGATATCACCGACTGCTTTTTGATGTATTATGATAACGGCAAATTCAAGCACGAGGATACAGATGAAGTAGCTCAGTATGGTTATTACTTTATGGGAAGTATTATTCGTACCGGCGATGATTCTACAAAGGAAATCGTTGATGGGCAACAGCGCTTGACTTCTTTGACATTGCTATTGATGTATATTAACAAGATGCTTCACGACCAAGGCAATCATGAGCTTGACAGCATGTTGCCGAATATGATTCTTTCCAGCCCTTTCGGTGCCAAGAAAACATTTAACATCAATGTACCCGAACGCAAGGAATGCATGAATCATTTGTATAAAGGAGAAACCAACTTTCAGCCTACCGACGAAAGCTCTCAAACTCTTCTTGATAGATATCTTGATATTATCGACTTGTTCAGAGACGAGATTACCCCCGAAGCATTGCCGTATTTTGCTTGTTGGGTGATGCACAAAATATTGTTGCTTGAAATTGTTACTCCTTCAGATCAAGAAGCTCACACGATATTTATTACCATGAACGATCGTGGATTGAGCTTGAATAGTGCCGAAATGCTGAAGGCGTTTGTGCTCAATGAAGTTAATGAGGATGATAAGTTTGAAGTAAATTCCAAATGGCAGGAACTCGTTAACAAAATCAAATCCGCTTCCGACTCGGATCAAAGTGGTATTGTCAATACGGCGGATGTTGAATTTATTTCTCTTTGGCTTCGTGGTAACTACGCAACTTCTCTTCGCGAAGGCAAAAAGGATGCGGAAGATAAAGACTATGAGCTTCTTGGTGAAAAGTTCCACGAATGGGTGCGCCAAAATGCAAAGAAACAAATGGGGTTGATTCAATCCAAAGATTACAAAGAATTTGTGCTCAAAGAAATGAGCCAAATGGTAGAATTATATTTGAATATCAAGAAGCATTCTAAAAAGCTTACTTCTGGCTTTGAAAGTGTATTTTATAACGCAAACAGAGATTTGAATTATCAAACGTTGCTTATGATCTCTGCTATTGATAAGGACGACGAACCTTCTGTTGTCAATGAGAAAATAAGGCTTGTGGCAAAATTTGTTGACATTTTTGCGTCTAATAGAATTCTCAACTTCAAGAAAGCAAACTTTAATACAAACAAAGTCTTTTTGTTTAAGGTTTTGGTTAATATAAGAAATAAGAGTGTCAAAGAAATTGCTATTGTTCTTACCAAGGCGTTAAAAGATGCACATGTCGGTTGGGACAAATTTGAAGAACTCAACTATGAAAACCAGTTCTTTAAGAGATACACTCTACATTTCCTTGCTCGATTTGCATCTTATATCAATGTCCAAATGGGTAATCCTTCTGAATTTGATACATACGTTGACCGAAAAGCAAAGAACCCGTTTGATATTGAGCACATCTTGCCGGATATGTATTCCGACTATGCCGATGGCTTTGCTGATGAACGCGATTTTAATACCACAAGACACAATATTGGAAACTTGCTGATTCTTACTAAAGATAAGAATAGGAGTTACCAAGAAATGAAGTTTGACTCGAAGGTTCAAAAATATCTTGGTGATAATGTAGTGTTGGCTAAGGCTATGAATGGTTTGTTCCATGAAAATAATCCGCTATTTATACCGTTAGCTCAAAAGTATGGCATAAAGCCGTACAGCAAAATGACTAAAGTATCTATTCAGGAACGTGCTGGGGCGTATTTGAATATCGCAAAATACATTTGGAATATTGATCAAATCCAAGCCGAATTCGGCGGCTGGACCGACGAAGAGTATGATTCCGTTTCTTTTGAAACCGCTAAAAAGGTTTTTAATAACGATAATGGTGTTGAAGGAAATACGGTTTGGGTTATTGCAGGTAATACGGATTATTATGATGTGATCGGCGCCTTCAATAATATGACTCAAATTGAATGGGCACAACACGTCAATTATGAAGTCAATGATATTGTGTATATTTATCTTACATTGCCTTATGCAGAGATTTCTTATAAGTGCCGTGTAATTGCTACAAATGTTGGTATTTCAGAACGGATTATTGACGATTCCGAATATTACAAAGATAATGCAATCGCTCCCAGTGGCAAATATATACGTTTAGAATTGTTAAAATCATACCCTCACAACAGCCTAACTCTCAAAGAAATGAAAGACAAGGGAGTTGTAGCTACTTTCCAAAGTCCAACCAAAGCAATTGGTACATTGGCAACATTATTGAAAGAGCTTGATGAGAATTTTTAAGGAGAAAAGTTATGTTTGATATAAATGATATGATTGCAGATGCGTTTATGAGTCCGCTTCAAAAAGCCATTAAGGAAGGATACATAACTATAAGCGGAAATGAGGGCAAACGCAAGATCACTTACGTTGCTTCCGAGAACCATTCAGAGAATTTTGAAGATCCCGAAGAAAAAGTACGTGCGGAGTTCTATGCGGAATTGATTTACAAATATCAGTATCCTGCGAACAGAATTAGAGTAGAGGTTACAATCCCCGATCGCCTGCCTACCGACCGCGCTGATATAGTTGTATTCAGCGATGATGCATGCACTCGCCCCTATGCTGTTGTAGAGTGTAAAAAAGAAGGCGTCACGGATGCCGAGTTCAATCAGGCAATTGAACAAGGTGTTGGTAACGCTTCTTGGGTAAAGCTTCGTGCAGAATATGTTGTAATCATCGCAGGCGGAACTCGTAGAGTGTTGGAGGTGTCCGATGAATACGGCATCTTCGAAAGAGAAAAAAATATTGTTGCGGATCTTCCTAAGCAATATGGTAAGGTTCAGGAGTATCGTTTTTATAAAGGTACTGCCAACGATATCAGACCCGTTGCACGCGAGGATTTGATTGCAGCGATCAAAAAGTGCCATCAGACTTTGTGGGGCGGCGGTCGTCTTTCTCCTCCCACTGCTTTTGGTGAGCTTTGTAAGCTTATCTTTGTTAAAATCAGCGACGAGCAGAAGCCTCGAAAGAAGGGTGAGCCCTATCAGTTCCAAATTAAAACTCACGAGCCGTCCTCTAAACTTGCAGAGCGAATCAATGCGTTATATAACGAGCAGAAGGTAAAAGATCCCGAGGTATTCACAGAGTCTATTAAGGTTGATGACCGTGTTCTTAGAACGGTAGTTTCTCACTTGGAAGCTATCAATTTAAGCAAAACCGATCTTGATGTTAAGGGTGTTGCTTTTGAGCAATTTATGGATGGATTCTTCAAAGGTGATTTCGGTCAGTACTTTACGCCTCGTCCTATAATCGAATTCTGCGTAAAAATGATGAAGCCACAACAAGATTGGGATGTTCTTGATCCCTCCTGCGGATCGGGTGGTTTCCTTCTGCACGCTCTTGACTATATGCGTCAGCAGGCAGGCGACTATTACGAAAAAGGCACAGTTGATTATTTCAACTATTGGCATGATTTTGCCGCAAAGCATCTTTTCGGTATTGAAATCAACGACGAAATTGCCCGTGTAGCAAAAATGAATATGATCGTCCACGATGATGGGCATACCAATGTTATTAGCCACGATGCACTTGAAAGTATCGCAATGATGCATGATCACAATAGAGGTTTTGCGGAGAATCGCTTCGACTTGATTCTTACCAATCCTCCGTTCGGTGCTACAATCAACCTCGCCGAAAAGCCGTACTTAACGACATTTGAACTTGGTCATGCTGTTGATGCTAAAGGTAAAAAGAAACCTCGTAAGAATCAAAGCTCCGAGGTTCTGTTTATCGAGCGTATTTGGCAGTTCTTAAAGCCCGGAACAGGTAAGGCTGCTATTGTATTACCCGATGGTATTTTGACAAATAGCTCCATGCAATATGTTCGTGATTTTATACTTGAAAAATTCCAACTTCTCGCAGTTGTGAGCTTACCTCAGTGCGCCTTTGCTCATTTTGGTGCAGGCGTTAAGGCATCTGTTATTTTCGTTCGTAAGCGCAGGGCAAATGAAAAGCCCAATGGAGAGGAAGCTATATTTATGGCGGCTCCCGAACTGATTGGATATGATGCTACAGGAAGAAAGACCGAATCTCAGCTTGATGAGATTGTGGCAAAATTTGAGGAATTCCAAAAGGACGCAACACCTTTTTTCGCATAACCCCCGATGCGAATGACCTTTGCGTCTTCGCTGTCAAACGGGGGGATATTGAAAACAGAGAGATTTATTGCAACCCCTTATACCCATTCTATATTTCGCTGATCGAAAAATACAAAAATAGCCCGTATTACTGTGGCACTATGAAAAACTGTTTGGAGATCAATCCTAAGACGGACTGCGGAGGACTAACAGATGAAAGTCTTGTTAGTTTTGTTCCTATGCCTAATGTTCAAGAAAAAAATAATGTGGTTGAATATGATTTAGTACCCTACGGCACGGTCAAAAAAGGATTTACAGTCTTCAAAAAAGGCGATATGATTTGGGCAAAAATTACGCCTTGTATGCAAAATGGTAAATCATGTATTGTTGATGAAATGCCTACAGAGGTCGGTTTTGGTTCTACGGAATTTCATGTCGTTAGAAAGCGCACTGATGATGTCTATATGCCTTTCATTTGGTCAATTTTCTCTAACGAGAATGTGTTGAAGGCGGCGCAAGCCGTGTTTAGTGGTTCTGCCGGTCAACAACGCGTTTCGGCATCATTCATCGAAAACTTCCCATGCGTTATACCCAAATATGATATACAAGTAGCCTTAGCTTCTATGTTAGAGTGCAAATTGCTTGAAATGAACACAAAAAAGCAACAAGCAATAACGCTGATAGAAGAATTCGAAGAAAACATTTCTAATTCTTATGGTTTGCAAAATGCGGATAAAAACAGACTGTGTTTTGCGATTCATTTAAGTGATTTGGATGGTGTGATAGATGCAAAGAGATATGCTTCTGTTACCACCACCGCACACACGCTTGTTATGGCTAATGTATTTGATATTGTTGAGGAAAAAGTTAATGTCACGCGATATGGGAAGCAAGTAATAGACTGGATTAGAATTGACGATTTACCCAATCAACCGCTTGATATTGAAGAAATCAGAACGCAACCTGCCAATGAGGTTGAAGGAACATTCTTTGAGGTTCAAGAAGGTGATATATTGGTAGCTCGACTTGGCCCGACAATATTGAATCAAAAAATTGTTATGGTTCGCTCACTTGAAAGAACAACCATTGCTTCTGCTGAGTTCTTGGTGTTAAGATGTAAGCCCGGATATGATCCCGAAGCAGTAATGGCAGTATTAAAGACTGGATATTATAGAGATCTTATGTATTCTCATGCGCGTGGATCAACACCAAGCCGTTATCGTTTGAATAGAGAGGACATGCTTAAGCTTCCTTTCCCTGATATTCGTGAGCATCAAGAACAACTTGCAAAGGAAGCAAACGCCATCAGAATTCAAGTGAAAGCAATGCGCGCACAAGCCGAGCAAGAATGGCAAGATGCAAGAATGCAGTTTGAGAAAGAATTGTTAGGTGAATAAAAGTGATAGACAAAAAAGCAGAAGTAAAAGTCGTTGATGGCGTGATTAAACTAACTGATTGGCAGAAAATACAAAATGTATTTCGCGGCTTGGCTCGTATGAGCAACGCACAAAATTGGGTGGCAATGCCACACAACCAAATGGAGATTACCGCTGTCAAAAACGATTTGATTCATATATCTCAAATTATCGCCACGGAATATCCCTATTTTAGCAATGAATTGTTTGGACTTAAGGATCACCTGTTTATTAATTACGGGCATATCGATCCTCAAGTGTACGGTCAAATTTTGGCAATATTCAAGACTCTTATAAACGAAGTGAATAATCCGACACAAAGTGTTTGGGGATTACTTCATCCGAGAATAGAAGCGGTATCTAAACAATTGTTTTTGAATGGTCATTACGCAAATGCGGCTGAAGATGCCTTCATTGAGATTAACGACAGAGTAAAAAAGTTGTATAAAAAGCTCAATCCTACGGCTACCAAAATCCCAGATGGTGATGCAGCCATGACAACCGTTTTCTCTCCTAACAACCCTATGCTCAACGTGTGTGACATATCGACCGATACAGGCATGAACGAACAAAAGGGTTTAATGTTTATGTTGCAGGGTGCAATGTCTGCACTTCGAAATCCCAAAGCCCACGCAAATATTACGCTCACCGCAGAAGATGCCATGAGGAGAATTATGTTTGCAAGCATGCTTATGTATAAGATTGACGAGGCTGTAAAGTATTCAAACGTTCAAGAATAGAGAGGACTATACAGATGAAAACGCTAAGTGGCATTTTAGACTTTTCTATGGGCAATTTTCTCTGCCTTAGAGGATTTGCTGATTACAAAACGCTCAGCAGAGTATCTGAGGAAAACAAAGATGTTCAAAGAGAACTCATAGAAAAACACAAAGGTGAAATGGCAGAATTTTTGAACTCTGGTGAATATAGATTTTTCCCTGAAATAGTATTATCTGTATCGCTTTTAACAGGAAATAATCATTCAGAGGTCGGTGATTTTTTAAGTGCGGTGATTGGTAAAAAAGAATGGAATAAAAAACTGGGAGATATCAATATTTCCATATTTAATCATGACGCCGGAGACAAAAACCGAATTGCGCATATTACTTTTGATGAAACAAAAACAAAGCTAAACCGAATAGATGGAAACCACAGGTTAAGTGCATCAAGTGAAGTGGTTGGAGATTTCAAAGTCCCGTTTTGTCTCATTCTTTGTCAAAATCCGGATGATGAAAATCGATACTCCAGAGCAATATTCCATAATATTAACGCAAAGCAAATACCGTTGGATCTCGAAGAAAATTTGAAGGTGATTCTTGGTAGTACCGAAGTATTTTCGGATGATAAACTCAAAACAGACCCGTCTTTTGGATGGAAGTACTTCCTCGCAAGGAAAACAATTGATACTATTGATTTTACCTATTTTCCGTCCATAAATTCTTATATCAGTGGTTCTAAGCATAGCTTTTTTGTTGATCTGTATGGTTTCCTAATTAAGAACAAAAGTGTTGAAGAAAGTGATTCTGCCATTGAAATGGTTAAATCGCAGTTAGTTGAAGTGGAGCAGGCTTTGGTAGAATCCGAAATAACCGCAACCACAACAAATATTGCAGTTATTGGAGCGTTGGCTTACTATAAGCTCACAAACGAATCCAAATACCGTGGCTTCCTTTCTTGGATAAAAAAGAATAACATCGGCAATGTTGAAAAATTACATATTGACGATGTTATCAACCTGTACGATGAAATCTATGAGCATGTTCCGAAAAAAGTTTTCCTTGCAAGATGGTATCCGTCTGCGGAACATGATGGCGATGACGAATACAGAAAAGCAGAAAGCCGCATCAGTGCTATAAAAGAAATCGTTCAGCAACTGAATTTGGAGCTGACCGACTTAGGTACAAGAGAAACCGGTACGTTTGATATTAGAGATGTTATGTATCACGATATAAGAGAATGCGATGTTTTCATTGCCGATCTATCGGGAGCTCGCCACAATGTTATGATAGAAGTTGGATATGCATTAAAGCACGTTAAGACCGCCAGAATGCTATTCTATTTTCAAGCATCAGATAAATGTAAATCTGTTCCGTTTGATGTTAGTCATTTGAACTATGTTCCAATTGTAGATTCTGCGGAAATAAAAACGTCTGTAAAAGTACGTATTGAGAATATTCTTGAGCAGGCTCGAAATGGAGAAATCTAATTAGTATTGAGATGGTCATTTGTTTCATAACTGACGAACGGTGTTGAGGTAAAATATGTCTATATCATTTGAAAAAAGGAATGACAAATTAATATTGGTTTATGTTCCTGCTATGGGAATTGATGATATTATTAAGCGGCTTGATACAGAAGATGGTGTTACAATCAAACACACATTTTTTGTAACAAAAGAGTTGTTGTGTTCGGATGTTGAAGAAGATGATGATTGGGAAGAAACCTTACGTTTCTGTATTGGAACGATAGGTGAGTCATATATCGAACTTGATTCAGAGGTGTTGGGCACTAATCATTCCTTCTACTTTGGCAATGAAATCAAATTAAAGCATGAAATGTTCACCGCTTATCGTAATATTTCTATTCTCCGAAAAATAGACGAAGTGGTTGAGCGTGACTTTTACATAGGCGGTGATTGGGAAGCTCATAACGGTATTTCTAAAGAAACCTTTGACAATCTGATAAGTAAATTTCCCAAAACTGCTGAATTGGACAAGTATGCTCACAAGAGAATTGCAAGCATAATAAAAGACTATTTTCCTGAATGCGATAAATATGAGGCGATATACGAAAAATTTATAGAGTCAAAACGAAACAGTTATACGTTGTCTTCTTCTGCTTTGTCAGAATATAATGTTCAGATCGAATAAGTCGGAGGCCAAGCGGGC
>JAZQRW010000014.1:0-3266 GCA_045629765.1 Eubacteriales bacterium
GCAAAGTGCGGAAATGGCTGTCTTTTTATCGCAAACCTGCTCAGTAAGCATAATTGCAGTCAATATACCGTCGCCCGTTGTAGCATACTTCTTAAGAATGATGTGTCCTGACTGCTCACCGCCGAGCTTATAGTCGCACTCCTGCATCTTCTCATAAACGTATCTGTCGCCAACCTGTGTCTGAACGCAGTCAATGCCTTGCTTCTTAAACGCCTTTATCAAGCCGGAGTTAGACATGATGGTGGCAACAACAGTGTTGTGGTCAAGATTGTTAGTTTCCTTAAGACGCATACCAAGTATATACATAATCTTATCACCGTCTACAACGTTGCCTCTTTCATCAACAGCAAGACATCTGTCGGCATCACCGTCAAAAGCAAATCCTAAATCAAGATGATTGTTTTTAACAAATGCGGCTAGATTTTCAATATGGGTTGAACCAACACCAAGGTTGATATTAGTACCGTTTGGCTCGCACCCGGTTATATATACTTGAGCGCCCAGTGCCTCAAATACCGACTTTGCAATGCTAAATGATGCACCGTTAGCAGTATCAAGACCTATCTTGAGATTCTTGAATGAATGAGTTGCAATCGAGATAAGATAGCCTATATATCTATTTCTGCCCTGAGAATAGTCTACAATTTTACCGATTTTATCCTTCAAAGCGTAGGGAAGATCTGTTGCGCCAGGGATAAGGCTTTCAACATTACCGTCAATATAAGCCTCTATGAGCGATGCTGTTCTGTCATCAAGCTTTTCGCCATATCTGTTAATTACTTTAATACCATTATCGTAGAATGGGTTATGCGAAGCCGTGATCATAACGCCGGCGTCAAACCCGTCCATACGTGTTATATAGGACACACTTGGAGTCGTAGTAACGTGAAGCATATACGCGTCTGTACCCGAAGCTATCATACCTGCAATAAGAGAATACTCCAGCATATAACTTGACAAACGTGTATCCTTACCAATAACTATTTTTGCTCTCTTGTTTTCAGGCAAATTTCTGGAATAATACCAACCTAAAAATCTACCAACTTTATAAGCGTTAAGCGAGGTAAGCTGTACGTTTGCTTCACCGCGATAACCGTCGGTTCCGAAATATTTGTTGTTGTACTCAACCGAGTCGTTAATGGAGTTTTCAATAGACTCCAGCTCATACTCATCATCTATAAGCGCTTTAATATCAATATTAAAAAGGTCACTGAGAAGGGGAATTTTACTAAGTCCGGGAGTAGCTTCATTGAGCTCCCACTTGGAAACGGACTGACGAGTAACATCAAGCTTATTAGCCAGCGACTCCTGCGACAACTTAGCACGTGATCTTAATATGTAAATTTTCTCTCCTATTGTCATAATTCACCTCATAATAAGATTTTGATTAGATTACGCAATCAACAGTTGCGTATATATTTATTATATGTTATAAATTGTGTTTTGTCAATAGGTATAAGCAAATAATAATGGTAAATACTATTGTTAGGAGGTGCGAATCATGAACAAACGCAAAAAAAGTAGGCAAAATAGGGAAGAGAAGGAAGAAGTTATAATCAGCGACCCACAGGGATCATGGACAGGCGTCCCGATAGACAAAAATGACAAGCCAATACAGGACGCCGACGATTTATAATTTTACTAACAAATCAGAGTGTGTATTTCGGATGACGCAGTACGCACTCTTCGTCGTTTTTTAGAAGATTTTGCTTTTTACACTTGACAAACTACAAAATTATACATATAATATAATAGAAAATTTGTGTTAATTCTAATAGGAGATTATTATGGGTATCAAAGTACTCAAATTCGGCGGAACTTCGCTTGCAAACGCCGAGCAATTTCGTCTTGTGGCGAATATTGTAAAAAGCGATAATGAAAGAAGATATGTCGTCGCATCTGCGCCCGGTAAACGCTTTGCTGATGACACAAAGGTTACTGACTTATTATACAAATGCTACGAGCTTGCCAGTGAGGAGCATGATTTTACCGAAATTTTTGAGGAAATCAAGGGACGTTATCTCGATATTATAACAGAGTTAGAAATAGACCTTGATTTATCTGAGGCATTTGACAAAATTCGCAACTCGTTTTTACATAACTCGGGTAGGGACTATATTGCCTCCCGCGGCGAGTATTTGAATGCTAAAATTTTGGCTGCCTACCTTGGTTATCAGTTTATAGATGCTAAAAAATGCATTTTCTTCGATGACAAAGGCTCATTTGATGCCGACAAGACAAACGAGGTACTTAAGGAATATCTTTCAAAGTATGATAGGGCAGTAATCCCTGGCTTCTACGGTTCAATGCCGAATGGTACTATCAAGACATTCTCCCGCGGCGGCTCAGATATTACAGGCTCAATAGTTGCTCGCGCGGCATCCGCTTCACTTTATGAGAATTGGACTGACGTTTCAGGCTTCTTAATGGCAGACCCCAGACGTATTGAAAACCCCAAGGTAATAAAAACCATTACCTATAAGGAATTAAGAGAATTATCTTATATGGGAGCAACCGTTTTGCACGAGGATGCAATTTTCCCGGTAAGATTTGCTAAAATTCCAATTAACATAAGAAACACCAACGCCCCCGAAGATAGCGGCACTTATATCGTACCGGAAACCGACGAGATTCCACCATATGTAATCACCGGTATTGCCGGAAAGACCGGATTCTCCACCATCACTATTGAAAAAGATATGATGAACTCTGAGTTCGGCTTTGGCAGAAAGGTATTACAAGCTATTGAAGAAAACGGCGTTTCCTTCGAGCATTTCCCATCCGGTATAGATACAATGAGTATTGTTACGAGCACTGAGTCCATTGCTAAAAAGAGAGGCGACATAATGGCGTCTATCTGCAGTGCCGTAAACCCTGACAATATCTTTACAGAAGAAAAGCTTTCACTTATTGCTATAGTGGGCAGGGGAATGGTAAAAGCAAAGGGAACTGCTGCAAGAATTTTCGCATCACTCGCGCGTGCTGATATCAACGTGCGGATGATAGATCAAGGCTCATCAGAGCTCAATATCATCGTTGGCATTGACGAAGATGATTTTGTACCAGCACTGAAAGCAATATATGATGAATTTGTCACAGATTGATTCTATATTCTAATAAGCAATAAAACAATATTATATCAAACATAAAAGCCTGCATTAAACCGCAGGCTTTATTAAAACTAGGTATTTTATTATTATATTACTGTATTGCTATTCAAGCGTGAAGAAGTGAAAATTTAGCTTTTTCTCGAAATGAAAATAATG
>JAZQRW010000015.1:0-2741 GCA_045629765.1 Eubacteriales bacterium
TATTATTCCTCCTTTACAGGAACAACGTAACACCGACAACCGTAATGGGGTTTGGGTGGTATTTTATTTATGGGATAAATCTTGTTGTCTCTTGCGCCACAGGTTGGACAGGTCTTTTCGTCGTCGGCAGCTATCCACTGCACTTTCCGTACGCCTATGTCCTTAAAGCCTTTTATGGTAGCCTCATCCACGACGCTTATGCCGTACTGCGAGGTCTGTGTCCACCAGAGATTTGCCGACCGTCTGAGGCTATCGTGAAGCATCTGCCTGTTTGCATATTCACGAGCCGTGAGTATCTGCTCATTGAGACGGAGGCGCTTTCTCTCTGCTTCCGTATTATATAAATATCCTGTGACGAGGTTATACCCTGCCAAAACTCCAACAAGCCATTCGCTATTTATTTCAGGAGCCTTGCCGCTGTCTATGGCTCGCTTGTAGGCATCTCTTGCGACCTTGAGGTAAATGCCCTCATTGTCTTTTAGAAAGCCGTCATACATTTTCTGAGTGGTTTTACGGGTATTTACGACGTTGAGTTCATCAAAACCCATAACGCCGATTTTATTAAAAGAGGCACGAATACGCTTCATTTCGACGGCGAGGAGCTTATCAAGAAGCCTGTACATATTCCTCGTCCTCCTCGGTATCCTTATCCTCCTCAGCGTTTTCGTCTACCGTCTGCGCTTCCCACTTCTCCATTTGCTCATTGTAGTAAGCCATTCCCTGCAAGTATGCACTCTCGGGATCGGGGAACATACCGCACGCCGCATAAGCGACCTCGGGGTGAATCTTGGGATTGTTCAGCATAGCGATAAGCACCTGAGACTTGCTTGCGATATTATCGAAATTTCTACGAGTGAAGTGGGGTGTGATATCCGAGAGGCGAAGCTGTGTGCCTACGGTATCACGGAGTATTCTGAGAACGATTTTAAGAAATTCCCTCTCGCTACTCTTGAATATTTCCTCGGTCGCTTTGGCTCTCGCCTCGGCAGCCTCCCAGCCATCACGGAGGATTACTGCGCTTCCCGTATCACTTGTGCTTGAACCGCCGTTACGATTAGGCACACCGCATATTGTAAGAATCGCAGTGTAAATATCGTTTTTAAGCGTCTGCACGTCTGCTTGCGAGAGTGTCGCTGCCAGATACTTTGCATCTGCTCCCTCGGGAAGACAGAGCGTTTTCCACTCGCTGAGCTTATCGTAGGTTTCCTTATCCAGCTCACCGCCGAGAATTGCAAGGAAGGAGTTTACGAACTGTACGATATCGTCCATTCGGTTGCTCTGCAATTCGTCAAGGGCATCAAGCAGAGGTAAGACCACCTCAAAAACACCAAGGCGAGCGTTCTCTGCGGGATACTCTATAATCGGTATCATACCCAGCGGATTCGGCTTTGTGCTGACCTCTGTAAAATCGGTGAACTCGTAATATTTGTCCTCGGTGTATACGCTGAATACTTTCTCGTTATTTTCACGCTCGGCACAGACGACAGCCATAAGAACATGTTCGTCAATGTCGGTGCTATATACTACGAAGGTTTTCATAGGATCCAGCGCAAAGATACGAAGGGGGGCTTCGTCGCCGTCGGCAGTCCACTTCTTATTCGGAAGTGTGAGGCGGTAGCCTGTACCCGCCACGTACATCCACTCGGCAAGGGCGTTGTCGCAAGCCGATTTATTAGCGTCTGCCATATAGCCGTTGAGAGCATTAATCTCGGTGGCAATGGCATCATCGGCAGCATCCTCGGATGCCCGCTCACGCCGAACGTATTGTATAGGCTCGCCAAAGACGTAGCCCTTATGGAATTTTACTATTTCGTAAGCGCGATTTTCATTAATCAAGTGATTAATTTCCTCGCGTATTTCTTTGGTCTTACCTAAGATTTTTGTTTTTCCCCGATAATATTCCCACAGCGTTTTTATATCGGAACGATTCTGTACGTGAAGTGCGTAAGCCTTGTTCACCTCATCGACGACGTTCTGCGCTGTGATTTCCTTGGCATCGGAGTAAATTTTTAGACGACCGTAGCTCACGTAAATCACCTACCTATCTTGTAATTTCATTATATTTGGAAAATTTATGCAAGTCAATACCCCCACCGCCATATATGGGGGTGGGGTGTTTCTTGGAAAAATAGGTGGAGATTGCATAGAAAAAAGGGAGCGCCGAAGCGCTCCCTAAAATTTTGTGTATTTAGTCTCCTGTATAGCCCCAATAGCTGGATACATAATAGTAAGTATAGTAACCGGGGTACGAATTAGGAACTCCTGCTGGACGAGAATATGTATAATCTCTTAAATCCCAATCTTCGTGCCATCCGGCAGGTTCCGAGTTAGCTCTGCACTTAACTATTACCGAATCGCATTTCCAAAATGCTTCATCACCCATGCTCGTTACAGAACTTGGGATAACAATGCTTGTAAGCGAGGTGCAATATCCAAACGCACCATTACCAATGCTTGTCACATTGTCCCCTATTGTTACATTTGTAAGCGAAGAACACTTATAGAATGCATAATCGCCAATGCTCGTTACAGCGTCACCAATTGTTACATCTGTAAGCGAAGAACAATTATAGAATGCATCATCACCAATACTTCTTACGGAATCTGGAATCGTTACACTCTCAAGCAATGTGCAATCCTCAAACGCTTCACTTAAAATAATCTTCGTATTGGTATTTATTTCACAGCTTGTAATATTTGAATTCTTCGCTTTAATTAATATCACACATGCGTTCGTTTTA
>JAZQRW010000016.1:0-7960 GCA_045629765.1 Eubacteriales bacterium
TACACCTGCGGTATTGACCTCATCGGTAGAGAAGAGGGCATCATTCAGCACGGTACATACCACACTTATCCCGCAAGAATTCTCTCGATAGACGAGGGCGAGGACTACGCAAGAGTCTGCGGCGAGCTTGAGTTCACATCCCTCTTCGGCAAAAACCTCGTTATGAAGAGAACTATTACCTTAACTAATAATAACATTACCGTTAACGACGAGCTGACAAACCGCGATACACTCGACAGCGAGTATTGCTTGCTCTATCACACAAACTTCGGTTATCCGATGCTTGACGAGGGTGTCACAATCGAGTTTGCGCCCGATAGTATCTCACCATGCAACGGACACGCGAAAAAGCATTTACACCAGCAGGACAACATCGTTGCCCCTATTGACAACGAGCCTGAGCGCTGCTACTACATTGAAACAGAGCGCGACTACGTAGTTATCAACAACGAGAAGCTAGGCAAGCGCGTAACCCTCTCATACTCCAAGGATACACTCCCTACCCTGCTGCAGTGGGTCGCTCCAAGATCCTACGATTATGCACTCGGCATCGAGCCTTGCACGTCACATCTTGGCGAAGAAATCGAACGCAAAACTATCAAAGCAGGTGAAATTGTAAAGTTCAGTTTACAACTCGAGTTTGAAACTATCTAATTAGGGTGCTAAATGAAGAAAATATTTCTTTTTTCAACAAAGCTAACATATTATTGGGTACTGTTGCCTTTGACAGCTTTGTTCGTTCTATGCTGTATTTTTAACGACAGTGTTAACGATTCGGTAAAGTTATATCCTTTAATGGCAGTATCACTGATTGGTATTATCATAACGTTTGTTTATTTCTTCCGCGGAGTTTCTATCTCCTATCAGGAGATCAAAGAGGTGGGCAGATTTTCTTCACACGATGTGGCGCTGATTAACAAGGGCAAGACGCTAATTCTCTACAAGGAAAATTACTCGCGTGTGAGAATTATTCTCTTTGGCAACGACGGTCTTAAGCCCGAGCTTAGCTGGATGCAAAGCACGCAGGACGCTCCTCACGACATTTCCCTATTCCGTTCACGCACGTTTGGTGGAAATCACTCAATAAAGATCGTAATGAAGTATTTCGGTGCTACAGATAGCGATTGCGCACGCCTTTTGAGTGAGGACTGTGAGATTAAGTATACCAACGTTACCATAAGCTCAATTAACGAAAATGACATAAGAAAAATCCATATCCGAATGGATAGAACAGTGTAGCGCACGGAGCGCAATTAAGAAAGAGAGAACAAATCGGTTTGTAGCCGAAACGTTCTCTCTTTTTTCTTCTCGGGGGGATTGCCCCCCGAGATATTATTTTATTTTACTCGATGATGTTAGCCTTACCGCCTGCAAGAATAATCATCTTGATCGCTTGCAAGGAATACTTATTAGCGGTAACGTCGAGCTTCTTAGTCATAGTGCCGCGTGCAAGAACCTTTACTCTGCCGGCGCTCGCTGAAATAAGCTTTCTCTGCTTCAAGGTTGCAAGGTTTACTATCTCATCGTCCTCGAAGTTCTCGCAGATAAGGTCAAGGTTTACAGTAACCATCTTACCCTGAGAAGCCTTAGGTGCTTCTACAACGTTCACAAGCTCTTCTGCCTGAGTGTCAGTGATAAGCTCGTCTGCGTGTATCGCGTCTACGAATACAGCTTCTTCGACTACAGCTTCTTCGGCTACAGCTTCTTCGGCTACAGCTTCTTCGGCTACGGGCTCTTCCTGCTCCTTAGCCTTGTTTATAACCTCGTCTACGTCAACACTTGTCGTAGTGCTATTTGCTTCAAGCTTTACTCCTGCGGGGAGCGTAACCTTTACGAGTCCGCGCTGTGCAAGCGTCTCGGTATCTTCATAGGGAAGGTGGTAGTCAACATTAGGAATCTCACCCTGCTCTATCTCAAAGAGCTTCATCATTTCATCAATAAGCTCAATAGTGTACTTAAGCGCTCTCTCGCTCTTAATCTTCATCATAAGAGGAGCGTCATCAAACTTAGGCTTACCGCTCATATCGGTGAAGTGATACTTGTTGATATTGAAGTCAACGGGGTTAAGGTTAAGCTGTACCAAGAGAGTTTTGCCCTTAACGTTAACCTTAGCGCACTTAATTCTGCCCTTATTGAAGGTCTCACAGTTCCAGCTGGTTCTAGCCTTCACGCCCTTATAGGAAAGAAGCACGTTCTTAACTATGGTATAGTAGTCCTGAATATCGCCCTCTGCCTGAATGAGTCTGGACTGGAATGAGCTTCTGTAATGAACCTCAACAACCTCGCCGCCAACTACAAGCTGGTTAGCGCTGGCACTCTCAACCTCTTCTGCCGTCTTAGCAGGCTTCTTAGGCACTTCACGCGCAGGCTCTTCAAATGCGACAGTTTCATCTTTAGCTTCTTCTGCTGCAGGCTCTTCTGCTGCAGGCTCTTCGACTGCAGGTGATTCAAATGCCGCTTCAGGAGCTTCGGGCTCTTCGACTGTAGGCTCTTCGACTGTAGGCTCTTCAACTGTGGGCTCTTCGACTGTAGGCTCTTCAAGTGCAGGTGATTCAAATGCCGCTTCAGGAGCTTCGGGCTCTTCGACTATAGGCTCTTCGACTGTAGGCTCTTCGACTATAGGCTCTTTAGCTACAGTTGTTTCAAAATCGGGCTCGCGCTCGAACTTAGCCTTGCCGTTGTCTATATACTCCTCGACGGTAGGCTCTGCCTTGGGATGCGCATCTCTATAGCGCTTAATAAGCTTAGGTAAGAAGTAAAGCACAACAAGCACGATTACAGAAATTGCAAACGTATTAAGAATTCTGTAAACCGGTGCGTATTCCTCCTTAACCTCGAAGAAGAGAACGAACAGTACAATCGCTACGATAAGTACGAGTGCACCAACTAAAACGTAGATAAGTCGCTTGTCAAATGGCTTCTTCTTGTTAGAAATGAAGTACATAAGTCCGAGTAAGAGAACGCATACGAAGAATGCCGCTGCAACGATATAAATCCAATGACCGTTTTCAGATGCCTCAACAACCGCAAACGGAGAAACCTCAATAATTGCGTATACTGAGAAGTGGTCGGTCTCAAATACGATAGCGTCAGTGACAACTCTGTGCTTATAAGCAACTGCCTCACCATTCTCATTTACGTAAACGACGCTGATGTTATCATTGTTCAAAATGCTATCAGGCACATAAAGGCTGACGATAAACGTGCCGTCGGGTGTCTGCTCAACACCGTATCCCATAAAGGCAATATCGTAAGCAAGCAACACGTCCGCCTTAACACCGCTCCAGAGCGTTACGCTCTTATAAGCACCTGTAACGTCTGAAACTACAAGGTTAAGATAATCCGCAACGGGCTCTGAGCAATCAATGCTGACAAGCTTATTATTAGCTCCGTCAGTGCCAATAAAATCGGCGTCGGTATACTCAAGATAAATCTCGTATTCAAAGGATATGGGGGCGATAGAATTGTAATTCTCCTCATCACCTACGAAGGTTGCGGTAATTCGGTACTTACCGGGTGTGATCGTATAGGTAGTAGGAACATAGGTGCCTGCTATCAGCTTCTCAAAAGTATATTCAACAGTAACGTCTGTCTGCAAGCCGCTGATCGCGGGATACTGATGCTTGTCGTTATACTTAAAGGCATTATTGGATGCAACAAAGCAAGGCGCGTCGTAATCAGCCTTAAGAATTGTAAACGGCAACGTCTTATTTTCAGTAGTGCCGTCAGTCCATACGCAGTTCTCATTAAGCTCCACGATAACGGTATATTCGCCCGCATAGGTCTGCTCACCGCCATTAACGGTGTAGTAAATATCGCTTAAGGATGCATCGCTTAAGAGCGGATGCTTCTGCTTAGCACCGTTGTATACATAGTAAGGATCCGGATTTGTAGGAATAGCTACCTGCGCCTTCTTTATCTCAAAGGTATAAGTAAGCGGATCTGCCGAAGCGTTGGCATCCCACAAATAATTCTTTGCGTCTTCTTCGTTGTTAAGCGTAATGGTGATCACGTACTTACCTGCATTGATTGCGCTGCATTGACCGGAAACAGTATAATACTCGCTCTCATCAATCACGTAAGTATGCTCCTTGCCGTCGTAGGAAACCGCAACGGGCTTCGCAGGCTGCTGAACGTATATGGGAGTGATTGAAAGCGTTGCCGTCATTGAAGGAATCGGAAGATAGTTGTTGCTATCGCCCTCAAAGCTAACTGTAACGGTTATGTTTCCTGCGTTCTTAAGCTTGTTATCCGTGTTGTAAGTAGCAATAACGCCTTTAGGTAGAGTACCTTTATAAGCAAGCTCGTATTCCTTGCCGTCATACGGAGTGATTATATTTTCAAACGTAATGCCGCTCATATCGTATGTAGCCTTGTTGATTACGAAGTCGTACACACGAGCCTCGGTAGTGTTGTCACTCCATACGCAGTTCTCGTCAAGAGTAACTGTAACCGTATAAGTGCCTGCCTGATCCTGCACGGTATTATCACTGATAGTGTAGTAGTCGGACGTAGCAAGAGTGTACGTCTTCTTCTCTGCATTGCCATCGCTGTTAACGGAGTATGTAAACACTGTTTCATCCGCCGCGGGAGCTTCAATTACTCTCTTTACAACGTTCAATACAACCTCAACGTCATCAAGTGCCGTATGGTTATCGTCAGTCGTGAAGTGAAGAGTAATCTTCTTACCACTATCCTTTACATACGTAACAGTATTATTAGACTCAACGATTGTCCAAGCTGTTACACCCTCAGGAAGCTCCTTGCCGTCAAGGAGAGCTACGGTATGAGCATTCTTGTCATATTCAAATGAGATTTCATACTTACCGTCCTTGGCCGTAAGACCAAAGAGATCAGAAACGGCGATAGAAGTGTTCTTAGGATTAACGGTAAAGCTTTGCGAGATTGACGCATAGCTCTCGTCCTCCCACACATAATTCAAAATGTTTATGGGATTGTTAAGTGTAAATACAACGCTATGTGAATCCTTTACGTTAGTAAGCGTAAATTTAACCACGTTTGCATTATTTTCGTAGGTTACAGTATCAGAGCCTTTAACGGTGTAGTACTTACTGTAGTTATTCTGATTGTGTGTATAGCTGAACTCATGCGCATTTCCGTCGTACGTAACGGTATTGTCTGCAGCAAAGGTTGGCACTTTAACCTTACAAGGAGCAATCTCGAAAGTATACTTAAGCTGCTCTGTAGAGTCATCTGCCCATACGTAGTTATTGCTTGCGAGCGTGACAGTAGCAGTGTACTCACCGGCATTAGTCTGAGCATCACCGTTGACAATATAACGAGCGTCTCTAGGTATTACAAATGTCTGCGCATCACCGCTATATACAAAGGTCTGTGTCAAGTCCACCACAGGCTTATCAACCTTTTGAGGTGTAATCACATAATCAAACGTGAACTCGGTATCAAATTCATAGTTGGCATGCTCAAAGCTGACCGTTACGGTATATGTACCAACATTGCATGCCGAAGCCTTATTAAGAGTAAACTTTGCAAAAACGCCTTTACTTCTGTCGTAGGTGTAATACTCGGAAAAGGTCTGTGCAAAGTATTCGGGCGTAAGCTCAATTCCGTCGTAAACCTTGGTAAGATATTCTGCCGGAATGGTAGTAGCGGTTGGCGTACTGTAGCTTTCGCCGGGTGTTGCAATCTTATTGATTACAAGCGTGGCTGAAGCAACGACAGTATCCTCTCCCTCGTTGAAGAAAGCAAATCTGTAAGTGCCTGCATAACGGAAGTCACCGCTGTTGGGGTCGGGAGTATCCGTGTAAACGCCGTCACCGTCATTGTCAAGCTTGAGATCGAATTTGCCGGTTCCTGTCTTCATACAAGGACTAAACATTTCCCCACTGTAATCAACGGTAAAATATCCCAGTTCACCGTCCCATTTTACTTTGTCGCTCGTAAAGCCGCAATCAGGCTCCGGCGTGCTGGCTGATGCAAAAATCGCAGTGCATGTGAATGCACATACAATAAGAGCTACTACTGCCAACATTGGCAAAAGCAATTTCAATGTTTTTCTCATTTTGTAAACCAACCTTTCGTATTAGTCGTATATTTAATATATTTAGTTTCTAACAAAATTATATCACCCGCGTGCGCGCTTGTCAATAGCGTGCAATTGTTTTTTTGGAAAAATCCTCAGCTTTTTTGTGTATTTTCTGCATTTATACGGAAAATGCAGGAAAATATCCGTTTAGTTAGGGGGCGTGTCACGTTATTTGCATATTTTTCACGCGATAAATCCCCAAAAAAGCACTGTTTATTTCACTGTCAAAACATAAGAAAATATCGTTTTTACGTAGTATTTTCCACTTTGGTTTGTCCTGTTTTCATCTCGTTTCCTAACCGGTTACAATAACGTCATCGTGCTGTAATCCGCAAGGCAACGGAGCGTCGGTAACTATCGTGTCAACCTCGTTTATCTTACATAGGGTATATGGATAGACGTTACCGAATTTAGAGCTGTCAATCAAAAGACAGGTCTTGCTTGCATTCTCCATCATTGCGCTCATTACGTCGTCGTCTGTTGAAGAGGTAGTAAGCTTGCCCTGCTCCGATAGTCCTCTTACGGAAAAGAGCATAAGATCCGCGTTCATCAGCCGTATCATTCTTCTTGCATACTCTCCGACATAGGAATTTGAGTTATGCAAGAGCTTGCCGCCCGTGGAAAATACGTTAATATCAGTTGCGGATAGCTTCAATGGTAGCTCTACGGAATTGGTAATAACCGTCAAGCCCTTGTGCGAGTGAAGATATGGCAAGAGCCTCTCTACAGTCGTTGATTCCGCAAGGAAAAGTGTCATATTGTCTTGTATAAGCCTTGCGGCGTGTGCGGCAATTCTGTCCTTGACGGCAATATTTTCCTTTATTCTTACCTTACTTGGAATAGTCGAGGAATATTTGTCCAAAAAAACGGCTCCGCCAAAGGTCTTTTTGATTTTCATTTCGTTGCTGAGTGTTGTAAGGTCTCGTCTAACGGTTGCCTCACTGTACATCAGCTCTTTAGCAAGGTAGGCGACCGAACAGCTCTTCTGCTCTTTCAAAATATCGAGTATTTTCTCCTGTCTTTCAATATTATACATAGTCGCCCTCCTTTCAATTTTGATTAAATGTGATTGATTGTGATTAAATTATACACTATAAATGCAAATTTGTCAATAGTATAATCACATTTAATCAAACTATTGCAAAAAAAATTTAAAAATGGTAAAATTCGAGTACAATATAATAACTAATTTGATATATTACATGGTCTTCCGTAAACAATAAGGAGTACTGATATGAGATTTAAGGACAAAACGGTAGCCGTCACCGGCGCGGCAAGCGGCATAGGTAAGGCAATCGCTATGGGATTTGCCGCCGAGGGCGCTGACGTTATATTTATGGATTTAAACAAGGAATGCGCCGCCGAGTGCGCCGCCTTGGCAAATAAGACGTATAACGGTAATTGCATCGGCTTAGGCGTAGACGTTTCGGATAAGGAGATCGTTCTTCGTGCCTTTGAGCTTATCGAAGGCGCTTATTCACGCTTAGACGTATTAGTCACATGCGCAGGCACATCTGTAATCGTCCCTATGCTCGATTGCACGGAGGAAATCTGGGATAAGACGATAGACGTCAATCTCAAGGGCACGTTTCTCTGTATGCAGGGCGCATTAAAGATAATGAATGCGCAGAGCTCAGGCTCTATCGTATGTATGTCCTCACAGTCGGGTAAGGTCGGCGGCAGTCAGTATCAGGCGTATTGCGCAAGCAAATTCGGCATAATCGGACTCGTTCAATCGACGGCTATGGAATTCGCAAAGAGCGGTATAAGAGTCAACGCCGTATGCCCGGGTGTTATACAGACTCCTCTTTGGGATAAGCAAATCGAAAGCTACGCTAAGAAAAGAAATATCGCAAGTGAGGAGGTAATGCCCTACTTTGCTTCAAAAATTCC
>JAZQRW010000017.1:0-4628 GCA_045629765.1 Eubacteriales bacterium
CTCCAGCTCTAACGTTGTAAAGAGACAGGACGTAAGAGAGGACGGCAGCGTAGTTACCTCCCTCCTTGTAGACCCACAGACCTTCGACTCACAGAACAACGGTGAGACCGGTATGGTTTGTATGCTCTACTTCTCCGAGGACGGCAACAACGTAAACGTTGAGTGGTACTCAACCGTAAGAGATCAGTACTATAAGGAAATCAACCAGTACGCACTTAAGCTTAACGAGATAGTTAGCGAGGACGGGATTGTTACTAAGTACGGTACAATTCCTGCAAGTCATACCAATGCTAACTCTTATCCTTTCGTTGTATTTGTCAACGGTGAGTTCAAGGACTTCGGCGCTTATGATCCCTTCAACTATAGTTCCGGCACACTTGAAAGAGCATTACGCAAAATTGCGGCAGGTAACGACGTTGTAATTGTAGCACGCAACAACTTTACTATTACAGCAGGTACAAACGGTTACTTCCCCTCTAATTATATGCCTGCTAACATCACCATTGACCTTATGGGATTCACGGTAGATGCTATGACGGTTGAATCCGGAAATCTGTTTTCTGCTTCAGCCTCACAGGACTTTAACACAAATCTGACGGTTAAGAACGGAACAATAAAGCTTGGCAAAGCGCTGCTGTCAGTTTCTACCGGTGGTGGAGAGAAAACTCAGAATTTCACCTTTGAAAATCTTGATATCATATCCAACTACAAAGAACTTATCATCTTCAACCAGTACAAGGCAAAAGGAGACGTAAACATCAGCTTTAATGATTGTGATATTACCTTCCTTTCAACCTCAGGCTTTGAAGGAAACGTCTTTAGATCTGGCAGCTCCGGTGATAAAGAGTCGGTGATTACAGCAAAACTCACAGTTAAGGGCGGAGCAGTAACACTTCCATCATTCAATTCAAGCAATTTCGTTCAGGAAAACAACGGAAGCACCGTAACCTTCCTTCCTAACGACAGCGGTGAATTGACTAAGGTAATCGTTCCTACAGGAGTTAGCGTAGGAAGCACGAAATATAGTGGAGCAAACGAATCCACACTCGTACTCTTTAAGAAAGCTACCACTAGTGCCGGCGACGAATATGAATTTATCCCTACTAATGAAAATGGCGAAATCTTGACTCCTTACGGTGCAATTCCTACGAAGTATGCAGATGCCGAGCTGTACCCATTCATCGCATTTGTAAACGGTGAGGTTATCGGCTCATCCAACGCATTCATCGATGAGTCCGGTTGTCTTGAGAGAACTCTCCGTAGCAAGAACACCGGTGGCGGAGCAGTTATCATTCTTCGCAGAGATTTCACTCTTCCAAAGCAGGGATTCCTTTACACCAACCAACAAAAGGGTACATTCATAATCGACCTTATGGGTCACACGATTACAAACCCATATAGTGAGAACCTATTCTCATCAACCGGTACTCAGGCCCACGAAACAAATACGATAGTAAAGAACGGTACAGTCATTCTTGCAAAGTCACTTTTGAGCGTTTCTACTCATAAGGATTATGCAAACAAGATACAGAACTTTACCTTTGAGAATCTTAAAGTTATAACAAGCTACAACCACCTTGCATTTCACAATACGTCTGCAAATCCGGGACGGGTTAATATTAATTACGTGAATTGTGACTTTAACTTCAGCCATAAGAATCCTTACGTATTTCAGGCGGGCAAAGGCGTAACTGACACTAATATTGTAACCAATATTACGGTTACAGGCGGTAGCGTTACACTTGCAAATTTTGACAGTGCTCGTTTCCTTCTTGAACACAACGGCGGTAGCGTTACATTCCTTCCCGGTGATAACGGTGAGTACCTCGTCTTGAAGGCTCCTGCAAGCAGCTCTGTTTCCGGTAAATATACTACTGACAAAGGCGAATTCAGTTACGTTAACTTCGGTACTAGCGGTAGCCATGTCGTATACCTTCTCCGTGACGCTAGCAAGCTTGTTAAACCACAGATAAGCCTTACTATGAATACGGGTATCACATACAATATTTACGTTCCCATAAAGGACTTCATTACATCTATCACACTGGACGGTCAGGAAATCAATACAAGTGCGCTTCCTACTAAGGAGATTGACAGCGTAAACTACTGGCATATTACCAAGGATGTTGCAGTAGCTAAGTCAGCAGAGAAGCTTACACTCGTAGTAGCGAGTGACGTTCAGTCACAGAAGTGGACGTTCAGCGTTGTTACCTACGCTAACCAGCTTATAAAAGGCGAGTACACCAACGTTGAAAAGCAGCTTGCGCGTGACCTTCTCGCTTATGTTCGCGCTACATACGTATACAACAATAGCGAGAACACTGCAGAGGTTGTTAAGAGCATTAACAATATTATCGGTGCAAATTACACAGTAGCTCCTAACGTTAGCGAGGTTAAGGAGAGCACAAACGGTCTTACAGGTGCAGGTCTTTACCTCACTTACAAGCCAGCCTTCTACTTCTATCCTGAGTATGATGCAAGCCTTTATACGTTTGCTATCAACGGCTCCAAGGTTACAACTGAAGTTAAAACCATTAACGGCAAGACTGCTATTCTTGTGTATACATACGCTTATGCTATTACCGATACGGTTACATACACCATTGCAGGTACTGAAATTACCGGCGAGTACAACCTTGCAGCTTACCTCGCATTTGCAGAAAATGCAGATCAAAACGCTGCAGAGCTAGTTAAGGCTCTTTGGCAGTATGCTGAGTCCGCAAGAGAATACGGCACACAGGCCAACTAATTGCAGGAGGGATAACAATGAAAAATTATATTACACCTGATATTGAAGTAATAGATATCCTTGGTGCTGACGTTATCACTGCATCGGTCGGCACAACCATTGAACCTGAGGTAGAAAGCCCGAAGACAGATATGGGCTACGGCGATGAGGTCGACTGGTAAGTCAAGCACAAAAATCCAAAAGAATAAAATTTCCATAGCAAAAAAAGAGCAAACAATCGTTTGCTCTTTTTTATATATTTGCGCCGAAAACGCTAGAGAAATTTTAGGGTAGTTTCGTCGTTCTTCGACTCGAAGCAATAGAAACCTATTGCGAGCTAGGTCAAAAATGGCAAAATACGTAAACTTAACTGCGCTGGGAGCGTTAGAGAAATTTTAGGGTAGTTTCGTCGTTCTTCGACCCGAAGCAATAGAAAACTTTATTGCAAGCCAGGTCAAAAATGGCAAAATACGTAAACTTAACAGCGCCGGGAGCGCTAGAGAAATTTTAGGGTAGTTTCGTCGTTCTTCGACCCGAAGCAATAGAAACCTATTGCGAGCCAGGTCGAAAACGGCAAAATACACAAAATTTATCAGCGCTTAACCTCTTCCATAATGAAGGCTTCCAAAGTATCACCCACGCGGATATCGTTGAACTTCTCTATGCCAACGCCACACTCGTAGCCCTCGTTTACTTCCTTTACGTCATCCTTAAATCTGCGGAGAGAGGAAATCTTATCCTCGAAAATAACTACGCCGTCACGTACGATACGTATCTGAGCAGAACGGATAATCTTACCGTCCTGAATGTAACATCCTGCGATGATACCAACATTAGGAACCTTAATGGTCTGTCGAACCTCAGCGTGACCAAGGAGAACCTCCTTGAAGGTAGGAGCAAGCATACCCTTCATAGCCGCCTCAACCTCATCTATGATTTCATAAATGATACGGTGGGTACGGATATCTACCTTGTTTCTGTCTGCGCTGTCAAGCGCATTCTTGTCGGGACGAACGTTAAATCCGCAGATAATTGCATCAGATGCAGCAGCGAGCATAACGTCGCTATCGGTAATACCGCCGACTGCGGAGTGAATTACGTTAACCTTAACCTCCTCGTTGGAGAGCTTCATAAGAGAAGCCTTAACTGCCTCTGCGGAGCCTGCGACGTCAGCCTTAACAATGATGTTGAGAGTCTTAACGCCATCAGAAATTCTGCTGAAGAGATCATCGAGGTTAACTCTTGCGTTAGCGGCAAGAATCTCCTGTCTTTGCTTCTCGCGGCGCTGCTCGGCAAGGCTACGTGCCATTCTCTCATCCTCAACGGCATTAAGCTCGTCTCCTGCCTGTGGAACATCGTCAAGACCTATAATTTCAACAGGCACAGATGGGCCTGCAACCTTAGTGTTTTTACCCTTATCGTCAACCATTGCTCTTACACGTCCGGTCGCGTTACCCACGATTACGTAGTCACCCTGGTGGAGAGTACCGTTCTGTACAAGCACGGTTGCAACAGGACCGCGTCCCTTATCAAGCTTAGACTCAATTACAAGACCGCGGGCGCGCTTCTTGGGATTAGCCTTAAGCTCCTTAACCTCTGCAACAAGAAGCACGCTCTCAAGAAGGTCGTCAATACCCATACCCGTGTGCGCAGAAACAGGAACAGTGATTACGTCACCGCCCCAAGCCTCAGGAACGAGCTCGTACTGTGTAAGCTGGTTGAGAATATTATCGGGATTAGCAGTTGGCTTATCCATCTTGTTGATTGCAACGACAATATCAATGCCTGCCGCCTTTGCGTGATTGATAGCCTCTACGGTCTGTGGCATTACACCGTCGTCAGCGGCAACAACGAGAATTGCAATATCAGTAGACTTAGCACCTCTCATACGCATTGCAGT
>JAZQRW010000018.1:0-11338 GCA_045629765.1 Eubacteriales bacterium
AGAGAGCCCATATTCTTAAGCTCTTCTTTTAAAAGTCCAACCGCATTGTTTAGCATATTAGAGCGAAACGAATTCGAACAGACAAGCTCTGCAAAGCCGTCCTTATGATGCGCAGGAGAATATTTATGAGGCTTCATCTCATACAGTTCAACCCGGACACCGAGCCTTGCTGCCTGCCATGCAGCCTCGCATCCCGCGAGTCCCGCTCCTATAATTTTGATTTTCTTATCGTTCATTATTCAATAACCGTAATTTCTTCCTGACGCTTGTAATCACAATTCTTGGCTTTACAGATTACGCTTCTCCTGCTCTTTCTGTAATAAAGCATTCCTCCGCAATCGGGGCACTTCTCGTTAAGCGGCATATCCCAAGTAGAGAAATCACACTCCGGATATCGCTCACAACTATAAAAGAGCATTTTTCCCTTGCCATGACGCGTGATAATCTTCGACGAGCATCGTGGACATGGAACATCCAACTCAACAATCTTCTGCTTGGTGTGTTTACATGCCGGGTAATTCTTACATGCGTAGAATGTACCGAATGCACCGTTTCTTACAACCATATCCGCGCCGCAAAGCTCACATTTGAATCCTGCTAGTTCAATCTCTACCACTTTTTCATTTACAGGAACACCGTCCTTGTTAAGTGCCTTGGTATTTCTGCATTTAGGGAATGAAGGACAAGCAAGGAATTTGCCGTATCTTCCCGACTTATATACCATTTTAGCTCCGCACTTCTCACATACTACGTCGCTCTGTTCCAAAGGAATAGAAATCTTTTCCTTTTTATTTGCCTCAGCTGCCGCAGCATCAAGCTCCTTTTCAAACTTTTCATAAAAGCCGGAAAGAACCTCGCTCGCGGTATTTTCATTATTCTCTATTGAATCAAGGCTATTCTCCATAGACGCGGTGAACTCATAGTCTATAATTCTTGGAAAATGCTCCTTCATATACTTAGTGGTAATATCGCCAAGAGGAGTTGACACCAGCGATTTTCCATCGCGAGACACATACTGTCTTGAGGTAATGATCGATATAATCGGCGCATAGGTAGAAGGCCTACCGATACCGTTCTCCTCTAGGAACTTAATAAGCGATGCCTCGGTATATCTGGCTGGTGGCTCAGTGAAGCGTTGTTGCTTTATGATATTAGTCGCAGCAAGCTTCTCTGCCTTTTTAACCGATGGTAAGCTCGTAAGATTAACGTTATCTCCGTCAGCGTCCTCGTAGCTCTCGGTATCCTCATATACTGCAAGATAACCGCGAGATTTGATAACATAACCGCCGGTCTTGAATATATATCCGCTATTTTCGATTTCAACCGACAAGGTATCAAAGATTGCTGATTGCATCTGGCTTGCTACAAAGAGCTCCCAAATAAGCTTGTAAAGTCTATATTGGTCAGTTGAGAGATGCTTTCTTACATCCTTAGGTGTGATATTAACGTTTGACGGTCTTATTGCCTCGTGCGCGTCCTGAGCATTGTTGCCCGTCTTATAATTTCTCTTTTGCTTAGGCAGGAACTCATCACCGTAATTAGCTCTTATAAATTCAGCGCATGCCTCCTTAGCGACATCGGATATACGTAACGAGTCGGTACGCATATAGGTAATCAAACCCTGCACACCGCCAAACTCGCTGCCCAAATTCAAGCCATCGTAAAGCTCCTGTGCTACCTTCATAATCTTCTGTGACTGGAAGCCAAGGCGCTTAGATGCCTCCTGCTGTAGTGTAGATGTAGTGAAAGGCGGCGAAGGCATCTTCTGCTTTTCACTATGTTTAACAGAGCGAACTGCGAAGCTACCGGATGAGAGCTTCTCGTATACCTCGTTTGCCTCTTTTTCGTTGGAAATCTTTGCTTTACCGCTCTTATTTCCATATAATCTTGCATTTATGCACTCGCCGGACTCAGCCACAAGCTGTGCATCTATCGTCCAATATTCGCTAGGAACAAAGCTGCGTATCTCATCCTCACGCTCTGAAATGATTCTGGTAGCGACAGACTGAACTCTTCCTCCCGAAAGACCGCTCTTCACGGTTTTCCAAAGAAGCTCGCTAAGCTTAAATCCAACGAGTCTGTCAAGAATTCTTCTCGCCTGCTGAGAATTAACAAGATTCATATCGATGCACCTGGGATTCTTAATGGCATCCTTAACGGCACTCTTCGTAATCTCGTTAAATGTAACTCTGCAAGGTGTGGTAATTGGGATTTCCAATTGGTCGGCAATATGCCAAGAAATTGCTTCTCCCTCACGGTCAGGGTCAGTCGCTAGGAAAATGCGAGAAGCACTCTTGGCTTCCTTCTTAAGTTCCTTGATTATATCGCCCTTACCGCGAATATTTATATAGTGAGGCTCAAAATTATTATCAACGTCGATACCGAGACTGCTCTTTGGCAAATCTCTAATATGTCCCTTTGATGCTATAACCTTATAATTTGAACCTAAATAACTCTTTATCGTATTGGCCTTTGCCGGTGACTCAACAATTACTAAATATGACATCTTATAAGCGACAGTGTCGCTCCTTTCATTTTAAATTGCGCTTTACCCTTTCGCCAGGTAACATAACGATGAATTTACCCATCTCCAGCTTCAAGAGCAGCTTCATTACTGACCTCAAGTCATTTTCTTCATCTGTCAAAGACTCAATGGGATATTCAACGCCAGTGGGAATTTTCTTATAAATTTTCAAGCATTTAGGGTCAAAGGTGGGCAATACCTCAACCTTTTCCACTTTTGTTTTAGATACGTCTAAGCTAACGTCATTCGATGCCGAATTATCCGGCGCTGTCGCATTAGCCTTTCTCCTTGACGGCTTAAATATATCATCCGACGGAGAAACAGCGCATACCTCGAGCGATTTAAGCACATCATTCATATTGACGCCTATACGCTCCTCAAGCTTAAATGGATTGAGAATTCCAATATATTCCTTCTCAAAATCACGTACTATATCGTCTGCTCCGGTGCAAAGATTGGCACCGTTCTTGATAAGGAGGTTCGAAAGCTGACTGTTGGGCGAACCAACGTTACCCGGAAAGGCATATACGGGTCTATCTTGATTTTTCGCGTGGCGCGCGGTAATCATCGCACCGCTATCCTCTTTACCTTCAATCACAACGGTAACTGCGGATAAGCCGCTGATAATTCTGTTTCTTCTTGGGAAATTATATCTATCAGGCTTTGTCCCAGGTGCGTATTCGGTCAAAACACAACCATTCTTAACAATCTCGCGAGCAAGTCTTTTATGCTCTATTGGGTAACATACGTCAATACCGCTACCAATTACCGCTATAGTGGTACTACCGGACGCAATAGCGCCTGCAAGTGCGACTCCGTCAATGCCGATAGCCATGCCCGAAACAACGGTAGCACCGGCACAACCCATATCATATCCCAGCTTAAAAGCGTTTGTTCTACCATAATCCGATAGACGACGTGTGCCGACGATGGCACATCTGAAGCCGGTGTTGAAATTGGGCAGCTTTCCCCTATAATAAAGTAGCACCGGAGGTGTCGGTATAAGACGAAGTGACTCGGGAAATTCCTCGTCAGCGTAGGTAAGAATTCCTACTCCCTTTGAGGTGCAAAAATCGTAAATTTCCTGAGCCTTACTTAAATCCTTATTTATAAGCCTGTTGCAGTCACTGGCAGACGTGCCGACTGCAGAACGAATTTCTCTGTCACTTGCGCTCCAAATTGCCTCGGCACTGTCAAAGCTATCAAGAAGTCTTGGGAAAGTAGCAGAGTCCGGAGTACAGGCTTGCGATAGCCATATCCAATAGATGAGATTATTCATATAGTCACCTGCATATTATTTGTTTTGCTCCCACATAAAAACTGCGGCAGCAACAGAAGCATTAAGTGACTCAACAGTCGATGAAATCGGAATATATACGCTATCATCACATAGTTTAGATATTTCCGCAGGAATGCCGTGCCCCTCATTGCCTATCACAATGGCATCAGTGGTTCTAAGCAACACATCTTTTAAGGATTTCGCACCATCGCGCAGCTCCGCGCAAAATACGCGTCTACCGTTATATTGCATAGCCTCAATCAAATCCGGCAAGCTCTTAACTACAGTAACCTTGACCTTAAAAAGACTCCCCATCGCACTGCGAATGGTCTTGGGATTATAAATATCCGCGCAATCATCGCTTAGAATTACGTGTTCAACACCAAATGCCACAGAGCTTCTTATAACCGAGCCCAAGTTAGATGGGTCACGCACGGAGCAAAGAATTATTGCCCTTTCGTCCGCTTTTACAAAAAACTCTTCCTTATATATTATTGTCATATTAGTGAAAAAGTCAAGATGTTTTACTACACTTATGACTCCTTGCGGTGCTTTTTCGGTAGAAATTTTCTCAAAAACGCCTTTTGATACTATAATTATCTGCGTTTTCTCATAAATCGCCTTGTCTAACGCCTTGCTAACGAGCGGTAAATAAAGCTCAGCCTTATCCTCACTGATAAAGCAATGTGTGATTGGCAAATCAGCCGATGTAGCCTCGAGTGTAAGCTTTATTCCTTCAGCAATAAATGCCCCTTGCTCATATCTTCCCTTTTTATCTGTGAGCGAAGCCACCAACTTTACAAGCGGATTGCTTCGACTGGTTATAACGTCCTTCTGTATATACATACTATCTCCATATCTCAAAAAGAGAACTTTATTGTTTGAAAAAGAATCCCCGGTCATCAAACATCGGACAACCGGGGTAGTCATTATTAAAGAGCAGCCTTTGCCTTCTCGCAAATTGCTGCAAATGCTTCCTTATCAGAAACTGCAAGCTCAGCAAGCATCTTACGGTTAAGTGAAATGCCGGCAACCTTAAGTCCGTGCATAAGTGTGGAATAGTTCATGCCGCAAACCTTAGCCTGCGCAGAAATTCTTGTAATCCAAAGAGAACGGAAGTCTCTCTTCTTCATCTTACGTCCTGCAAATGCATAATTACCACTCTTAAGAACGGCCTGCTTAGCCATCTTAAAGTGCTTAGACTTTGAACCCCAGTAGCCCCTAGCAGCCTTGAGGATATTCTTTCTTCTCTTACGCGTCATAAGCACGCCCTTAACTCTTGCCATATTACATCTTCCTCCAAATTTCTCTCGTTTTACCTAATCACTTCTGAATAAGAGTTCTGTAAGTAGGTGCGAAGCACTCACTTAAGATTGCGCCCTTACGAAGGCCTCTCTTACGCTTAGCTGTCTTAATGCCAAGGTTGTGGCGGTGATTGTTGTGTGACATCTTGATTTTTCCGCTGCCGGTAAGAGAAAATCTCTTAGCAGAAGCCTTATGAGTCTTGATTTTTCCCATTTTTTTACTCCTTTTAGTACGGGTAATACCCAAATTATAAACTTATTTCTTTTCCTGCTTTACAGGAGATAAGGTAACAGACATGTATCTGCCGTCAAGCGTAGGCTTCTTTTCAGATGCACCTACACCGGAAAGGGCATCCATAAACTTAAGAATAACCTCCTTACCAAGCTCGGTATGTGCCATCTCTCTGCCCTTGAAGCGTACAACAGCCTTTACCTTGTTGCCTTCGGCAAGAAACTTCTTAGCCTGATTAACTCTGGTATCAAAGTCGTGCTGTTCTATACGACAGGACAGCTGAATCTCCTTAACCTTTACAGTAACCTGCTTCTTCTTAGCTTCCTTTTCCTTCTTATCACGCTCAAAGCAGAACTTGCCGTAGTCAATGGCGCGACAAACAGGGGGGGTAGCTGTAGGAGCAATAAGGACGAGGTCTACACCGTTATTATAGGCGTAAGTCCTTGCGTCGTCAATCTTCATAACTCCAAGCTGTTCATTGTTAGAACCGATAACTCTTACTTCAGGTGCCTTAATTTCTTCGTTAATAGGCAAATCCTTACCATTGTTAGTGCTAATAGCCTTGTACCTCCAAAAAAACAAAAAATGCATACAGAAATCCGCATGCACCCAATACACCCCAAAAGGATAAGTATTAACCATACACACTCTCTTGGTGGTAAGGTGAGAACGGAAATT
The DNA here is from genome assembly GCA_045629765.1 of Eubacteriales bacterium. Classification (GTDB taxonomy): domain Bacteria; phylum Bacillota; class Clostridia; order Oscillospirales; family CAG-272; genus UBA1740. The sequence goes on from JAZQRW010000018.1 coordinate 6,018, forward strand.
CTACTTTATTTTCCAAGACAACTCGTCTTTACTGACTTAGTATACCACTTTGTAAGGCAAATGTCAATAGTTTTTTCAACTTTTTTTGATTTTTTTGAAATTAGTCACTTTTCTTATTTTCACCGCGTTGACAAATACAAGGACATCTTTGTACTGCGTTTGATCAATCATTGCAATTTGCTCAAAAACGCCCAATAAACAAAGGCAGAACAAAAAATGCAACACAAACGCAATGTAAGTGTTGCACTTGTCTTTTGTAATCATGAATTATCAGAGATAGATGATTTTGCCATTTTCATTAGCGCTTTGCTCAATTATCTCGACAAGACGCATGGTATCCGCAGAATGCTCGGGCGGATTAACTGTATTCTCTTTGCCATTTATGAGCAAATCTACATAATACTCAATTTCGCGCATGATGTCGGTTTCCTCATCCTTGGGAAAAGCAATAGTCGCGTCTTCTACATCACTATGAATATATATGTCATCGCCTTCATTTCCAACAAGCGCAGCTTTTTCAAGGTTAATCCTAAAAGGAACATTGAAGGCAAAGCTCTGCGGAAGTCCCCAATCTCCGTTTATATGAACGTATGAGTCGTCATATATAAAGGTAGTGCTTACAGAATCGCAGTAGGTAAAGTTATTCTTGGATACCACAGCCGAAATTGCCTTTGGCATTCCAAAAAGGCACTGAACGTAATCTATATCATGAATATGCAAATCAAGAATTACGCTGTCAAGTCTGCCTTTATTTTTCCCACCCTTTTCAATTCTCCAAATAGGAACTGCCGAGAGTCGGGAAAAATCAGCGCTTATAAGCTTACCGTATTCACCGCCATTAATAGCCTCGCGCATTGAAGAATGCGTTTTTATAAACCTAACACAGTGACCTACCATAAGCTGCTTGCCTGAACGTTTTTTCGCTTCAAGCATTTCCCTAGCATCCGCATAAGTCATTGCCATAGGCTTCTCAACCAATACGTTTATGCCTCTGTCCAAGACCTTAATTGCGGCATCCTTATGAAGAAACGTCGGTAAGCATATATCTACGAGGTCAAGACTCTCGTTATTTAGCATTTCGTCTATATCTGTATAACAATTATCTATTTTTTCAAGAGGCGGATCGGTATCCTTAGAAACATTGATTTTTATTTCTCTATTAAAATTCAAGGGGTTAATATCGCAAAGAGCAACTACCTGAACCGCAACACCTCGCTCACGAAGTGTTTGATAAGCGCGTCGGTGCATCGCGGAAATGCCACCGCATCCCCAAATACCAACCTTTAACATAATATAAACTCCTACTGTACAATATATTTTACAGCTATATTTTATCATATATTGCCGTAGTTAGACATATTAAAACGTGTTATATTTATATCAAAAGTCCATATTGGAAAAACTGATTATATATTTACCTTATATCATCCAGCAAGCCAAATTCATACCCCATACTGCGCCAAGTGTCTATTAGATATGGTAAAATCTCGGCATTAGTAGCTGATGTAGGGTGCAAAAGTATTATAGCACCGCAGTGAGTATTGTCAATCAGCTTAGCTATCGCTTGAGTTTTCGAAGGCTGATGTGCATTATCCCAATCTGCATAAGCAAGACTCCAAAACACACATTTGTATCCAATCGTGCTTATATATTCTACCGTTTTCTGACTATAGCACCCCTCGGGAAATCTGAAAAAATTGCTCATTTCTTTTCCCGTTTTCTCATAATAAAGGGTTTCCAAGGATTTTAACTCCTCATCTATTTGAGAAGCAGTCAGTTTAGTCAAATTCTTATGATTAGCGGTATGATTACAAACCGTATGCCCCTCGTTAGCCATTCGGATAACCAAATCGGTATTTTTCCTTATTAAATTACTAAGAATAAAAAATGCCGCCGGTACTTCTTTTTCTTTAAGTACATCAAGAATAGTAGCAATATTCCCGTTTTCATAACCAGCATCAAAAGTCAAATATAGCACTTTTTTACCACAAGCTGCACTTTCTTTATCAATATAAATTCCACCGTTTTGGCTTACAAAATCAGCACTTTGAGGAAAAAGTGGGCATTCGTGTCCCCTCTTCTTGAAATACCAATTTGCACTATCATTGGCAAGCGAGTTCACGGACAACGCAAAAAACAATATAAAAGCTACGATATTTAAAGAAATATATTTTAACATAATTCAATTCCTTTCTAGTAATTATTTTGATATAACAAGTAAATAATAAACCTAGAAAAAAATGAAAAAAGGAGTGCTAAACGCACTCCTTTGTAATTAACGCATTACTTAAACTTACGCTTTCTAGCTGCCTCAGACTTCTTCTTACGCTTAACGCTAGGCTTCTCATAATGCTCTCTCTTACGAAGCTCAGTAAGAACACCTGACTTCTGGCACTGTCTCTTAAAACGACGAAGTGCACTGTCAAGAGTCTCATTATCTTTTACTCTAATTTCTGCCATCTGTATTTCCCTCCCCTCGCTCTGCAAAGAGAATAAATCTCATAATTACTCAATTATTATACCCCAACAATGTGGGTTTGTCAATACTTTTTTCACAAAAAAGTGAAATAAATGTCAAATTGAACCCTCTGCTGCCTTTATGGTATTTCTAAGCAAAGTGGTAATGGTCATAGGACCAACGCCGCCGGGGACAGGTGTAATAAGCGAAGCAAGCTCGGACACCTCGTCAAAAGCAACGTCACCAACCAGCTTTCCATTATCAAGACGGTTAATACCAACGTCAATAATAACACAAGATGGCTTTACCATATCCGCCTTCAAAAATTCAGCTCTGCCAACAGCAACAACGATGACATCAGCATTTTTGGTAAAGCTACGTAAATCAGAAGTATGCGAATGGCAAACTGTAACCGTGGCGTTGCGCTCAAGCAAAAGATGCGCCATGGGCTTGCCCACAATGTTACTTCTGCCAATAACCACACAGTTTTTACCATCAAGTTCAACACGGTAATAGTCAAGCAGCGACATGACACCCGAAGGTGTGCAAGGCAAGAAATTATACTTACCAGTCATAATCTTACCAACGTTGACAGGATGAAACGCATCCACATCTTTCAAAGGACTAATGGCATTTATAACATTATCCTCGTTAATATGACGTGGCAGTGGAAGCTGCACTAATATACCGTGGACTGAGCTATCATTATTCAATCTTTCTATCTCAGCCAGCAATTCAGATTCAGAAACATCATAAGGCATTGTGATTTCAAATGATTTGATGCCGCATTCAAGGCAAGCCTTGTGCTTGTTGCGCACATAGACCATTGATGCCGGATTATCGCCAACCAAGATAACCGCAAGCCCCGGAGTAATTTCGTGCTCTTGTCTAAGCCGCTCTACATCAGCTCTTATCTGTTCACGCAAATGCGCAGATACTTTTTTGCCGTCTATTATTTCTGCCATAGTTTATTTATCCAATTCTTGAATTTTACTATAAAACTTTCGTTATTATCAGCATCTACAGCTTCATCTTTTTTAGCCTTATCGTCCACCTGAACTGCAACTTTGCGAACATAAAACTCCTTATTAGGCTTCTTAATAGCAAAGTAGATGAGCGCTGCAGCACACGCAACAAGTATGAGAAGAGCCAATGCCTGAGATACTCTTATATCCGTACCAAACAAATACAGGCTATCTGTTCTAAATCCCTCAATGAATGCTCTGCCAAGTCCATACCAGCCGAATATCATAAGAAAAATCTGACCGTCGTACTTCTTATGCTTGTAAAAGAGATTTATCGCTATAAATCCAACTATATTCCAAAGTGATTCGTAAAGAAAGCACGGATGCACGCCGAGAGTACCGTTTAGTATTTCCGTGTATTCAGCCGAGGTTATTAACTCCTTAGAAATAAGCTCGTAGGCAATTTGAGGTGAGCACATACGCCATGGCACACTCGTAACACTACCGTAAGCCTCACCATTGACGAAATTACCCCATCTACCGATAGCCTGTGCCAAAATAAGTCCCGGCACTACGCAGTCAGCAAATGCAAGGAAATTGATCTTCTTGAAATAACACACGGCAAATACTGTTATTGCTCCTGCAATAATACCGCCGTAGATAGCTAATCCACCACTCCTTATATCCAACATCGAAGCAAAGGTAGGATAGCTCTTCCACTCCATTATGACGTAATATGCTCTCGCACCAACAACTCCTATCGGAATAGTGAATAAAGCAAAATCAATTATGTCATCAACCGATATATTGATGTGTTTAGAGCGGTATATAACATACAAAACTGCACAAATCATACCCAGCGTAATGAAGAGCGCATACCACGCGATCTGCACACCGAAAAGCTCAAACGCCGCAGTATTCATTTCAAACTCGCCGATTCCAAGCCCCGGAAACGACACTTTAGTTATCCTTGACATAGGTTATCTCCTCTTGGTCAAAGCGTGTATTTCTTATTTAAAATATCGGAAATAGTAATACTTCCTAGCTTTTTTGCAACATCCATACTAATGCTGTCAAATATGTGATGGTAAACACAGGACGCCTTATCCTGATTCAAGGCACAATCCTCACCGCCCAAGCAGCGTGCAATAAAAATCGGACCGTCTATTAGCTCAATTACACTCTTTAAGGTTATCTCATTAGGTGACATCTTAAGCTTATATCCACCGCAAGTACCCTTATAGGAAGCAACAAATTCTCCCTGAACTAATTTATGTAGGATTTTAAGAGTGAATCTGGTCGTTACTAAGGTGGACTCAGAGATTGTTCGCGCATCAATGACATCAGACTTGGTCGCTAAATACGTCAATATTCTCAGTGCATAATCAGATTCAAGAGTAATTCTCATATCCGTTCCCTCTTTCGGGCAATCTCCCCTTAATTTATTTTAGCCTTTCTTGTTAGCCTTATACTTATCAATGACAGTGTGTATCTTTTTAGACTGGTCAAGAATATGGCTTATAGTCTGATCATGATTAAGGGTATCAATAATGTACGCGACATACTTACACATATTAACCTCAGAATACCACTCACGCGATAAAAGCTCCGGAGTTCTGTATACGAGATTGGTTGTGAAAATTCTGGTAATTATACCATCGTTGTACGCCTCGTCAAGCTTCTCAAAGCCGTTGCAGAAAAGGCCGAAGGTTGAGAATACGAATATTCTCTTAGCACCCTTTGCCTTAAGCTGCTTAGCAACGTCAATAACGGAGTCGCCGGATGAAATCATATCGTCAACAATGATTACGTCCTTGCCTGCAACCTCGCGTCCGAGATACTCGTGAGCAACAATGGGATTTTTACCGTTGATAATTACGGAATAATCGCGGCGCTTG
>JAZQRW010000019.1:0-5006 GCA_045629765.1 Eubacteriales bacterium
CTTGCGCAGGAGACCTTGCGCGTCTTGGTTACTCGGTCACAATTTTTGAGGCTCTTCACACCGCGGGCGGTGTTTTGGTCTACGGCATTCCCGAGTTTCGTCTGCCTAAGGCAATAGTTGCCCGCGAGGTTGACAACCTTAAGAAAATGGGCGTTGAGATTATGACCAACGTCGTCATCGGCAAGACCTTGACGGTTGACGAGCTGTTTGATATGGGCTACTGCGCCGTATTTATCGGCTCGGGCGCAGGACTTCCCAACTTTATGGGCATACCCGGCGAGAGCTACAAGGGCGTGTACTCTGCTAACGAATTTTTGACACGCTCCAATCTTATGAAGGCGTACCGTGCTACATCCGACACGCCGATTATGAAGGGCGGCAGAGTTGCTGTAGTCGGCGGCGGCAACGTTGCTATGGACGCGGCACGTACCGCACTTCGCTTGGGCGCTGAGAAGGTATATATTGTCTACCGACGCTCTATGGAGGAGCTTCCTGCAAGGGCAGAGGAGGTAGAGCACGCTATAGAGGAGGGTATAGAGTTTAGGCTTCTTACCAATCCAACCGAGATTTTAGGCTACAATAATCCCGAGGATAGAAGAGATAAGCGTAACGGCTTCGTTACGGGCATCAAGTGTGTTAAAATGGAGCTTGGTGAGCCGGACGAGCGCGGCAGACGTAAGCCCGTTGAGGTAGCGCACAGCGAGTTCGTTATCGACGTCGACACCGTTATTATGTCTATCGGCACGTCGCCTAATCCACTTATTAAGGATACGACCGAGGGGCTCTCGGTGAATGCGCGCGGCGGTATAATCATCACCGACGACGGTGCGACCAGCAAGGCGGGCGTCTTTGCCGGGGGCGACGCTGTAACAGGCGCGGCAACCGTAATCTCGGCTATGGGCGCAGGTAAGACCGCTGCAAAATCCATTCACGAGTATCTGTCAAATAACGCTTGATTTTGAAAGAATATAATTCATAAAACGTTGTATATCTAGCGCTTTTATTGCGGAAGTTGTCAAAATGACAACTTCCGTTTACTTTTTCGCACGTTTTCTGTCACAGTACGAGCTTTATTCGTGTTCAACTTTGGTACAAACGCGTATTGTTCTTCTGCCTTTTTTGGTGGCGATTTTCTCCCAAAACAAAAAATAAAATTTAATTTTAAAATAATGTTGCAAATTGCGCCTTAATGTGCTAAAATAATTATATTTGTTAGTTAATACAACACAAAGGAGTGGGCGTCATGATATTTGGTAAGCACATCAATAAATATTACTTACGCTACTGGTATGCGATTTTCCTGGGTATTTTAGGCCTTTTGATAGTTGACTTTTTCCAGCTTAAAATTCCCGAGTTATACCGTATGGTAATAAACGGAGTTGACGGCGGATTTCAACAGATGGGTAAAGACGCCGCGTTAGATTTCCTGCTTGACGAGATTTGTGCGCCGATGCTTTGGATAGTTGCCGCTATGGTTGTCGGCAGATTTTTGTGGCGTATATGCCTTTTTGGCGCGGCTACTAAGGTTGAGACCGACCTTCGCCACGAGATGTTTGATAAGAGTAAGGATCTTTCTCAGGAGTATTACCATGAGAACAAGGTCGGTAATCTTATGTCACTGTACATAAATGATATTGAGACCATTCACGAGTGCTTTGGTGACGGAATACTTATGTTCTTCGATGCGCTCCTTCTCGGCTCGCTTGCTATCTATAAGATGGCGATGATGCACGGCATTTTGACACTTCTGACACTCATTCCCATGGTGTTCCTATTTATCGTCGGCACTATCGTTGGCAAATCTATGATGAATAAGTGGACTAAGAGGCAGGAGGCGTTCTCGGCTCTTTCCGACTTTGCCCAAGAGTCCTTCTCAGGCATTGCCGTTGTTAAGGCGTTCGTAAGAGAGTTCCATGAGCTTATGCGCTTTAAGAAGCTCAACCGCGATAACGAGGAGGCTAACGTTTCCTTCACCCGTACCTCAACGCTTATGCATATCTTTGTAACTTTGTTCGTAGAGTCGGTTATCTGCATTATTATCGGCTACGGCGGATACCTCGTTTATAAGGGAGTATTTAACGCAGGACAGCTTATCGAGTTTATCAGCTATTTTACCTCTGTAATTTGGCCCGTTATGGCTGTTTCCTCGCTTATTGAAATGGGCTCGCGCGGTAAGGCGTCGCTCAAGCGTATTTCGGATTTACTTGACACGGAGCCTACCGTTAAGGATAGAGAGGGTGTCACCGAGATTGAGAACGTAAGGGGCGATATTGAGTTTAAGTCGCTCACCTTCCGTTATCCCGGCGGTGATTACGATGCGCTCACGAATGCGTCCTTCAAAATCAAGGCGGGTGAGAACGTTGGTATTATCGGTAAGACCGGCTCGGGCAAGACGACTATCGTTGACCTTATTCTTCGTACTTATAACGTGCCCGACGGCACACTGTTTGTTGACGGCGTTGATGTCAACTCCGTTTCGATTAAATCGCTAAGGGATTACTGTGCGTACGTTCCACAGGACAACTTCCTCTTTAGTGACACAATTGCCAACAATATTGCCTTTACCGACACGAATGTCGATAGGGCAGTGATTGAGAATGCGGCGCGCCTTGCCGACATACACGACAATATCTCTGATTTTACCGAGAAATACGATACTATGCTCGGCGAGCGCGGTGTCACGGTTTCCGGCGGACAGAAGCAGAGGATTTCCATAGCCCGTGCGCTTATGAAGGACGCGTCTGTTCTGATACTCGACGACTCGGTTTCCGCAGTGGATACCAAGACCGAGAGTGTGATTATCAATAACCTTAGGAACAACCGCCGCGGCAAGACCACTATCCTTATTGCGCACAGAATTTCTACTGTTGAGAAGATGGATAAAATCATTTACGTTGACGACGGTAAGATTTTGGCGGTTGGCACACATGACGAGCTTATCTCTACTTGCATAGATTATGCCAAGATGGTAGAGCTACAGAAGCTTGATGAAGAGAGGGAGGCGTAAAAGATGCACGAATATTATCCCTTACTGATTCTTGGCGCAATCATTGGCGCTATCACTATTGTAGTCGTCCTTGCATATATCTTTATGAAGGACAAGAAGACGGCAATAGGCTTTGACAGAAATATGAAGGATACCGAGATTATCGTCCGTATTGCTAAGTATGCAAAGCCATATATCCCACAATTTTTAGTTATAATTCTTCTTTTGCTCTTCTCAATATCTTATGATATTATCTCGCCTATGCTCGTCGGTAAGATTGAGCTTCTTATCAGTGAAGAATTTGAGATGCCTACGCTTTACGCATACGTTGCGGTCTATGCGAGCATTCTTGTGGTTTCGCTCGTATGCACGTATTTGCAGGCGATTTTATTGCAAAAGGTAGGACAGAAGATGCTCTCCGATATCCGTCACGACGTTTTCGTGCATATTGAGAGTCTTAGCCACGGACAGCTTAACAGCATTCCCGTAGGTACGCTTGTAACGCGAGTTGCCAATGACACGGGCGCAATTTCAATGATGTTTACAAGAGTTCTTGTGAACTTATTCAAGAACGTGCTTGTTATCTTCGGCGTTTTGACGGCGATGATGCTTCTTAACTATATGTTAACGCTCGTCGTTTTGTGCTTCGTGCCCTTCGTTGTAATCTTTACGGTTATATTCAGAAAGTTCTCGCGCCGTGCTTACAGAAGAGTTAAGGACGGTAATACCGCTATTAACGTTTTCCTATCCGAGAACCTCTCGGGCATTAAGGTTACTCAGATTTTCAACCGTGAGGAGAAGAAGCTTGAGGAATTCGATAAACGTAACGATACGCTCCTCGGTGCAAAGCTTCATCAGATACTCGTTATGAGTATTTTCCGCCCGACTGTCTATATGCTCTATATTTCCTCGCTCCTTTGTCTTTTCTACTTTGGCGCAAAGGGAATGATTAACGAGGTCACATTCTTAGGGCAGACTGTAAATTCGGGTATTATCGTATCCTTCTATATGTACGTAAACAAGTTCTTTAATCCCATACAGAACCTTGCCGAGCAGTTCAACATTCTGCAGGGCGCGTTTGCTTCAAGCGAGAAGATTTTTACCATTCTTGATATGAAGCCGACCGTCGTTGACGACGAGGGCGCTACCGAGATTGATGAAATCAAGGGCGATATTGAGTTTAAGAACGTGTGGTTCGCCTATAAGGACGAGGAGTGGGTATTAAAGGACGTGTCCTTTAAGATTAAGGCGGGACAGACCGTAGCCTTCGTCGGCTCGACGGGTTCGGGTAAGACGACTATCCTCTCGCTTATTTGCCGTAACTACGATATACAAAGGGGCGAGATTTTAATAGACGGACGCAATATCCGTGACATTAAGATTGCCTCGCTCAGAAGCCACTTTGGCCAGATGCTTCAGGACGTATTCCTCTTTGCAGGCACTATTAAGGACAATATCACTCTCGGTGACGAGTCGATAAGCGACGAGGAGGTAAGGTCGGCGTGCGATTACGTAAACGCTACGCACTTTATATCTAAGCTTAAGGGCGGACTTAACGAGCCCGTGCGTGAGAGGGGTAACAACTTCTCGCAGGGTCAGCGTCAGCTCCTTTCATTTGCAAGAACTATCGTGCATAAGCCGTCGGTTATGATACTTGACGAGGCGACGGCGAACATCGATACCGAGACCGAGGTGCTTATTCAGGACTCGCTTGAGAAGATGATGAACATCGGCACGATGCTTATGGTAGCGCACAGACTTTCGACCATACAGCACGCTGATAATATCATCGTTCTTTCGCACGGCGAGATTGTCGAGATGGGTAACCACTTTGAGCTGCTTGAGAAGAAGGGCAGATACCACAGCCTCTATATGCTTCAGTTTAAGAAAAATCAACTGCAAGGGAAGCAAGCATAGCTTGCGGTGAAATCCACCATAGGTGGATGAAATCACTTCGTGATGAAATCGCTATGCGATGAAATCCTGCTTTGCAGGGGAAGTCGGAGGCCAAGCGGTCTTA
>JAZQRW010000020.1:0-3133 GCA_045629765.1 Eubacteriales bacterium
TTCTTCTTGATTTTCTCGCTTTTTTGAGGCACTCCACGCTCTTGCATATATATGCACCGCGTCCGTTTTTCTTTCCTGTCAGGTCAAGAACTATCTCGCCCTCAGGAGTCTTAAGCACACGGCAAAGTGTATTCTTCGGAAAATGCTCGCCACATCCCATACACCTTCTTATCGGGAGCTTTCTTACTTTTACGTTTTCCATAACCTTACGCTTTAATATCTATCTTACAGCCGGTAAGTCTTGCAACGAGCTTTGCGTTCTGACCTTCCTTACCAATTGCCAAGGAAAGCTGCTCGGGAGCAACGGTAACTCTGCATGAACGCTCGCCGTCCATTCTTACAGAAATAACCTTAGCAGGAGAGAGAGCCTCCGCTACGTATTCCTCGATAACGTCGCTGTACTTGATAATATCAATCTTCTCACCGCAAAGCTCGTTAAGAATTGCGTTAATTCTCATACCGTTCTTACCGATACATGAACCAACTGCATCTACGTTCTCATCTCTTGACTCAACTGCAATCTTAGTTCTGCTGCCTGCCTCACGGGATACGCCCTTAATGAGAATAGTGCCATCCTGAACCTCGGGGATTTCAAGCTCGAAGAGTCTCTTTACGAAGTTGGGGTGTACTCTTGAAAGATTTACGATAGGGCCACGGGTTTCAGTCGAGTTAACCTCGGTTACGAACACCTTAATTCTGTCACCTACGTTGTGAACCTCACCGGGAATCTGCTCGGACTTAATAAGAGTAGCGTATCCCGTGCCGGTGTCAAGAATAAGATTACCCGAAATGGAGTCAACCTTATCAACGAGCGCTGTGATAATCTCTTCCTTCTTTTCCTCATAGGCGCGCGTCTGCTTTTCTCTTTCGGCAGTACGGATTGCCTGAATAATCATCTGCTTTCCGGTCTGTGCTGAGAAACGGCGGAAGTTCTTAGTCTTAAGCTCGGTCTCAACCATACCGCCAAGCTTATGACGGCGGCTTAGCGCCTTTGCCTCGCTAAGAGCAATCTGGCAGTTGTTGTCCTCTACCTCACCGTCCGGAACAACCTCTCTTTGCTGATACACCTTCATATCCTGCTTAACGGGGTCAAGCTTAACTCTTATAAGAGCGGTCGCACCAACCTCTTTTCTGCAGGCGTTTGCAAGTGCCTCTTCAATTTTAGTAAGCATATACTCCTTGGAAATACCGCTCTCTTTTTCGAGAAGGTCCAAGGCATTAAACAATTCCGCGTTCATTTTTTCCTTTTTACCGATATTAAAATATCTTTTCCTTTCTTGTATATTGAATGTTTTTAATCGCAAAATAAAGTATTGAATTTGGAAATCTCGTTTCTCTCAAGCGCTATTTTCTCTTCGCCCTCAGAAATGACTACCTTACCGTCAAGGAGTCCCTCGAGAATTCCCTTAACCGACTTGCGTCCGTCCTTTGCCGTAAAGAGCTTTGCCTCAACCATCTGCCCCTTGCAAGCCTCGATATGCTCGTCGGTGCGAATATCCCTCTCGGCGCCGGGAGAGGATACCTCAAGGTAATAGAAGCCCTCGATGGGATCACACTCGTCTAAAATCGGGTCAATCGCGCGATGCACACGCTCGCAATCATTGATGCTTATACCTTCGTCGTTATCAATAGTAATTTCAAGGTGATAATCCGCTCCGACCTTGGAATAAGTAATATCCCAAATCCTATAGCCGAGCTCCGTAACGGTGGGTAAAATAGCTTCTCTGACCGTTTCTCTTACGTTCTTTTTCATGCCTTCTCCTCCTTGTGTCTTTACAACAATGAAGAGTGACCTCGCGGTCACTCTCCTTTTCTTTCATATTCACACGTATATTATACCATATTATTTTTAAAAATCAATACCTTTTGCCAAAAAATATGTATTTTGGAGTAATTTATTTAAAATATTCTTGTAAGTGGCTTACCGGTAAAGATTTCGTCAGCATTTCGGGCGAAGTCAGCGATAGTAAGCTTCTTGTTTCTTCCTACAGCCTCAACCTCACCGAGTCTTAACTCATACATCCACACCTTATCGTAGCCAATGTCGCAAATCTGCTTGTAAAGCTTGTGGAAATCGACCTTGCCTTCACCAGGGAACCAGTGCTTCTCACGCACGTAATCATAATCGGAAACGTGAAGAGTAATAATCTTCGATCCAACTCTCTCAAGGAATATGCCTGCGTCCTCTTCGATAAGGTGGTTGGTATCAAAGCAGACTCTGAGCTTATCATTTGCAGATATGAGCTTCAATATCTCCTCGGAATCTCTGCCAAGACAGCCCGTGTGACTAGGCAAATTCTCAACCGCAATTACCGCGCCCTGCTTATGTGCGCGCTCCGCAAGATAGTCAAGGCACTCCATAGAGCGCTTCATCATCTCTTCTCTTTCCTCGGGAGTATGCTCCTTTCTCACCCAGCTTGGATGAAGAACGTACTTATCAACCTCGGTGACACGAGATCTGTCAATAAGGCTCTCCCAGTACTTAACGATGCCCCATCTCTCGTCCTTGTCAGCAGCGGCAATATCCAAATGAGAAAACGGCAGATGGAACGACCAGAAATTAATACCGTGCTTATCAGCCAATTTCTTAACCATACCGTAATCGAGCGCATCATGCTCCTCTTGTGAACGGCTAAGCTCCATATCGGTTATACCGTTTTTAATCATTTCGCTAAAGTTCTCATCGGTGAACTCGTAAGCCACGCTGGACATTCCAATTCTCATAGCAAATCCCTCTTTTTTAAAAAAATATTTACAAGGTCATTATAGCACCGCAAAATACTAAAGTCAATTAAAAACACAATAATTATCAAAAGACGAGCCTATTTTTTTAAGGCTCGCCGTGGGTTATTTCCTAAAATATTTCGATTTGTAAATTTGCTGTGATTTAGAGTAAGCCTGTTGCGACTTAGAATAAGATGGTTGCGACTTAGAATAAGATGGTTGCGATTTAGTGTAAAATGGTTGTGGCTTAGAGTAGTTTTGTTGCGATTTAGTATTACTAGCAATATTGCCTAAGATAAATAACTGTATGGAATAAAAGTAAAGAGGCGTACATATCACTCCGAATACCAATGCCAAATAATCTAGAATTATGATTGGTATTGCGAATTCAAATTCATCATCTACATCA
>JAZQRW010000021.1:0-3019 GCA_045629765.1 Eubacteriales bacterium
TTGAGGAGGTGTACGCATAATGAAAACTGCTCAGGATATTATTATCAAGCCCGTTATCACTGAAAAGTCTATGGACGGACTTCAGGCAGGCAAGTACACTTTTAAAGTGGCTAAGGACGCTACAAAGCCCGAAATCAAGAAGGCTATCGAAAAGCTCTTCGGCGTTGAGGTAGACAAGGTTACTACTATGAACGTTAAGGGCAAGATGAAGCGCCTCGGCAGATATGAGGGTATGACTTCTTCCTGGAAGAAGGCTATCGTTACTCTTACACCCGATTCCAAGACAATTGAATTCTTCGAGGGTATGTATTAATCAGATTTGCTGATTACAGTATGGGAGTAATGCTCCCGCAAAAACGCATTATAATAAGGAGTGAAATAAATGGCTATTAAAACCTACAAGCCTACGACGCCTTCCAGACGTCAGATGACTGTTACAGATTATTCTGTACTGTCAAAGGTTGAGCCGGAAAAGAGCCTTCTCGAACCCATGAAGAAGAAGTCGGGAAGAAACAGCTACGGCCGTATTACAGTTCGCCACAGAGGCGGCGGTAACAGAAGAAAGTACCGTATCATAGATTTCAAGCGTGACAAGGACAACATGGTTGCTACTGTTCTCACACTTGAGTACGATCCTAACAGATCAGCTTTCATCGCTCTCGTTCAGTACGAGGACGGCGAGAAGAGATATATCATCGCTCCCAACGGTCTTAAGGTTGGCGATAAGATTGAGTCTGGTGCAGAGGCTGATATCAAGCCCGGTAACGCTCTCAAGCTTGCTGATATCCCCGTTGGTACATTTATCCACGCTATCGAGCTTTATCCTGGCAAGGGTGCTCAGCTCGTAAGAAGCGCTGGTAACCAGGCTCAGCTTATGGGTAAGGAAGACAAGTACGCTCTCGTAAGACTTCCTTCCGGCGAGATGAGAAAGGTTCCTGTAAACTGTAAGGCTACAGTTGGTCAGGTTTCAAACATCGATCACGAGAACGTTAACTACGGTAAGGCTGGTCGTGTAAGAAATATGGGTTGGAGACCTACTGTTCGTGGTTCTGTTATGAACCCCTGCGATCACCCTCACGGTGGTGGTGAACGTAAGTCACCTATCGGAAGACCCGGCCCTGTTACACCTTGGGGCAAGCCTGCTCTTGGTTACAAGACACGTAAGAAGAACCACAGAACTGATAAGTTCATCGTTAAGCGCCGCAACGGCAAGTAATCTGAAAGGAGGAACTTGATAAATGAGTAGAAGTATCAAAAAGGGACCTTATGTCCAGGAAGTTCTCCTGAAGAGGGTCGTTGCTATGAATGAGGCAGGCGAGAAGAAGGTTCTCAAGACATGGAGCCGTTCTTCCACAATTTTCCCTGACTTCGTTGGTCACACATTCGCTGTACACGACGGTCGCAAGCACGTTCCGGTATATGTTACAGAGGATATGGTAGGTCACAAGCTCGGCGAGTTCGCACCTACAAGAACATACAAGGGCCATGCAGGCTCCAAGACATCTAACAACGGTAAGAAATAAGCGGAAGGAGGAGCTATAGATGGAAGCGAGAGCTTATTTAAGAAATGCTCGTATATCACCCAGAAAGGTGCAGATCGTTCTCGATCTCATCAGAAACAAGCCTGTTGACCTGGCTTTAGCTGCTTTAGATCTTACTCCTAAGGCTGCAAGTCCTATCGTTTCAAAGCTTGTAAAATCCGCTCAGGCTAATGCTGTTAACAATTTCAGCATGGATGGCGACAATCTCTACGTTGCTGAGTGTTTCGTAACACCCGGCCCTATCATGAAGAGAATAAGACCCAGAGCACAGGGCAGAGCATTTAGAGTATTCAAGAGAACATCACACATCACAGTTGTTCTTAAAGAAAAAGAATAATCCCAAGGAGGTCTGATTAATGGGACAGAAGGTTAATCCGCACGGTCTTCGTGTCGGCGTTATTAAAGATTGGGATTCACGCTGGTATGCCAACAAGGCAGATTTCGGCGACACTCTTGTTGAGGACTACAACGTTCGTAACTTCATTAAGAAGAGCTTGTATGCAGCAGGTGTTCCCAGAATCGAAATCGAGCGTTTTGCCGATAAGGTAAGAATCCACATTCACTGCGCTAAGCCCGGTATCGTTATCGGCAGACAGGGCGCTGAAATAGAGAAGCTCAGAGTTCAGCTTGAAAAGATGATGAACAAGCAGGTATTCGTTAACATCATCGAAGTTAAGCAGCCTGATATGGACTCACAGCTCGTTGCTGAGAAGATTGCTCTCGACCTCGAGAACAGAGTATCTTTCAGACGTGCAATGAAGCAGTCTATCGGCAGAACAATGAGACTTGGTGCAAAGGGTATCAAGGTTAAGGTATCAGGCAGACTTGCCGGTGCTGAAATCGCAAGAAGCGAGAGCTACCACGAGGGTACAATTCCGCTTCAGACAATCCGTGCAGACATCGACTACGGCTTCGCAGAGGCTAACACAACATACGGTAAGCTCGGTGTTAAGGTATGGATCTACAAGGGTGAAGTTCTTAAGGGCGACGCTGCAAAGGCTGCTGCTCAGAGAGAAAAGGCTGAGAAGAAGGCTAACGGCAATCGTCGTGACGACCGTCGTCGCCGTGATGACAAGCGTGACGGTAACAGACGTGGCGGAAGAAACTTCAACCGTGACGCAAAAAGAGAAGGAGGTAACCAGTAATGCTGCTTCCAAAGAGAGTTAAATACCGCAGAGTCCACAGAGGACGTCTGAAGGGTAAGGCATACAGAGGTAACAAGGTAACATACGGTGATTTCGGTCTTCAGGCTCTTGAGCCTTCATGGATCACATCCAACCAGATCGAGGCTGCCCGTATCGCTATGACACGTTACATCAAGAGAGGCGGTCAGGTTTGGATCAAGATTTACCCTGACAAGCCCATCACAGAAAAGCCCGCTGAAACACGAATGGGTTCAGGTAAGGGTTCTCCCGAGTACTGGGTTGCAGTAGTTAAGCCCGGCAGAGTTCTCTTTGAGATCAAGGGAGTATCCGAGG
>JAZQRW010000022.1:0-9140 GCA_045629765.1 Eubacteriales bacterium
AGCACCTGAGGAATGATAACGTGTATCATAGCCTGCCAGTGAGTCATACCGACTGAGTAAGCGCCCTCGAACTGTCCCTTATCTACGGAAATGATACCGCCACGAACAATCTCTGCCATATATGCACCGGTATTGATAGAAACAATGAAGATACCAGCGGGAATAAGAGGGAGCGTAAGACCGTCATTCATAAATGCAAAGCCCCAGTATATAACCATCGCCTGAACCATCATAGGAGTTCCACGGAATACCTCAACGTATACCGCAATGATTGCATTTACAGTCTTTTGTATATAAAAAACTATTTTGTTTTTGGAAAGAGGAATGGTTCTTACAACACCTGTAAGAAGACCTATGAGAAGTCCGATAATCGTACCCGTTAAGGCTATTAGCATTGTGTAGCCTAAGCCGGATAAGAGGTAGGACCAATATTCTGTGATAATATTGCCAACGTTTTCAAAAAACATTATAACTAACCTTTCTGGATGAATAAGCGTGTGGTGGTTTTGTGAAAAAATATTTTCTATTTACCGCAAAATAGGTTTCGGCAAAGTCTTTGCGATGCCGAAACCCTTTTAAATTTTAACCCTGCTTCTTGTATATAATTACGAGGTTTGATTCGTAGTAGCAGTTGGTGAAGTCAACCTTTTCTTCTCTCTCAGCTGTGGGGCTCATAC
Source organism: Eubacteriales bacterium (assembly GCA_045629765.1). Classification (GTDB taxonomy): domain Bacteria; phylum Bacillota; class Clostridia; order Oscillospirales; family CAG-272; genus UBA1740. Next base: position 678 of record JAZQRW010000022.1, read on the forward strand.
CTGCGATAATTCCGTCGTATGTGCCGGCGTTAAGACCGGGGATAAGGCTATCCCATTCAACAGCGTAAATCTCAAGTGCCATACCAAGCTCTGCTGCGATGTACTTAGCAACCTGAACGTCGTAGCCGTTAGCATAGAGGTCTGAGCCGGAAATCTTAACGGCGCCGTTAGCGTTGGTGGTCTGTGACCAGTTGAATGGCTCGTAAGCGCATTCCATAGCGATCTTAAGTGTTCCGTTAGAGGTGTTGGTGTTAGAGGAAACGAGAACGAGCTCGCCATTGATAGCGGTATCGGGGTCAACGCTCATATTAACTACCTGCTCCATAAGTGCTGAACGTGTATCAGAGGAAATGGTGTCGATAATTGCGTTTACACTTGCAACGTAAGCACTGCCCGTCTTGAATGCAACTGCAATGCCGGTGTCCTCTTTTGAAGCAGTAAAGCCGGTGTCGTTGTTCTTAAGTGCGATATATGCAAGACCGTCATTCTGTGCAATTACAGAGAATGCTGTGGGCTCTTCTGCAACGTATCCGTCGATAGCACCTGAATTAAGTGCAACGAGTAACTGATCGAAGTCAGGGTATTCTCTAACGGTTACACCGCTTGTCTGGCTCTCGAGTGCCTGAAGGTGGAATGTACCTGTCTGAGCCGCTATGATTGCGCCTTTAAGGTCAGCGAGCGACTTAGCGTTCGAGAGGTCTGCCTTCTCTCTGCCACCGCAGGATGTGAATGCGCATGTCATAAGCGCAAGTGTTAAGATGAGTGCTAAAATTCTTTTCATTTTTCTCCTTCGTTGCATTTTGCAACATTCAAAATAATTATTTAAAACAAAAACAGCCAAAGCAGCTTTCTGCTCCGACCGTTCAATACATAAATAAAAAACTCATCGACAGCAGCACTCCACAAAAACTTGTGACAGTCGCAGAAATATTATCTCTGTGACCAACAGCATGCACGTAAGGGAGCATACCATTTCGGCAACGGCACCTTTCGCCTCTGACCTCAAACGACTCCTGACAGTCTAAGTCAAGCTACTCTTTGCAATTGCGCCTCTAACTATTCTTTGATACTATTTTGTTTTATGAGAAGATTGTAGCACAGTGTATAAAAAATGTCAAGAGGTTTTTTATAAATTTACCAAAAAAAATGTTTTTTCTGCTCATGCACCGTAGAAAAGAACTAAAAAAATATAAAAAAGCGTAAAAATCAATTGAATATTTAATATTTGTGTGCTAAAATAACAAATATAAGTAAACCTTCTTGGAGAAAAACATGAAATCGATAAAGGATATATATAAGATAGGTAAAGGACCGTCGTCCTCACACACGATGGGGCCCAGTAAGGCTATGGAAATTTTCGTGTCGGAGCATAAGGATGCCGATAGCTACGAGGTTCACCTATTCGGCTCACTTGCGGATACGGGTAGGGGACACGGCACGGACACCGCTATCAATATGGTGTGCGACGGCAAGCCGTGCGAGATTATTTTCAATTGTCAGAACCGTGATTTACCTCACGAGAACACTATGGATATTTACGCTTATCGTGGTGGCGTCAAGAGTGAGAGAATGCGCGTTATGAGCGTTGGCGGCGGCGATATAAAGATTGAGGGTAGAGTGGAGTCAAGGCTGCTCGATATTTATCCCGAGTCCTCTTTTGCTCAGATTGCGCAGTATTGTAAGGATAATAATATCAGAATTTCCGAGTTCGTTTTACAGCGAGAGGGTGAGGAAATAAAGGACTTCCTTATTACCGTTTGGAAGGTTATGAAAAATGCGGTCGCCAGAGGTATTTCTAAGGAGGGCATATTGCCCGGAGGCCTTGGTGTTAAGAGAAAGGCGAAGTATCTTTACGAGCAAAGACATACTAACGACCAAGAGATTTTCAGCGATGATATATTAGTCTGCTCCTATGCGTACGCGGTGAGTGAAGAGAATGCAGATAACGGCACGATAGTTACTGCTCCAACCTGCGGTGCGTGCGGAGTTTTGCCCGCTGTTCTCGTTTATATGCAGGAAAAACACGGATATAGTGATGAAAAGATATTGGATGCCTTGTGCGTTGCGGGAATTATCGGTAATCTTACAAAAACAAACGCTTCTATCAGCGGTGCGGAATGCGGCTGTCAAGCTGAGATAGGCACGGCGTCCGCTATGACCTCGGCGGCTCTTGCCGAGCTGTTCGATATGAGCATTGACCAGATTGAGTATGCCGCGGAGATTGCCTTTGAGCATAGTCTTGGCCTTACTTGTGACCCTATCTGCGGTCTGGTTCAAATCCCGTGCATTGAGAGAAATGCAGTAGCCGCAATGCGCGCGATCAACGCCGTCGGACTTGCCAAGTATTTGTCCGACTCTCGTAAAATCTCGCTTGATACGGTAATTAAGAGTATGTACGAAACGGGCAAGGATCTCTCGCATCTGTACCGTGAGACGAGTGCGGGCGGACTTGCAAAGCATTATAAGACCTCGTGAGGTAAAAAAATGGATAAGAATAAAATAGACAGAATTAACGAGCTTGCGCGAATCTCTAAGCAAAGAGAGCTTACGGAGAGCGAGAGGGAAGAGCAGGCGGCGCTTCGCCGTGAGTATATCGAGTTTTTCAGGGCTTCGCTTCGCGGCAACGATAAGAAATAAGGAGAAGAAAGATGAAAGATGAGCGTTGCAGCCTATGTCTTGAGGCTGTTGATAGTGAAGAGGCAGACATATTAACTATGGGCGGCTACGGCACGCCGAAATATCTTTGCCCCGAGTGTGCAAAAAAGATCGAGAACGTAATGGGCGGCAGAGACTACGATTCCATCGTCCTTTCGCTTGATGAATTGAATTCTACCGTGCTCAAAAACAATATTGATAATCACGCAGTTCTTAAATCTATTACCGAGATTCTTGCCAAGGGAGCCGAGCGCGCGAGTAAAATAAAGGAAGGTACGCTTGATTTTGATGACGAGCTTGCCGAGGGTGAGAGTGAAGAAGAGTTTGATATCACCGAGGATCTTGAGGAGAGCGAGGAGGATAGACTTCTTGACGAGAAGGAAAAAGAGGTACAGAAGAAGTTCGATAAGATTACCTCGATTATCTGCGGTACGGTTTTCGTGCTTGCACTCGCGTATATGATTTGGTACTTCTTTATATCATAACGGCGCGTACTATACATTATAACTAATAAGGAACATATTTTTTATAGCCCTCCACATATAGTTTTGTGGAGGGCATTTTTATGATATTATATCTTTTACCGATTATGGTTAGCGCAGTTGGCGTGTACTTATTGATAAAGCTACGATTTTTCTATATTCTTCATCCGATAAGAACGATTAAAAACACGGTTCGCGGTGTTAAAAGCCATAACGCTATGAGCGCACTGTCACTGGCTCTTGCCGGTACTCTCGGTGTAGGAAATATATTCGGTGTTGCCTCAGGGATAATAATAGGCGGTGTCGGTAGCGTGTTCTGGCTTTTCGCTTGTTCTATTTTCTGCTCTGTGATTAAATACGCCGAGGTTACAATAACACATGATAATATAACGAGGACAGAGCACATACACGGCGGTATGGCGTATTGCATTAAGCGCACTCTTGGTAAATACGGAGGCAAGGTATCGAAAATTTATGCATTCCTCACCCTCGCACTTGCGCTGATTATGGGGGCGGGGCTACAGTGCGGCACGCTGGTTGAGGGGGTGAGCAGCGTAACACCTGTAAAGCCTGCGCTTATAAGCTTTACATTTGCACTATTTGTTGTATTTGCAATAATTGGCGGTGCCAGGAAAATTGAGAAAATGACGGCGTTTCTTATTCCTTTGTCAACAATAATTTACATTATTATGACATTATCGATGATTTTTATGAATTTTAGCAATTTACCGTCGGTAATTAACGCTATTGTTTGTGATGCCTTTAAGCCGTGGAGCGTGATAGGAGGAGGCGTTTCTGCTGCATTTTTACCGATTAAAGAGGGGTATTGCCGAGGCGTTTTATCTAACGAGGCGGGCTGTGGCACATCTGGTATGGCACACGCCAAAAGCGGAATTCTTAATCCTGCTCTTGCAGGTCTTATGGGCATTGCAGAGGTGAATTTTGATACTACTCTAATGTGTACTCTTACTTCATTATCTGTGCTTGTGTCAGTGCCCGACCCCAACTCTTACATCTCGCCTATGGCTTTGGTTATAAGCGCATTTTCCTACAATTTCGGCTATTTTTCGGTATATATTCTTATCGGGTTGATTTTCGTTTTCGCTTATTCTACCGTAATTTGCTGGTATTATTACGCTGAAGAGTCTTTGATTTTTTTGGGATTTGCAGACTATAAATGGCGAATTTTCCCTGTTTATATCGTAGCCGTTGCGCTCCTGCCCTTACTTGGCAATTCATATCTTCTGTTCTTTACGGATATACTGCTTTTGTTTATGTCAATTCTTACTATGCTCGTTCTAATAAAAAGCTCCGACAGGATAAAATATCTGTCGGAGTGTGGCGGAGTCATTACAAAAAAATGTATGCCGCTTTTTAATTGTAAAATTGAATCAAAGAAGTCTGATTCTTGAGAGGAGCTGTGTGCCCTCGCTCGCTTTGTTAAATTCTTCCTCGCTCATCAATTCCGTGATGAATGCGCATTCGTCACTCTCAACGAAGGTTATTTTGCCGAATTTTTCTGCATCCTTTTCGCAACCCTTGTTAAGCGCAACGTAGCTCTTGCATTTGAAGCTTGCAAATGCCTTGGCAGGCGAGTAATCACTGCGCTCAAATACGGGTGACTTGCAATTCGTGCCCGATGCGATAACCTGCATAATATCACCGACAACTGCAGAAGCAGTAGCACCCGCACCCGCGCCGGGGCCGTAGAACATCACGTTGCCAAGAGGCTCACCGACCACCTCGATTGCGTTAAACACGCCGTTTACGCTCGCTAAGGGAGTATCCTTATCCATAAGGAAGGGCGCAACCATAATCTCGGCATCTCCATCGAGAATACATCTGCCAAGAAGCTTTATTTTCATACCGATTTTGTCAGCAACCTTGACGTCGTTAGCACGGATCCTTGTAATGCCCTCGGTGTGAATATCGTTAACGTTCATAAGCTTATCCGTTGCAAGCGCTGTCAGAATAGTAATCTTTCTGCACGCATCCGTTCCCAAAATATCGGCGTCGGGATTACGCTCGGCATAGCCCTTCTGCTGTGCATCACTGAGTGCTGATTCAAAGCTGTCACCGTAGGTGAACATCTTAGTTAAGATATAGTTAGTGGTTCCGTTAAGAATACCGCGCACCTCGCGGATTTTATTCTGCCTTACACAGCCTATGATGGGGCTGAGCGCGGGAATACCACCGCCGACACTTGCCTCAAATTTATAGCATACGCCGTTTTCCTTAGCGCACTTTAAGAATTCATCACCAAAGTTTGCCACAACCTCTTTGTTTGAGGTAATGACGTTTTTACCCGCCTTGAGCGCCGCCATTGTGTACTCATACGCAGGGTGCGAGCCGCCCATAAGCTCACAGATTGTATCGACCGTGGGGTCGCTCAGAATATCATCGAAATTGTGCGTTACCTTCTCACAAAAAGGCGAGTCGGGAAAGTCGCGCAAATCAAGAATATGAGAAATATTTATCTTAACACCAAGATAATTTTCAATCTCCTGACAGTTTTTAGTAATTAAATCCGCAACGCCACCGCCAACGACGCCAAAGCCGAGTATTGCAATATTGTGTGTGCTCTTCATATATGCTCCGTAAGTTCAATTTTTTAATCATTTTACCACAAATAACGGCAAAAAGCAAGCCTATATTTTCAAAAAATTCAGAAAAAGAAAAGAGATAGTAAAAGATGCATCAATGCGGCTCAATGCCAACAAAAGTGCATATTTTACTATCTTTTCGCAGTTGTTGAAATTTTACTTTTCGCCTTCAGTGCCAATATAGTCAAGAGGGTTTACCTTCTTGCCCTGATATACCATCTCGAAGTGCAGGTGAGGCTCGTCCGCAAGCTCGAAGAGTGAGGTGTCACCGACCGTACCTATTTTATCGCCCTTCTTAACCTCGTCGCCGACCTTAAGAATATTGCTCTCGTCCTTTGAGAGATTTGAATATCTTGTCTTTAGGTCATTGTCGTGCTGGATTTCAACGGTATATCCATATCGAGCATCGTTGAAAATCGCACTTACTACACCCGAGGCGGAGGCGTAGACGTCAGCACCGCTTTCAGCTGAAATGTCAACACCCGTATGCACTCTCCATTCGCCAAGAGTCGTTGAAAATACGGGGGTTTCGGTGTCGTGAAGTGAGACGATTTCTCCATCAATAGGCATTGCGAAGGTTTCCTTTTTTTCCTCTTCGGGTGGCTGCGTCTGATTTTCGTCATCGTTGTTATTGTTATCATTATCTGCGATAGGCGGGTTTACAATGTTGTTGTCGTCCTTATTTTTTGAAGCCGCAGATACGATTCCAACGACGATTGCGGTGACACAAAGAATTGCGAGAACAACCGCATAAATGATTTTTGAGGTGACTTCCTTGTCACTGGATTTGACTTTTTTCTCCATTTTAAAACAAATCTTCCTTTCCAAAGTGCTGTATCTAGTTTAGCCTTGGCGTGATATTTTATTCACCATGCCGAAAATTATTTTAAATTAGGCAAAATCAATTGACAAGCGACAAAATATATATTATAATTATACAATGTAATATTTTATTTTGATTTTGTCATTTTCGATTTATACGGTTATTTGACTGACTGAATGGAGTAGAATTATGATGGATAAGATTTCTTTAGCTGGTGATTTGGGCAGCGGTAAGAGCACTGTTTCCGACATTCTTATAAAAGAGCTTGGGGCAGAATATTACAGCACAGGCAGTATAGTGCGCTCGCTTGCTGAGAAGCACGGTATGAGTATTACCGATTTTAATTCTTACATGGAAACACATCCCGAGATTGATAACGAGATTGATAACGGTATTGCCGCGCTTAGCGAGGTGGACAAGCTTTTGATTATCGATTCGCGCATGGCTTGGCACTTTACTAAGGGTACTTTCAAGGTTTATCTCTCGACCGATATTGAGACGAGCGCTATAAGAATTATGAACGCTAACCGCTCGGGCGAGCATAATGCAACTCTTGCCGACACAATCGAGGCGACAAGGCGCCGCAGACTCAGTGAACAGAAAAGATATATGGAGCAATACGGCGTTGACATTAAGAATTTGTCAAACTATTCTCTGATAGTTGATACTACCTACGTAACGCCCGAAGAGGTTGCGAACGTTATTAAGGAGAGCTTTGAAGTGTGGCAGAGCGATAGGGACAGTTGCTTTTGCTACCTTGCGCCCGAGAGACTTAACTACATAGACGATGCTCCCGACAACGAGCTTATAGGTAAGTATTCCGCAGATATAGAAGAGGGCAGGGACGTACCTGAGGTTACGGTCTTTGAGTGCGACGGCGAGTTCTACGTTGAGTCAGGACTTGAGTGCGCGCTTGCATACGCGTTCAATATGCGTTCTCTCGTTCCCACAAGGCTTATTAAGGGTGCTGTTGGTGAGAGAAAATACGTGAAAATGGCAAATTCGATTTAACAGATAAAGAGGTATATAATGCTTATTTTAAAGAAAAAAACGGCTACGCTCTTAGCCGATACAATTGCTAAGAAATTTGGTGAGGGCTTGCTTTCGGATAGCGATATTTTTGCTATGCTTGAGTATCCGCCGGATAGCTCAATGGGTGATATTGCGCTTCCGTGCTTCCGCCTTTCAAAATCTCTGCGCCGTTCACCCGTGCAGATTGCCGAGGCTCTTGCCGGTGGCTTCTCGCACCCGGAGTTTGCATCTGTCAGTGCATTAAACGGTTATCTTAACTTTAAAATATCCAAGGAGGCGTTTGCCGCTCGTGTTGTTGGCGACGTATTTTCCGAGGGTGATAAATACGGCTCTTCTATGAACGGTGTAGGTAAGACAGTGGTGCTTGACTACTCATCGCCCAACGTTGCGAAGCCATTCCACATCGGACACCTCGGCACTACCGTTATCGGACACTCCTTGAAGCTTCTTCATGAGTTCGTCGGCTACAAGTGCGTAGGCATCAACTACCTTGGCGACTGGGGCACTCAGTTCGGTAAGCTCATCGTTGCTTATAAGCTTTGGGGTGATAAGGCGACTATTGAGGCCGGGGGCGTTGACGAGCTTGTTAAGCTCTACGTGAGAATTAACAACGAAATTAAGGCTGAAGAGGACGCCTCGGTTGAGGGTTATCCCGAAGAGGAGAAGGCTCAGCATAAGCACTCAGACCTTGCCGACAAGTCACGCGCCGAATTCACCAAGCTTGAAAAGGGCGACGAGGAGAACATTGCGCTTTGGAAGTGGTTTGTATCCGTTTCTCTTGAGGAGTATCAGAAGACCTATAAGCAGCTCGCCATTGAGTTCGACTCCTACAAGGGCGAGTCGTTCTACACGGATAAGATGAAGTCGG
>JAZQRW010000023.1:0-2825 GCA_045629765.1 Eubacteriales bacterium
CCCGCTGCTGAGGAGAAGACTGAGTTCGTCGTAGTTCTTAAGAACGCTGGCGCTAGCAAGCTCAACGTTATTAAGGTTGTACGTGAGCTTACAGGTCTTGGACTTAAGGACGCTAAGGACCTTGTTGAGGCTGCTCCTAAGACTCTCAAAGAGGGTGTTGCTAAGGATGAGGCTGACAAGATCGCTGAACAGCTTAAGGCTGCAGGCGCAGAGGTTGAGATTAAGTAATTTACGCTTCTATAAAAAAGAGGATACCGACCTGCTCGGTATCCTTTTTCTTTTTGCTAAAAATGCGCATAGCACGCAAAGTTCACCTCTCGACACGGGGTTCCCTGAAGTGAGCTTGCCGAGCTTTGGGGGTTCTCGACATAGGTAACTACGCCTTCGGGTTCACGTTTTCGCACTCTGCAACATTTTTATCTAAAAAGAGGGGCTGTCTTATTTAGGCATAACCGAAAAAGAGGTACTGTTTTTGCAGTGCCTCTTTTCTATTTTTGTTTCCTCGCTCACCGTAGGTAACTACGGCTATCCCCCGCCGCTAATTATATCCCTGCGAAGCAGGATTTCATCGCTTTAGCGATTTCATCACGAAGTGATTTCATCCGTCATAAGACGGATTTCATCGGCGCAATGCGCCTCGTCCCCTGCCGTAAAACATCTCGACACCTAGTGTCCTAATTCGCATCAAAAAAGGACGGCAAACCGCCGTCCTTTATCACTTTTTGTCAAGTTTTCTTTGCATTAGATAGGTTTTTCTTACCTCGGTGATGAACCTCTGCACCCTTTCCGACTGATAATCACGGTATGTCCAAGGTAGCTTCTGCCACGCACCGCGCGCCCAATAGAGCGTCAGCTCTGTGTATATTCCGTCTGAAAGCGGAATTCTAAATCCCGTAGGCTTCGTCGTAGCGAGCAAGAGTCTACCGTGGCTTATAAAGCCGGGGTCAAGGTTAATCAGCCTGCCGCTCTCGCCGGAGAGAATCTCTTCAAATTGGTTTGTTAAAGTCTTTATTTCCGCCTGTCTTTCGGGTGCTACCGTGTCCTTAAAGCTGAGGATCACCCTCATACCCTCGCCGCCAAGCTCCTCGTCGTAGTAGTCAGAGAACTCACGGGAGAACGAGAACACCTCACTCATAGCGTCAATCTCGCCAAATGCCTCGGTAAGCATACCGATAGCCCTTTCGTAGACCGCCATATCGTTATATATCACGCCGCAAATCAGCTTTTCCTTTTCAAAATCACAAGCCTTGCCCATATCGCACCGCCTTTCTACCATATTATACAACATTCCTACAATTAAGTCAACACTCATAGCACCAATACCTCATATAATGAAAATAGAGCCGAAACGGCTCGAAAAAAACAGAAGGAAAACAATAAATATGGAAAGAAATCAAAATGGCGTTCCCGAAATGACGGATAACTGCTATGAAACCGATGAAGCCACCTTACACGGCAAGCCGCTTGCTTATGCATACGTGCCTATTCAACGCTGGAGAATGCTCTATCCGACCGAGCAGGCGCTCTCGCGCGGCACGCTCTTTGAGGAGCTTTATAAGCCAATGGAGGTGTACGGCAATGAGTAGGGAAGAGCTATATTTAAAGATACAACAGCTTGGCTTTGCAAAGGCGGAGGCGGAGCTGTTTTTGGATACACATCCCACCTGCAAGAATGCACTTGATTATTTTCACCGCATTGTGCGTGAATTAGACGCGGCGATGAGCGAATATCAGAACAAATACGGCGCATTAACTACCGACGGCGTAACCAGTAAGGACAGATGGACGTGGGTAGAGGGCGCATGGCCTTGGCAGCACAATGGCGATAGCCTAATTCAGCCAAGAGGAAAGGAGTAAAGGGTTATGTGGATTTACCAAAAGCAGCTGCAATATCCCGTAAAAATTAAAAACCCCAATGCAAGACTTGCGGGGCTTATCATAGACGCGCTCGGCGGCCCGGACGGCGAGCTTGGCGCGGCGACGAGGTACCTTAACCAGCGTTTTACAATGCCCTCGTCGAAAATCATCGGCACATTAACCGATATAGGCAGCGAAGAGCTCGGACATGCGGAGATGGTGGGCAGTATTATTTATCAGCTTACGCGCAACCTCACACCCGAGCAGATTACCGCAGGCGGCTTTGACAAGTATTACATCGGTCATGGCGTAGGCGTTTATCCCTGCTCGGCGGCAGGCGTGCCGTTCAATGCGACCGCAATTTCGTCAAAGGGCGATGCACTCTCCGATCTTAACGAGGACCTAGCGGCAGAGCAGAAGGCGCGCGTCACCTACGACAATATTCTTCGTATGTCGGACGACCCGGACGTCAACGACGTAATACGCTTCCTTCGTCAGCGTGAAATAGTGCATTACCAGCGCTTCGGCGAAGCTATGCGAAGCCTTACGGAGTAAAGCTTTGCGGTGAAATCCGCCAAGTGCGGAATAAATCCGACCCCATCTCCGTCGGCTCTGCCGCCACCTCTTCCTGTGTGAGAGGCATGGGGCGGATGAAATCGCTAAAGCGCGATGAAATCTTCGCACAGCGAAGGTTATAAACAGGGCGGTTTGAGCAGTCAAATCGTCCTCTTTACTTTTTTGTGCGAGTGTGGTATAATACAACAAATAGAGATTTATTTGACGAGGTTTAAAGTGAAAACAAATATTAAATATTCTATAGTTCAATTATTATTTTGGTTATTGGGTTTTTCCATATCATTGATTGGTTTTATCGTATTGCTAACCGACATCAACGCAGTTGATACTATTTTATGGGTTGTCATTGCATTTGAAGTCGGATCGTAGCCATGTCGTTCTGTGAGCCAAGG
>JAZQRW010000024.1:0-8768 GCA_045629765.1 Eubacteriales bacterium
GCAAAATGGGAAAACAGAATATACATTTTTTGATACACCCTAACATACGTAGGGTGGTTTGTATTCCTACTTAGCTCAGTCGGTAGAGCGCATGACTGTTAATCATGATGTCGCTGGTTCGAGCCCAGCAGTGGGAGCCAAAAAGAGAACAATTTGGTTATACGCACCTCTAGCTCAGTTGGTAGAGCAACTGACTCTTAATCAGTGGGTCCAGGGTTCGAGTCCCTGGAGGTGCACCAATTACCAAATTGTTCTTTTTTATTATATTTTACAAAATTGCATTAAATGTAAAGCATGGTATTGACAAATGGAAACCAAAGTTTATATTATAACAAAAATAGAGGGCGAATACGCATATTTGTCTGATGAAAGTGATAAAAATGCGGACGAGTTTTTTATCGCACTATATCTTCTTCCCTTAGGTGCTGACGTGGGGACAAGACTCCTTTACGAGTTTTCTGACTTCAAAATGCTTGATTAACAGCAGTTGTGGGTTGACTTTTTGGGAAATCAGTGCTATACTTAACTAAAACGAAAAAAGAGTGATGATTATGGTAAAATATGTAGATTATGCTGTGAAGAGCGCATGCGAGCTTTTAGCTATAGATAGTCCTTCCGGATTTACCGATGGCGCAATCAGATATGCCGAGAGTGAATTTTCCGCTCTTGGATTTAAAACTCAAATAACCAACAAGGGTGGCCTTATGGTTGACCTTGGCGGAGAACCGACTGACGAGGGTGCGTTGCTTTTGGAGGCTCACACCGACACGCTTGGCTGTATGGTAGCCGAGGTAAAGGCGAACGGTCGACTTCGTCTTACCAATCTAGGCGGTATGCGTGCGGAAAACGCTGAATGCGAGAATGCAAGAGTATACACTCGTCAAGGTAACGTAATTGAGGGAACTCTTCAGCTCATCAACCCATCTATACACGTTAACACCTCGTATGCAGATACAAAGCGTACGTTTGATACTACCGAGCTTGTACTTGATGAAGACGTGAATACTGCTGATGAAGCAAGAGCACTTGGAATTGACGTTGGTGATATCGTTGCCTTCGAGCCGAGAACTCGCGTAACCGGCTCGGGATATATAAAAAGCAGATTTCTTGACGACAAGCTCTCTTGCGGAATTTTGCTTGGAATTGCCAGAATGGTGAGAGAGAATAAGCTTATCTTAAATCGCAAGACCTATGTTCATATTACTGTATATGAGGAGGTCGGACACGGCGGCTCTTCCTCTGTTCCTGCTGATGTGACAGAGGCAATTTCGGTTGATATGGGTTGTGTTGGCGTTGGACTTAACTGTACTGAAAGGCAGGTTAGCATCTGTACTAAGGACTCGCGTGGTCCATATAACTATTCACTTGTGACAAGACTCGTAAATGCAGCTAAGGCCGCAAGTGCCGACTACGCTTTAGACGTATATCCCGCATACGGCTCCGACGTGGAGGCAACACTTGCCGCAGGCTATGACGTGAGGCACGGTTTGATAGGCCCTGGAGTTTACGCCAGTCACGGTTATGAGCGTTCGCACGTTGACGGTGTTAAAAACACCATGCTTTTGCTTAAACAATTTTTGAGCGAGTAATATCTAAAAATGTAATAAAACAAAGAATTTATTCCTTAATGGAATGGTTGTTTATAAAAAAAATATGCAACGGCAAATTTAGGCCGTTGCATATTTTCATTATTATATAGTTTAGTTCTTCTTGTAAAGTGGACCGTAGGTTGCGCAAGCTCTGTAATCAGCACCTTCCTTATCGCTGCCGAATGCGTTCCAAGCGGCGGGGCGGAAAATCTTTTCCTCAGGTACATTGTGCATGCATACGGGAATTCTCAGCATTGAGCAAAGGGTGATAATATCAGCACCGATGTGACCGTAGCTGATTGCACCATGGTTGGCACCCCAGTTATTCATTACTGCATAAGCATCTTCGAATGGGCTGCCAGCTACACCGTTGCATATTGGTGCAAACCAAGTGCAGGGCCAAGTATAGTCGGTTCTCTTCCAAAGCACATCATTAACCTCATCAGGAAGATCAACGGTATATCCCTCAGCAAGCTGCAAAACAGGACCAAGTCCCTTTACAAAGTTGAGTCTTATCATTGTGCAAGGAATCTCTGCTCTTGTTACAAATCTTGAGGAGAATCCGCCACCTCTGAAGTATCCAAGGTCTGCAGGACACCACTCTACGTTGGCAATAATCTTTTCTGCATCCTTTTCGGTAACGTTGTACCATTCCTTAATTTCGGGAATTCCATTCTCGTTAACTGCCTGACAGTTAGCGTCCATACAAGCGGCACCCGAGTTAATAAGGTGAATAAATCCGTTAGCACTCTTGGCAGCACCTGTAGGCTCGTATCCTGTAACTCTCTTAACCGAGTCGCAGGACCAATATGTACGTACGTCAGCGAATATCTGAGGACGGTTGGTAAGCAGCTTCATAAAGAGCATACCAAGACCGTTTAAAACGTCGTTTTCGGTTGCTAGAATGTAAGGCTCTCTAATGCCGTTCCAGTCGAATGATGAGTTGAGTATAGATTCTGCAAAGTCACCGTTAGGATAGAAGTCTGTCCACTGCCTTTGACCCTGGAAGCCTGCGGCGATAGCGTTGTGACCGCACATTTCCTCCTCACAGCCCTCGGGCAAGTTAGGATTGCCGTTCATAAGGTCCTTCATGATGATTGCCGCAAGCACGGAGAATTCAAATTCCTCCTTCTTCTTTTCATCATTTCTTCTAATAAAGTCGGGGTTTTTATCAAAACCAAATTTGCAATATTTTTCTGCCCAATCAAGTGCGCGTTTATATTCCGCTTCGTCGTAAATTTTCTCGGTCATACGGCGAATAATCTCAACCTCGTCCACCGATTCAACTCTCATTCCGAGATAATCTTCGATCATATCAATATTGATAGCGGAGCCTGCAATACCCATACACATGGAGCCGATCTGAAGATATGATTTACCACGCATAGTAGCTGCAGCGATAGCACATCTGCCAAATCTCAATATCTTCTCCTTAACGTCGTCGGGAATGCTGGTGTCGGTCGCATCCTGAACGTTGTGACCGTAAATACCGAATGCGGGAAGTCCCTTCTGCGCATGACCTGCGAGTACCGCTGCAAGATATACAGCTCCGGGACGCTCAGTTCCGTTGAAGCCCCAAACACCCTTGATAGTCAAAGGATCCATATCCATTGTTTCAGAGCCGTAGCACCAGCAAGGCGTAACTGAAAGCGTAATATCTACACCTTCCTTTTTGAATTTTTCTGCGCAAGCCGCCGCTTCCGTTACTCTGCCTATCGTTGTATCAGCAATGATAACCTTTACGGGCTCGCCGTTAGAATACTTGAGATTTTCGCTAAGAAGCTTTGCAGCACTCTTAGCCATATTCATGGTCTGCTCTTCGAGAGACTCTCTAACCTTGAGAGGTCCGCGTCTGCCGTCGATACAGGGGCGGATACCGATAACGGGATATTCGCCAATAAGTCTGTTAGTTGCCATGGAAAAAAATCCTCCGTTTTTTGATTTTACTATTGATTTTATTATAGGCTTATTGTATAATAAAAACAATAAACTAAATACACAAAAAACTTAACAAAACATAGGTGTAATATGAACGATAATTTTACTGCCTCACATACGTATTCGGTCGTATTCGCAAGAAAAGCAACGATAAATGAGCGTTGGAATGATATCGTCTGGAATAGAAATCACTCACAAATACAATATCACAGGTTGTATTATCCCTTGAGTGGCAGGGCAAGCATAATTATGAAAAACGGTGAGCTTGAATTGGTGCCTGGAAACGTATATTTTTTGCCTGCCTTTTCAATACTTTCATCTCACATTAGTGGCGAAATGGTAAAGTATTATGTACATTTTCAAGTAGATTCTAAGCTTTTTGAGATGTATCAGTATATTTCTAATACTTTTTCGGTTAAGGCAAATGAACTGACGGAAGGGTTGTTTAAGACGCTTGTTGATAGCTACGCAGACTCATCTTTATCAGCGCGCCTTAGAGTGCAGGGCGCTATGAATCTTATTATGTCGGACTTTACTGATAATAAAAAAATCAATAAAATCAACATTCAAAGATTTTCGCCCGTGCTTGAGTATATTGACGAAAATTATAAGCAAAATATATCTTTAGCGACTCTTGCGGGAATAATGAATATCAGCACTATGTATTTTTCCAACAGCTTTAAATCCGTGTTTAACATCAGTCCTAAACAGTATATTTTAAATAAAAGACTTACTGAAGGACAGCGCCTTTTGCTTGAAACAAATATGTCTGTTAAGGAGATTGCATACGAGGTAGGTTTTGAAAATGAGAACTATTTTTCCGAGTATTTTTCCTCTAAGGTTGGCATTTCTGCCCTGAAGTTCAGAAACAAGAAGCTTCCTTTGACAAGTGCTGATTTTTGAATTTTTGTAAGGAGATATGCACAGAAATGCAGTGTTTATATAGACTTGATAATTCTTTATTGAGTTATGTGAATAACTAATTTTTTTGTGCATATTTCCTAAAATTACTTCAAACCATTGACATTTATCCACCAATATGATATAATGGCTTATAAATAATTTTCGGTATATGCTTGTGATATGGATGAGTGTTTCTACTGACCACCGTTAATGGTCGACTACCCGCAACTTTGTGGTTAGGTCGGCTTTTTTTATCTTATAGTGCATTTTTAATGTTGAGTTGGCATATACTGTTTTGCTAAAGGAGAAATATATGAAGCTTATTATTGATGGAAATATTGTTGTTCCAAAGCCGGATCAATCCCTTCTTGATATGATAAAGGAACTGGGACTTATAACAGGGAAGCTTTCGACTGACCCTATCGCTGCTAAAATATCCGGTGAGGTATTTAACTTAAATTACGTACCTCTTAGGCAAAAGGATGTAGAGCCTCAGCGCGAAACAATGAGAAAAGCGATGGCGGCTTCCGGAGGTGTGGTACGTCTTATACACTTTGACGATCCTACGGGCTATGATACTTATAGACGTACTGTACAATTCGTTTTGTTTTTGGCTATCTATCAATTATGGCCGAGCGCTCACGCTACTATGAACTGTACGCTTGGCTCCGGACTGTACGTCAAGGTCAGTGATGCCGAGAACTTTTCTTATGTAAAACTGAAGAAAAGAGTGGGAGAAATTATAGAAGAGGATATTCTTCTTAAAAGACGCAGAATATCCACCGAGGATGCAATAAAGTATTATGCTGAACGAGGTCAGGACGATAAGGCTAAGCTTCTCTCGTATCGTGAATCTAAGACTCTTGACGTTTACGAGCACGATGGCTTCGCCGACTACTTCTACGGCGAGGTTGCCCCCTCTACGGGCTTCGTGCGCTCTTGGGATATTATACCTGCTGAGGGAGGATTTATATTTGTGTTCCCGGATAGGAAGGATCCCGACTCTATATCCGAGTACAGAGATCTTCCGCATTTGTTTAGCGTATATTCAGAGGGCATCTCTTGGGGTGAGCTTATGGAATGCACGACGGTATCCGATTTGAATGAATTAGTTGACACGGGTCGTATACGAGAGCTTATTCGTGTAAATGAAGCTTTACATGAGAAGAGATATTCGCAGGTTGCCGATATGATTTGCGAACGTGGAGCAAAGGCTGTTATGCTCGCCGGTCCAAGCTCTTCCGGTAAGACCACGTCGGCAAACAGGCTCGCCACACAACTTAGAGTTCACGGCAAAAAGCCGATTCTTATGAGCCTTGATGACTATTATATTGATAGAGATAAAATCGATCCCGGTCCTGATGGTAAGGTCGATCTTGAGCATATAAATACTATTGATACCGCACTTTTTAGTGAGCATCTTTCGGACCTGCTTGATGGTAAAGAGGTAGAAATTCCGTATTTTAATTTCAAGAGTGGTAAGCGCGAGTGGCGTGGACACAAAATGCGTCTTGAAGATAAATCGGTTATTATTATTGAGGGACTTCATGCGCTGAATCCGCAACTTTTGCCAAAAGATCTTAACAAGCAACTTATATTCAGATTGTTTGTAAGTCCTCTTTTGCCGCTGAACCTTGATGAACACAATAGAATTCCTACAAGCTATCTGCGATTGCTTCGCAGAACCGTTCGTGACTATGAAACGAGAAACTCCTCGGTGGAAAAGACGCTTTCAATGTGGGATTCGGTAAGACGCGGTGAGGAGAGATGGATATTTCCGTATCAAGAGAATGCTGACGTTATTTTTAATAGCTCAACGCTATATGAGCTTGCTGTTCTCAAGAAGCATATCTTCCCACTTCTTACAGCGGTAGGACCCGAGGAGGAATGCTATGACGAAGTTCGCGGTATGGTAAAAATATTGAACTTTATCCATGAGGCAAATGTCGACGACGAAATTCCGCCGACGAGTCTTGTGCGTGAATTTATTGGCGGCAACAGCTTCTATAGATAACTGAATAACTGTAAAAAAATAAATGAGCCTTCTGCTTTAGTTTAGTCTAGCAGAAGACTCATTTTTTTATTGTATTAGCATTTTATATAACTCGGATTTTGATAACCCGCGGTCCTTAGCAGCTTTTTTAATAGCATCCATGTGTGAGACACCGAGCGCCTCATAGTGCGCTACATGTTCTTCGGGAGTTAATAAAAGTAAATCATTGTTTTCATTTTTGCTTTCACTCGCGCCATCTACTGTGATAACGTACTCGCCTCGGGGCTCTTTTTCGCTATATAATTTGATTGCATCTTTGATACTAAGTCGTAACACCTCTTCGTTGAGCTTGGTTATTTCACGGCAAAGTACTATCCTTCTTTCTTCACCAAAGCAATTAGAAAAATCGGCAAGAGTGTTTCTTAATTTGTGAGGCGCCTCATAGAAAATCATAGTGCGAGTCTCGTATTTTAACTCGTCGAGTCGTTGTTGACGTTCCTTTTTGGTAATGGGTAAAAATCCTTCAAATACGAATCTTGAAGTAGGGAGTCCGGAAAGGCTAAGGGCACTGACTGCGGCACAGCAGCCGGGTATAACCGTAACACGTACATTTGCATCTGCGCATAGCCTTACGATATCCTCACCCGGATCGCTTATGGCAGGCATTCCCGCATCGGTAATAAGAGCGCAACTCTCGCCACCCATTAAACGTGCGATTATTTTCTCACCACTTTGCTTTTTATTGTGCTCGTAGTAGCTGACAAGTTCCTTGTGTATGCCAAGGCAAGATAGAAGCTTCATTGAGTTTCTGGTATCCTCAGCGGCGACAAAATCTACTTCGCTGAGCACCTTTATAGCTCTTTGTGAAATATCGGACAGATTGCCGATAGGAGTCGCTACCAGGTATAACGTTGATGGCTCGACTTTGTTTTTCTCATTGTGTTCCATATTTATCTCCGGGTTGATATTTCAACCATTCTATAAACTTAATTTTAGATACTATCTTAGTGAAAAGTCAGCAGGGAAGCTACCGTTTTCCATAATAAAATCGTAGTCAGAAGTGTATTGCTTATGTTCCTCGGAGGCGTAGATAATTAGTGGCTTTGTAACCTTAAGACCGCATTTACCGCCCTTTTTTGCTTCAACTAACACCATTGACGGTTGTGAATTACTGTCAGCGTGGACGAACGTCATGCGCTTTGGCTCAAGTGAGGCAGAGTGCATTGCGTGCATAAGCTCGCTTAGACGGTCATGTCTATAAACTACCGCAAATGTGCCACCGAATTTAAGCATGCGACTGCCATATTTACAAAAATCGTCTATGGTTCCGTTGACCTCATGACGCGCTATATTCTTCTTGGTTGAAATGTTGCTTTTGCCGGAGTCAACCTTCATGTAAGGCGGATTTGTAAATAAAAGTTCGCATTCGTCTGTTTTATAGTCGCGTAAATCGCTATGTATTACTGAAAGTTTGTCGGATAAGTTGTTTAGCTTTGCATTCCTTTGAGTGAGCTTGGCGTATTCTTCTTGAACCTCAACAGCGGTAATTTTATCAACCTTGCTGCGCGTTAGAAGAAGCAAGGAAATTATACCCGTGCCTGCCCCAAGCTCAATTGCTACTTTGTATTTTCTGTCGATATAAGCGGCAAGCAGCAGGGCGTCGGTTCCAAAGGTAAGGCCGTCTTCAATTTGTATAAGCTCTATATTATCGTTTACGCGGTCGTAACGCAGAATATTATCATTCATATATCAATCTCTTTTGGCTTTGATAAAAGGAAACCACGCCGTAGGAGCTTTCTGTATAGCAAGCACCAATGGCGTGGCTGGTCGCAATAAAATATGCGACATAAGGTCTGCTTACGCAGCAGTATAATTATTCCTCTGCAGGTGCGCCAACAGGACAAACGTCAGCACAAGAACCACAGCTAACGCACTCGTCTGCGTTGATTACATACTTGCCATCGCCCTCGCTGATGCAACCGGTAGGGCAAGCATCTGCACAAGCACCACAAGCAATGCATTCATCGGAAATCTTGTATGCCATTTTAAATACCTCCATGTAAAGTATACTACTATTGTATCATATATCAAAAAAAAATCAAGTACATTTGTGAAAAAAGTAGACTAAATTAAAAAAACAGAAAAATAACATCAATTTTCCGGAATATCGATCTCGCCGTCATCCTTTAGGTTCTTTTGCTTTGCGGATTTTATGACTCTGACGTCACGGCAGGCAAAAACCTTGATGACCTCTTTGTCATTATCGGTAAGCCTTACCTTAACCTCGGAGGCGAGTGGCTTTGTTTGCAGAAGCGTGCCCTCACCGTCCTGAGTTGAAACAATAG
>JAZQRW010000025.1:0-8565 GCA_045629765.1 Eubacteriales bacterium
GTACCAATATTAACGTGGGGTTTGGATCTTTCGAATTTAGCCTTTGCCATTTTTGAAATCCTCCTAGAATTTTATTTTTTATTTTTGTTTTATTTTTAGTTTGCTATATGCAAAACGCATATACGTGAAATTTGCAATCAAGATTGCAATTACTTAGCTCTGCTCTTGATAATCTCGTCCTGAATGTTCTTTGGAACGTCCTGGAATCCATCGGGCTCCATTACGTATACAGCACGTCCCTGTGAACGAGAACGAAGTGCGGTAGCGTAACCAAACATCTGAGCAAGTGGAACGTGAGCGTAAATTCTCTGTGTACCGGGGCCGATCTGCTCCATGGAGTCGATCTGTCCACGACGAGAGTTGATGTCACCGATAATATCACCCATGTAATCATCAGGTGTAGTAACGGAAACCTTCATGATAGGCTCTGTAAGAACGGGGTCAGCCTTTCTCATAGCCTCCTTGAATGCCATAGAGCCGGCAATCTTGAACGCCATTTCAGAGGAGTCAACCTCGTGGTAAGAACCGTCGTAAAGTGTAACCTTACAGTCAACTACGTTGTAGCCTGCAAGAACACCCGCCTGCATTGCACCCTGAATACCGGAGTCAACAGCAGGGATATATTCCTTAGGAATTGCACCGCCTGTTACAGCGTTGATGAATTCGTAGCCCTTACCGGTTTCGTTAGGCTCAAGAGTGATCTTAACGTGACCGTACTGACCCTTACCACCTGACTGACGAGCATACTTAGTATCCTGGTCAACCTTGCGGCGAATTGTCTCTTTATATGCAACCTGAGGTGCACCGATGTTAGCCTCAACCTTGAACTCACGAAGAAGTCTGTCAACGATAATCTCAAGGTGAAGCTCACCCATACCTGCGATAATGGTCTGACCGGTCTCGTCATCAGTATAGGTTCTGAATGTTGGGTCTTCCTCTGCAAGCTTTGCAAGAGCGATACCCATCTTTTCCTGACCTGCCTTAGTCTTAGGCTCGATAGCCTGACGGATAACGGGTTCAGGGAATACCATGCTCTCAAGAATGATAGGATGCTTCTCATCACAGAATGTATCACCTGTTGTGGTGTTCTTTACACCGATAACAGCGGCGATATCACCTGCATAACAAACATCGATATCAGCTCTATCATTAGCGTGCATCTGAAGAATACGTCCGAATCTCTCGTCGCTGTCCTTGGTAGAGTTGTAAACAGCTGTACCCTTAGCAACAGAACCGGAATATACTCTGAAGAAGCAGAGCTTACCAACGAATGGGTCGGTCATAATCTTGAATGCAAGAGCGGAGAATGGCTCCTCATCACTTGCGTGACGGCAGTCCTCTTCGTCTGTATCAGGATTTACGCCCTTAATAGCCTCAATGTCGGTAGGAGCGGGCATGTAATCGATAATAGCGTCAAGAAGCTTCTGTACACCCTTATTCTTGTAAGATGTACCGCAGCAAACGGGAACGATATCATTAGCAAGAGTTGCACGACGAAGAGCTGCGCGGAGCTCGTCAGTTGTGATCTCGTCCTCCATAATGTATCTTTCCATAAGGGCTTCATCAGTCTCGCAGATAGACTCGATCATGTTTCTACGATACTCCTCAGCCTTCTCCACCATATCTGCAGGAATCTCTTCAACTCTCATGTCCTTGCCGAGATCGTCGTAATAAACGTCTGCGTGCATCTCCATAAGGTCGATGATACCGCGGAATGAGGACTCAGCTCCGATAGGAAGCTGAATTGGAACAGCATTCGCGTGAAGTCTGTCCTTAATCATTTTAACAACGCGGAAGAAATCGGCTCCTGTAACGTCCATCTTGTTAACGTACGCCATTCTGGGAACCTTATACTCGTTAGCCTGGTGCCATACAGTCTCGGTCTGAGGCTCAACACCACCCTTAGCGCAAAGAACGGTAACAGAACCGTCAAGTACTCTAAGTGAACGCTGTACTTCTACTGTGAAGTCAACGTGGCCGGGGGTATCAATGATGTTAATACGATACTTGTTATCCTTTGCAAGATTAGCATCGTTCTGGTACTGAGTGGGAACCCAGTAGCAAGTAGTAGCAGCGGAGGTAATTGTAATACCACGCTCCTGCTCCTGTGCCATCCAGTCCATCGTAGCACCACCGTCGTGAGTTTCTCCTATACGGTGTGTCTTACCGGTATAAAAAAGGATTCTCTCGGTTGTTGTGGTCTTACCGGCATCGATGTGCGCCATGATACCGATATTTCTGGTATGCTCAAGCGAATATTCTCTGGGCATAATAATTCTCCTTCTTTATAAGGTAAATTAGAATCTGTAGTGAGCAAAAGCCTTGTTTGCTTCTGCCATCTTGTGAGTGTCTTCCTTCTTCTTGAAAGCTCCACCCATACCTGCTTTAGCGTCCATAATCTCGCTAGCAAGTCTCTCAGCCATAGTCTTCTCACCACGGCTTCTTGAATAGCTGATAATCCAGCGAAGACCCAATGTCTGTCTACGCTCTGCGCGAACCTCCATTGGAACCTGATAGTTAGAACCACCTACACGGCGAGCCTTAACCTCAAGAACGGGCATAACGTTCTCAAGAGCAGCTACGAACACGTCAAGTGCGTTCTCTCCGCTCTTAGCCTCGATCATTGCGAATGCTTCGTAAACGATCTTCTGAGCAACACCCTTCTTACCATCGTACATAACGTTGTTGATAAGCTTAGTTACAAGCTTAGAACCGTATAATGGATCAGGCAAAACATCTCTCTTGGAAATTTGACCTCTTCTAGGCACTGTACTTCCCTCCTTCATTAGAATTATGATATCATAGGTACTCGAATATTAAATTCGTTAGTGCTGTCGTATCTGATATAATAATGAAAAATCAATTACCTTTTTCAGCACGCGAGCACACTGTCGTCCAAATGTACCTTAATTATTTCTTTGGACGCTTTGCTCCGTACTTGGAGCGGCTCTGCTTACGGTTAGCAACACCCTGAGTATCGAGTGTACCACGGATGATGTGGTAACGTACACCGGGCAAGTCACGTACACGTCCACCACGAATAAGAACAACTGAGTGCTCCTGAAGGTTGTGGCCGATACCAGGGATATAGGAAGTAGCTTCCATACCGTTGGTAAGTCTTACTCTTGCAATCTTACGAAGCGCTGAGTTAGGCTTCTTAGGAGTTACAGTAGTAACCTTGGTGCACACGCCTCTTCTCTGTGGTGCAGTCTGGTCGATAGGCTCATTTCTAAGAGCGTTGAAACCTCTCTGAAGCACGGGAGTCTTAGACTTCGTGGTCTTGTCAGAGCGACCTTTCTTTACGAGCTGGTTAAAGGTTGGCATGATTTTCCTCCTTCTTTTAATGATGTTTGCTATAACCGGAAAGACGGTTTGTCCCCCGTTTAGCATTCAATATATGAAAATAGGCATAAGTACCCCACTTTCACACATTACACCCTATTTTATCATCATTCAAGTATTTTGTCAAGTCTTTTTAAGAAAATATTTTTTGTTATATATTACTATCTACAAATATAAATATTTATGCAATATATATCAAATTATCTGCATATTTTATATCTAAAATGAAAAAATATGCACCGCAAAAGAGCCTTCCGACTCCGGCAGTGCATATATATATTTCATTTTTTCTTACAATAAATCTTTATTCTCTGCTTTTCTAAAGATTTTTTCAAAAAATTCCTTGATTTTCTTTCTGGTGTTAAGTGCCTTTATGGCTCTTCCCACAGTGGCGATTCTCACCTTCAGACCCTTACTCTCCCTCTTCTTATACTGCTTATGAGTATAGAGAAGAGTATTGACAACGAAGTCACGCACATCCTCATTCTCGAAGTCCTCAGGCTCTGCCTTATCCCAGTCAAACTGCTCAGCATAACCCTCGTGAAGCAAATTCCAAAAATCCTCTTCCGCATCACGCCATAAAAGGTTATATATCTTATAGCAACGGCTGGCGGATAAATTAAGATACGACTGAGAGAGCGGAATATACATTCCGTTGTGCATAAGAAATTGCTTGATTTTTAAGTAAATGTCCGGCACGCACTTATAGTGCTTTCTGAAAAGACGGTTTCTCGACTGTGCAAAGTAGACCCTGTGATGTACCAAGCAATCCTCAATCTTGCCTATTCTTTCTGCCATTGACAGCGAAGTAACTACGAAGAAGGTATCCTCAAATACGCGCAGGTCAGGGTCAAATGCCAGTCCCTTCTCCTGTAAAAACGCAGTCTTATACATCTTATTCCAAACATAACCGGTAGTACACTGCAAAATCTGATCGGGATATTCGCTCTTCGATACAACCTTACCGGGAGAGAAAATCTCACCGTGGTCGCTCCTTATATTGTGCTCAAATTTAGCTTTTCTGCCGTTGTAAATATCGTAACGGCAAATAGCAATATCAAGCTGATCGCGTGTGGCAACCTCGTAAAGCTTCTCAACAAGCTGCGGATTAAAGAAATCGTCTGCATCAAGAAATATAACGTATTCTCCTCTAACACGAGAAAGGCCTTTGTTACGCGCTGCAGCGGGACCCGCGTTATTCTCTGTAATAATTCTTATTCTTGAATCCTTACTCTGATATTCCTTCAGTATATCCAAGGTGCGATCTGTCGAACCGTCATCAACACAAATAATCTCAATCTCGCGCAGCGTCTGCTCCATTATGCTCTCAAGAGCGGGACGGATATATTTATATGCATTGAAAATCGGCATCACAACCGAAACCTTGATAATCTCTGCGTTTTCCATAAATTCTCCTTGTATATCGGAACTCAGCACCTGTGTCCGAATGTACACTTTTACAAATATATTGATATGTAAGACATATTTAGACAAATGTATCAGTAACTATTTACATTATTTTAACACTAAAACAGAAAAAAGTCAATAGTAGAGTATGTTTAGGTGGATATGTGGTGAATATACAGTCTGTTCTGTACCCAACAAATCGCGTGAAAAAGCGTTGCGTAATAAAGGCAGAACACTTAAAATAAGCATTCTGCCCTACTACTTTTTTTATTTTAAAACTTACTCAGCAATATAGACTATTTCGTCCTGAGCCATTATGCCCTCATCGGGAAGTGCAACGACCTCGGTCATCTCCTCAGCCTGAGCTTGCTTTTCAATTTCAACAGAGCGATACTTGCCAAGACCTGTACCTGCAGGAATAAGCTTACCGATAATAACGTTCTCCTTAAGTCCGAGAAGGTTATCGCGCTTGCCCTTGATAGCAGCCTCTGTAAGCACCTTTGTAGTCTCCTGGAACGAAGCACCGGAGAGGAATGACGTAGTCATAAGAGCTGCCTTTGTAATACCAAGAAGCAAAGGTGCACCCTCAGCAAGTCTAAGACCAATCTCACCGTTGTTGATTCTTTCCTGAATTTTCTCGTTCTCGAGGCGGAATTCAAGAATGTCAACCTTGCTTCCAAGAAGAAGATCTGTATCTCCTGCATCCTCTACCTCGATCTTACGAGTCATCTGTCTTGTGATACACTCAACGTGCTTATCGTTAATTTCAACATCCTCACCACGATATACCTTCTGTACCTCGCGAATGATGTAATCGTATACTGCGTCGATACCGCTCATACGAAGAACGTCAGCAGGGTTAAGGAAGCCCTCTGTAAGAGGCTCGCCGCGCTTAACTGCCTGACCGTCCTCGATTGCAAGACGCATACCGAACGGAATCTCGTATACAACTTCCTCAGAGGTGGGCTCAACAGGATTCTGAATACGAACCTTGCTCATCTTCTTATCGGACTCGATACGTGCAGTACCGGTAAATTCAGTAACAATAGCAGTCTTCTTAGGCTTTCTAGCCTCGAATAGCTCTTCAACTCTGGGAAGACCCTGTGTAATATCCGAACCTGCGACACCACCCGTGTGGAAGGTTCTCATCGTAAGCTGTGTACCGGGCTCACCGATTGACTGAGCAGCGATGACACCGACAGACTCACCGATTGCAACAGGAGTGCCATGTGCAAGGTCAGCACCGTAGCAGTGTACGCATACGCCACGCTTAGACATACAACGAAGAATCGTACGAACCTCAACGCTCTTAATGCCTGCATCAACAATCTGCTGTGCGCTCTCCTCGGTAATCATAGTGTTAGCAGGAACGATAAGCTCACCGGTCTCCTCGCTAACAACGTCGTCAACGGTATATCTGCCAACAAGACGGTCATAAAGCTTCTCAACAACTACCTGACCGGAAACAATGTCGGAAACAACAATACCTGCAGTAGCTCCACAGTCCTCCTCACGAACGATAATATCCTGTGAAACGTCAACAAGACGACGTGTAAGATAACCTGAGTCGGCGGTACGAAGAGCGGTATCCGAAAGTGACTTACGTGAACCCTTAGCACCCATGAAGTACTCAAGCATCGTAAGACCTTCACGGGAGTTCGACTTAATAGGAATTTCGATAGTCTTACCGTTTGTGGCAAACATAAGACCACGCATACCTGCAAGCTGACGCATCTGCTTCATAGAGCCTCTCGCTCCGGAAGTACAAATCATATTAAGTGAGTTGTACGTATCAAGGTTCTTAACAAGAGCGTCTGTAACAGCGTCAGTTGTCTTATCCCATACGTCAATAACCTGCTTATATCTTTCCTCGTCGGAAAGCTCACCCCACTCAAATCTCTCTGTAATCTCATCAATCTTCTCATTTGCCTTAGCAATCAATTCCTTCTTAACAGGAGGAATGATCATATCGTATACAGAGATAGAAAGAGCGGATCTGGTAGAGTACTTATAACCCATAGCCTTGATGTTATCAAGAACCTTTGCCGCCTCTGCAAAGCCGTGAAGCTTAATAGTGCGGTCAACAATCTCCTTAAGCTTCTTGCTGGTGGTTGCAAAGTTAATCTCAAGTGAGAATGGATCTACGCTTCTGTCAACGTATCCAAGGTCCTGAGGAATTCTCTGGTTGAAGATAAGACGACCGTAGGTAGCGTCAATAATCTTACTCTGCTCTACGCCGTCGATCTCCTTAGTCACGCGAACCTTGATAGCCGCGTGAATATCAATCTGCTTGTTCTCATACGCCATCTCAACTTCGTTGAAATCACGGAAAATGTTACCCTCACCCTTTTCACCGGGATGATCGATAGTGAGGTAGTAAGAACCAAGCACCATGTCCTGTGAAGGAACGGTAACAGCCTTACCTGAAACGGGCTTCAAAAGGTTGTTCGCAGAGAGCATAAGGAATCTCGCCTCTGCCTGCGCCTCTGCAGAAAGGGGAACGTGTACAGGCATCTGGTCTCCGTCGAAGTCCGCGTTAAACGCTGTACATACGAGTGGGTGAAGCTTAATAGCTCTACCCTCAACGAGCACAGGCTCAAACGCCTGAATTGAAAGACGGTGAAGTGTAGGCGCACGGTTAAGAAGAACGGGATGCTCCTTAATAACGTACTCAAGCGCGTCCCATACCTCCGCTACTACCGCTCTGTCAGCCTTCTTCTTTGCGTCCTTAATAGAATTTGCCTTCTGTGTCTCAATGAGGCGCTTCATAACGAAGGGCTTGAAGAGCTCAAGCGCCATTTCCTTAGGAAGACCGCACTGATAAATCTTAAGCTCGGGACCTACAACGATAACCGAACGTCCGGAATAGTCAACACGCTTACCGAGAAGGTTCTGACGGAATCTACCCTGCTTACCACGTAAAATCTCAGAAAGAGACTTAAGAGGTCTGTTAGATGCGCCCGTTACAGGCTTACCTCTCTTACCGTTATCGATAAGAGCATCTACGAACTCCTGAAGCATTCTCTTCTCGTTTCTGATAATGATTTCGGGTGCGCCCGTCTTAATAAAGTTCTTAAGACGGTTATTTCTGTTGATAACTCTTCTATAGAGCTCGTTTATGTCAGAGGCTGCAAAGCGTCCGCCGTCAAGCTGTACCATAGGACGAATGTCCGCAGGAAGCACGGGAAGAGCCTCAAGAATCATCCATTCAGGGCGGTTACCGCTCTTTCTGAACGACTCAACAACCTCAAGTCTTTTAATAATCTTAGCTTTCTTCTGTCCTGTGGACTCATCAAGCTTTTCGCGTAAGTCACGGGACAATTCATCAAGGTCGATAGCGGCGAGAAGCTCCTTGATAGCCTCTGCGCCCATACCTGCCTTAAAGCCGTCCTCGTACTTTTCAACCGCGCTCTTGTACTCTGCGTCAGTAAGCAGCTGCTTTGGCTCAAGAGGTGTGTTGCCTGCATCGATAACGATGTATCTTGCGAAGTACAATACTCTCTCAAGAAGACGAGGGGTGATGTCAAGCATCAGGCCTATTCTTGATGGAAGAGCCTTGAAATACCAAATATGCGAAACCGGAGTCGCAAGCTCGATATGTCCCATACGCTCACGGCGTACCTTCTTTGTTGTAACCTCAACACCGCACTTCTCACAAACCTTACCCTTAAAGCGGACTCTCTTGTACTTTCCGCAGTGACATTCCCAGTCCTTCGTTGGGCCAAAGATCTTTTCGCAGAACAAGCCGTCTGCCTCAGCCTTTAGAGTACGGTAATTGATTGTCTCGGCTCTGGTAACCTCTCCGTGAGACCACTG
>JAZQRW010000026.1:0-3916 GCA_045629765.1 Eubacteriales bacterium
CCTACGAAGGACCATATGGACGCAGTAAGAGAGCACGGAGTAGCCCCCATTTACAGACGCTCATTTCTTAAGTTTCTTGACAAATGAAAATACTTGAATTACTTACGCCAAAGCGCGAAATCGGCAATTTCGGAGAGCGCGCGGCGGTAAAATATCTGAAGAAAAACGGATATAAAATCCGAGAGCGAAATTATGTTGCGCTCGGCAACGAAATTGATATAATCGCCGAGGATAAAAACGTTCTGGCATTCGTTGAAGTAAAAACAAGAACGAAGGGCAAAGAGTCTATACGCGAGCCTCGCCCTGCTTGCTCCGTCAATCAGAAAAAGCAACAGTCGATTATCCACGTTGCGCGCTATTACCACAGTGCAAACAAGCATCGCTTAGACGGTAAGCCGATTAGGTTCGATATCGTCGAAGTATTTATAAATGATAATAACGCAACAAAAAGCGTGGCAGAAATCAAACATTTGGTTGGAGCATTTAACGGCGATACTGCGTACAGAAAATAAAGACACGAAATTTTGACAGAAAACGGCTGTTATTTGCCGTGAGGAAAACATCTATGAAATATATTAGTACACGAGGATTAAATAAAGAGGGCGTGTCTGCTGCACACGCAATAAAGCAGGGCTTGGCAAACGACGGTGGCCTTTTTATGCCTACCGAAATTCCAACTATCTCCAAGGAAGAAATTAAAGAATATTTATCTCTTACCTACCGGGAGAGAGCAACAAAAATACTTGCAAAGTTCCTATCGGATTACACCGTGGAGGAATTAGCAGAGGACACAGCCAAGGCGTACAACCCCGAGAGCTTCTCACCCTGCCCTGCACCCGTCATGAAATTTGACGAGGGCATCTATATGCTCGAGCTGTGGCACGGCCCTACCTGCGCCTTTAAGGATATGGCGCTTCAGATTATGCCAAGACTCTTCGTCCGTGCGCTTCGCAAGTGCAATGAGGAAAGAGAGGCTTTAATACTCGTGGCAACCTCAGGTGACACCGGTAAGGCGGCACTAGAGGGCTATGCAGATATTGAGGGTACGAAAATTCAGGTGTTCTACCCCACCGACGGCGTCAGCCATATACAGAAGCTTCAAATGCAGACTCAGCGTGGTGAAAACGTCAGCGTGCTGGGCATCAAGGGCAACTTTGACGATGCGCAATCCGGTGTAAAGAGCATATTTGCCAATGAGGATTTTGGGCGTGAGCTCGACTCGCTCGGCGTATTCCTTTCAAGCGCAAACTCGATAAACTGGGGTAGACTCGTGCCTCAAGTAGTGTACTATGTATCAGCATATTGCGACCTTGTCAATTCGGGCAGAATTGCGCTTGGTGATAAGATAGACGTGTGCGTTCCTACAGGTAACTTTGGAAACATCTTTGCCTGCTATATGGCAAAGCGTATGGGATTGCCTGTTGAAAAGCTCGTATGTGCTTCAAACTCCAACAACGTGCTTACCGACTTTATCAGCAGTGGCATCTACGACAGAAATCGCGAATTTTACTCAACAATTTCGCCATCTATGGATATTCTTATCTCTTCAAATCTCGAGCGTCTTCTTTATCTTACACTCGGTACTGAAAAATGTGCAAAATATATGAGCGAATTAAATAACTCCGGCAAATACGCGCTTACCGCCGAGGAGCGCGCTACAGTATGCGAAAGCTTCGTAGGGTACTACACGAGCGAAGAGCAGACCAAGGCTGCAATAAAGCAGAGCTTTGAAGAGAAAAACCGCCTTATAGACCCACATACCGCAGTTGCACTTTCGGCAAGCGAACGCTATATCAAGGACTATAAGACGGACAGAGTAATGCTGGTAGTTTCTACCGCTTCACCTTATAAATTTGCAAATGACGTGCTATCCTCTATCCAAGGAAAGAAGGACAAGGACGACGTAAATGCGCTTATTGAGCTTTCCAAGCTCAGCGGCACGGAAATCCCCACCCCACTTGCCAAGGTTTTAAACCGTGAGCCGACTCACAAGCAAATCATTGACAAAGCTAATATGCAAAATGCGGTAAAAGAATTTGTAAACGGATAATTACTGACGAGGCTTGAAGGTTACACAAGACGTACCTGCAGATGATGCGGCGTCATGTGGGCCAACGTAAATATTGCCTGCACAGCACTGGCTGGTGCCGTTGTGGAACGCACAGTTCTTTACGTCACAGGTAATTCCCTTAATGTGCTTCGATGTATCAGCACTGCAGCAGTTCTTCTTTGAATCTTCCATTTTTTTACCTACCTTTCAGTACAGCTCTTTGATTTTTTAGGACACTGCACGAAGGTATTATTGACGCATTTTTTTAAAAATATACCCGCAACGGAGATTTTTATGGCATTATACACTATTTCCGATTTGCATCTTTCGACACTCGAATCCACAAATAAGTCAATGGAGGTGTTCGGGCGCAGATGGGAAAATTACATTAACCGCTTAAAGAACAATTGGACTCACCTCGTTGAAGAAAACGACACGATCGTCATTCCCGGTGATATTTCATGGGCGCTTTCTTTGGAGGAAGCGGTATCCGACCTCAAATTTTTAGATAGTCTGCCTGGTAAGAAAATTATTGGCAAGGGAAATCACGATTTCTGGTGGACGACGATGAGTAAGCACGATAAGCTCTTCAAGGAAGAGAACATCAGCACTATTTCATTTCTTTTCAACAACGCTTACGAGGTTGAAAATTATATAATCGCAGGTACACGAGGCTGGTATTCTGACGAGGACGCCAAGAATGCGCCCGATAACGCGGATTTCAATAAGCTTATCAACCGTGAATGCATAAGGTTAAGAATGAGTCTTGATATGGCAAAGGCTATACAAAGCTCCTCGTCCGAAAAGGAGATAATAGTTTTTATGCACTTTCCGCCCGTCTGGAACGGTAAGTGCGCTGACGAAATTATTGAGGTGCTAAAGGAGTACGGAATTAAGCATTTGTACTTCGGTCACATACACGGCAGCTACTGCGTAGAACCGAGCTTTGAATACGAGGGGATTAGAATGTCGCTTATAAGCGCAGATTATATAGAATTCACTCCTAAAATAGTTAAAATTTGAAAAAATAGCCAAAAATATGATAAATTGCTTGACAAAGTTAACTTTATATTGTAAAATATAATGGTTTATTAAATAAATAAAAAATAAAATTTGAAATTCAAAATTTCGGAGGAAAAAATGAGCCTTATTAAAAAGGAATTAAATGAAAAGAACGGCTACGTAATCGAGTTCTCCATTGAGAAGGACGTTTACGCTAAGGCCGAGCAGGAAGCATACAAGAAGAACGTTAAGTCCATCAACGTTCCCGGCTTCAGAAAAGGAAAGGCTCCTATGCACGTAATCAAGACATATTACGGCAAGGACGTGTTCTTTGAGGACGCAATCAACGCTTGCATTCCCGAGGCGTTTGAGGCAGCTATTAAGGAGGCTGAGCTTACTATCGTTGGCAATCCTAAGTTTGACCTCGTTTCAATGGACGGCGACGTAGTGCTTAAGGCAGAGGGCTTCGTTAAGCCCGAGGCTACTATCGAGGGCTACCGCGGTCTTGAAATCAAGAAGACTCAGGTTAAGGTTACTAAGGGCGAGATTGAAGAGGAGCTTGACAAGGTACGCGACAGAAACGCAAGATTTATCCAGGAGTCCGACAAGGCAGTTGAGAAGGACGACACCGTTACTATCGACTTTGAGGGCTTCGTTG
The DNA here is from genome assembly GCA_045629765.1 of Eubacteriales bacterium. Lineage (GTDB taxonomy): Bacteria > Bacillota > Clostridia > Oscillospirales > CAG-272 > UBA1740. The sequence continues at coordinate 3,711 of JAZQRW010000026.1, forward strand.
ACGGCGTTGCTTTCAACGGCGGTAAGGGCGAAAACCACGAGCTTAAGATTGGCTCAGGTGCTTTCATCCCCGGCTTTGAGGATCAGATCATCGGTCACAAGATAGGCGAGGAGTTCGACGTAAACGTTACCTTCCCCACCGAGTACCATGCTAAGGACCTTGCAGGCAAGGCTGCTACATTCAAGACCTGCGTTAAGTCACTCAAG
>JAZQRW010000027.1:0-6168 GCA_045629765.1 Eubacteriales bacterium
AGATTTGCTCCGAGCTTGCAAAGAATCAGACGCTTGTTAGAAGCAAGTCTATGTGTCTTAGCGCAGATGTTGCTGCTGCTTATGACCCTAACTTTGCTGAGGTCTATGAAAAGAGAAACAGTGCTATAATCTCCTGTGGTACTTGTATGTGTAAGTTTACAGGTTCAAGAGGTAAGTCCGGCACTAACGACGCTTCCGCCGAGTATGTTGGCTATATAAGAAATCTCTTTAGAGATAACGGTGTTATCTGGCAGTCGGCTGAGCTTGGTAAGATTGACGTAGGCGGTGGCGGAACCGTTGCTATGTATATTTCTAAGCACAACATTCAGACCGTAGATATCGGTGTGCCTGTTATCTCAATGCACGCGCCGTACGAGGTTGTATCTAAGGCTGACGTTTACGAAACATATAAGGCGTTTAAGGCATTTATAAAGTAGCATTTTCTCAAAAAACTAAGTGAATTTGTTTTTTTGAGGAGGATAAATGTTTTTTAAGAAATTACAACAGGCTGAGGATAGATATAAGGAAATCGAGCAGATGCTCACTTTGCCTGAAATCGTATCGGATAACAAGCGTTATTTCGCTTTGATTAAGGAATACAACTCGCTCTCTGACGTCGTTGCGAAATTCAGAGAGTATAAGGCATGTCAAGATAACATGAACGAGTCTGACGAGATGATGCGTGACGGCACTCTCGATCCCGAGCTGCGTGAAATGGCAGAGGACGAATTTCATCAGATGAAGGAAAAGCTGGCAGTGCTTACCGATGAACTCAAGGTATTACTGATGCCTCGTGACCCCAACGACTCAAAGAATGTTATCGTGGAAATTCGTCAAGGTGCAGGCGGCGAGGAGGCGGCACTCTTTGCTCAGGATCTTTACAGAATGTACTCTATGTACTCGTCCTCACGCGGATTTAGGATTGAAGTATTAAGCCTTAATGAAACAGAGCTTGGCGGTATAAAAGGTATCACCTTTACCGTTATAGGTGACGGTGCGTTTTCGAGGTTTAAATTTGAAAGTGGAGTACACCGCGTACAGAGAATTCCTGTGACCGAGTCTAACGGTAGAATTCAGACTTCCACGGTTACGGTTGCCGTTTTGCCTGAGGCAGAAGAGGTTGAGATTGATATTAACCCTTCAGAGATAAAAATCGAGTCCTGCAAGTCATCGGGTGCAGGAGGTCAGCATATTAACAAGACGGAGTCAGCTGTTCGTCTTACGCATATTCCTACGGGTATCGTTATAGAATGTGACCAAGAGCGCAGTCAGCTGCAAAACAAGGAAAAGGCTATGCGCCTGCTCTATGCTAAGCTCTACGATATTAAGCAAAGGGAACAGCAAGAGGCGATTGCTACGACGCGCAAGACTCAGGTTGGCAGCGGTGACAGAAGTGAGAAGATACGCACCTACAATTATCCGCAGTCCCGCGTGACTGACCACAGAATTGGAAAGACTCTTCACTCGCTCGACGGATTTTTGAACGGTGATTTGGATACTATTATCGATGATTTGATTGCAGTAGATACCGCAGAGCGCTTGAACGGTGAAAATAATGTTAACTAAAATTGTAAAAATCGACTCAAACGATTTGAATATAAAAGAAAAGCTGCTTGATTCTGCCGAAGTAATAAGAAACGGCGGACTTGTAGTTTTTCCGACAGAGACCGTTTACGGCCTTGGAGCTGACGGTACAAATCCCGTAGCAGCTACTAAGATATACGCAGCTAAGGGCAGACCTATGGATAATCCATTGATTATTCATATTGCGACACCGGCGGATGCAGAGAAATACGCATATACGTCGGATACTTATTACCGTCTTGCAGATGCCTTTATGCCGGGGCCACTTACTGTTGTTTTAAAGGCACGCGCTACTGTGCCAACGCAGACTCGCGGCGGACTTGATACAGTCGCTGTAAGGTGCCCTGTAAATCAAGTTGCACGTGAGCTGATTTCTCTTGCGGGTGTTCCTATAGCAGCACCATCAGCCAATATTTCCGGTAGCCCATCGCCAACGTCGGTTCAGCACGTAATTGATGATATGCAAGGAAGGGTAGACGTGATTATTGACGGCGGAGATTGTGATTTCGGCCTGGAATCCACTATAGTTAAAATCAACGATGACGACACACTTACGATGCTAAGACCCGGTAAAATTACCGTAGCTGATATTGAGAATATCGGTATTAAGGTTAATATTGCCGAGGCTGTCACCGGTGAACTTCGCAAGGACGAGGTGGCGCTATCCCCCGGTATGAAATACAGACATTACGCGCCTAAGTGTGACGTAGTGCTTCTTGACGGTGTGGCAAATGATGCGCTGGAGTATATAAAATCACAAGGCTCCGGTAAGATTGCCGTAATTGCTTACAGTGAGGATATGGAGCTTTTCTCGCAATTATCCGAAGCTACGCTATATGACTTCGGCGCACATGCTGACGTGATTGCTCAAGCACATAGATTATTTGCGATTTTACGCGAGGTTGATAAGCTTAATTACGATGTAATTTACGCTCCGCTTCCTAAACAAGAGGGAATTGGTCTTGCTCTTTATAATCGAATGATAAGAGCAGCCGCTTATAAGATAATTAGATTGTGACGGTGTAAAAAATGGCTAAAAAGAAAAAAAGTGACGTAGAAATGCTAAAGGCAAATGAATCTGTCCCAACCATGCAACCAATAACCGAGACGCTCGTTAAGAACTATATGCCTTATGCTATGAGCGTTATCGTTTCGCGCGCAATTCCGGAAATTGACGGCTTTAAGCCTTCACATAGAAAGCTCCTTTATACCATGTATAAGATGGGACTTCTTAACGGCGGTAGAACTAAGAGCGCAAATATTGTCGGTCAGACAATGAGACTTAACCCTCACGGTGATGCATCAATTTATGAAACGATGGTTCGTCTTACCCGCGATAACGAGTCGCTCCTGCACCCATTCATTGACTCTAAGGGGTCCTTTGGTAAGCAGTATTCACGAGATATGGCTTACGCAGCTTCTCGTTATACCGAGGCAAAGCTTGATACTTTCTGCCAAGAATTATTCTCGGGAATTGATAAAAACGCAGTTGATTTTATTCCTAACTATGATAATACTATGGAAGAACCAAGCCTTCTTCCTACGACGTTCCCGAACGTGCTTCTGTCTCCCAATTTGGGTATTGCTGTTGGTATGGCGTGCTCGATTTGCTCATTTAACCTTTCAGAGCTTTGTGACGGAACTATCGCCCTTCTTAAAAATCCTAAGACCGGCATTGACCGCTTGCTTGATATAATTAAGGCACCGGATTTCCCGGGCGGTGCGCAGATCATATACGATCGTGAGCAGATGCGCAAGATATATGAGACCGGTGTTGGTAGCTTCCGCATGAGAGCGAAGTATGAGTACGTTAAAAAAGAAAACCGCATTGATATACTTGAGATTCCTTATTCGTCCTGTATTGAGGCAATAATGAAGAAGGCTGCCGATATGGTTAAGAGCGGTAAGCTCAAGGAGGTCACTGATATTCGTGACGCTATCGACCTTAACGGCTTTAAGCTTATATTCGAGCTTAAAAAGGACGCAGATGCAGATAAGGTTATTCAAAAGCTCTTTGCGGCTACCGAGCTTGAAAACAACTTTGACTGTAACTTTAATATTCTTGTCGATGGCACTCCGATGCAGCTCGGTGTTAAGGATATGCTTCTTGAGTGGATTAAATTCCGTTCTAAGTGCTTAACTCGTGAGCTTAAGTTTGAGCTTGGCAAGAAGGAGGACAAGCTGGAGCTTCTTTTAGGTCTTGCGGCAATTCTTATTGATATTGACAGAGCTATAAGAATTATACGTAATACCGAGAATGAAGAGGACGTAGTTCCTAACCTTATGTCCGGCTTTAATCTCACAACCAGACAGGCAGAATATATCGCGGAGATTAAGCTTCGTAACCTTAACCGTCAGCACATATTTAACCGACTCCAAGAGATTGATAGTCTTAGGGCTGAAATCGACGAGCTTAAGGAAGTATTGCGCGACGATCTTAAGCTTAAGGCGAGAATTATCGCCCAGCTTCAGCAAATTAAGAAGAAGTATGGTATTCCGCGTAAGACCGAGCTTGTTGAAAAGGAAGCGGTTGTTCAGCCGGATAAGGATATTTTCTTCGAGAATTATAATTGCCGTCTTGTTATGTCGCGCGGCGGATACTTTAAGAAGCTGTCACTTCAGGGTATGCGCTCCGGTGATGAGCAGAAGCTTAAAGAAGGCGACTTTATCATTTACTCTGAGGATACCGATAACACAGGTGACGTTTTATTCTTTACCGATAAAGCACAGATTTATCGTGCACGAGTTGCAGATTTTGACCTTTGTAAGCCAAGCTCGATGGGCGATTATGTACCTACTAAGCTTAATATGGACGATGACGAGCATGTGGTTAGTTGCCAGATGATACATGAGCTTATACCGGAGCATCATATGGTCTATATTTTTGAGAACGGCAAGGGACTGCGCGTAAGCATGTCAGCTTATGAGGCAAAGTCACGTAGACGTAAGATTTCCGGTGCTTATAGTGCTGACTCGCCATTAGCAGGCGCTATATACGAGGGTAAGGATGCAAAACCTATTTTCATTCGTTCAGATGCAGGTAAGGCTATGCTTATTAAGAGTAGCCTGATTCCCGTTAAAGCAACCAGAAGCTCGCAGGGCGTCGCTGTAATGCAGCTACCTAAAAAAGGTGTTAAGGTGGACCTTGTTACCGACAGAATTGAGGATGTCGGCCCTGATGCGAATAAATGCAAGAAGACGGTTATCCCCTCAACAGGTAGTTCAATTTCACAGCTTACCTTTAACTTTTAAATAAAGAAAGACCGAGTAATAGGGTTTTATTCCTGCTACTCGGTCATTTTAATTATTTTATTTCTGTTTAGCGAGTCTTTGACGCATAATTTCATATGCAAACATTGTAGTTGCGCTCGCCGCTGAAAGTGATGCCTTAAATTCGCGCGCATAAGGAATTTTAACAAGCATAGTCGCTTTATCTATCAGCGCGCGGTTAATTCCACGCTTCTCTCCGCCTACGATTAGGAGAGTAGGGCAGGGAATATCGCACTGTCCAAGTAGGTTATCAGTACGCTCGTCAGCGCAAACGATATTGTACCCACATTTTGCGAACAAGCTCGCGGCCTCAAGTTCATCACATTCGTATATTTGAAACATCTCCGATGCGCCCGCAGAGCTTCTACACACGACGCCTGCCGCGCCGAGCCAGTTACGCTTGCCGAGAATTATACCGTCACAGCCGCACGCATATAGTGAGCGCAGAGCATAACCAAAGTTATAAGGATCCTCAATTCCTTGTATCATAGCGTAAAATCCGTTGGGCTTGATATCATCGGCGGAAAGGGAAGGGAGTTCCCTTTTTTCACATAAGGCTACCAATCCGCCGTGGGTATTTCCAAGTGTCATCTCATCAAAGAAAGCGGTGTCAGCTTCTACAAGATTATATCCGTACTTATCGGAAACTGCGCGAAGGTATCCAACTTCCTTTTTGATTCTATCTATTCGGTTCTTGTCAAAGTGAATTTCTTTTATTTGTCTTGTGTTCGTGCCATTATCGATACCGTGTATTATTGCGCGTATTGAGGTCATTCCCTCAAAATACAATGAATTTTGAAATTTTATTTCTTCCTTTTGCATTATATTTTTATACCTTTCATATAGTGTAACAGTAATGCTCATAATCGGAGGGATATATGCTGAAATTGTATGGACGGGAAAGATGCGAGGTACTTGCTGAATATGTGATCGAGTATAATGCCACCGTACGCGGATGTGCTGCCAAATTTGGAATCAGTAAAAGCACGGTACATAAGGATTTGTCTATCAAACTGAAATCAATCAATAGAACGCTTTACGAATCTGTAAAAACTGTTCTTGAACAAAATAAATCAGAAAGACACCTAAGAGGTGGTGAAGCGACACGCATAAAATACTTAAAAAAGAAGGGAAAAGAAGGGAAAAGTTAGATGTAGGAATGCACTGCATAAGATCTTAAAATGCAGATGAAAGCTCCCTTCTCTGTTTTTTGATACTTAAACCGTGGCAGAAAAAAACTCATATATCAATCTTGTTGTATAAAACTGATGCGAATGGATATAATAAAATATTTTACAACAAGCTTATCGTACA
>JAZQRW010000028.1:0-4862 GCA_045629765.1 Eubacteriales bacterium
GGACTTGCAAATCAGTATTATAAGAAGCCAAATCAGCTCTCGGGCGGTCAGTGTCAAAGAGTTGCTATTGCACGTGCGCTTGTCAACGACCCTGAAATTCTGCTCGCAGACGAGCCTACAGGTGCGCTTGATACCGTAACCTCAGTGCAGATTATGGATCTCATTAAGGAAATCTCGGGCGAAAGACTCGTTGTTATGGTAACGCACAACCCCGAGCTCGCCGAGCAGTATTCGACAAGAATTATAAGACTCGTAGACGGTAATGTTACCGAGGATACCAATCCTATGACCGCAGACGAGGTAAGAGCCGAAAACGAGGAGCGTGAGCAGATTGCAAGAGCCGAAAATGAGGCGATAGAGGCTCTTCCCGAGGAAGAGAAAAAGGTCGCTATAAAGCAAAAGAAGCGCCAGAAGGAAAAGGCAAAGATGTCCCTTCTCACCGCATTCAAGCTCTCTGCCAAAAATCTTCTCTCCAAGCGTGGAAGAACTATCATGGTCGGCATCGCCGGCTCTATCGGTATTATCGGTATTGCGCTCGTGCTTGCATTCTCGGCGGGTATTAAGGGATATATTGCCTACATGCAGGACGATATGCTATCCGGTAACCCCATACAGATTGCGGAGAGCGCATACGACCTCGACGCATTCACCAATATGATGGATAACAAGGATAAGTTCCAGTACGAGAAAGAGCCCGGCAAGGTATTCGTTAACTCAATGATTGCTCAGCTGATAAAAATGAATACCGATATGAATAATATCATAACCAAGAATGATATTACAAAAACCTACGTAGACTACGTCAAGAATATGCCGAAGGAGTATTACTCCGCTATGATCTTCGGATACGGCATCAATCCCGATATAAACATCTACACAAGCTTCGTGCCCCGTGTATTAGATAGTGAGAGCGGTGTCGGCATAAACGGAGAGGCTCAGCTTGTTTCTATACAGAGAATCACCGACCTTTATACCTCTATTCTTGAAAACAGTGAGTATAAGGACTTCACTAAGCTCCTTCCCACTCTTATGCCCCAAATTAAAAATGCTCCCGACGACGTAGATTACATCACCGAGCAGTATGAGATCAAGGCAGGTAAAATTGCAACTAAGGCAAACGAGATTATGCTTGTTATCAGCCCTGACGAACAGCTCACCGACCTGCTTCTTGCAAAGTTCGGCTACTATACTCAGGAAGAGTTTATGACCGTTATTATGAACGCTGAGAAGACTCAGGATGAGCTTCCCGAGAGCTACAAGCACAGCTTTACCTACGACGAGCTCTTAGGCAAGGAGTTCTATTACTACGGCAACGACTCAATATTCACAGTTGATGAGAGTAACATACCCAATATGCCAACCTCTTATAGCTTTGGCTACAACTCAGACATGACCGAAGAAAAGACAGACGGTCGTCTTGCTCTTGAGGTAGTAGGTATCCTTATGCCTAAGGACAACATCTCCTACGGCTCCATGCAGTCAGGTATTTATTATACCTCTGCTCTTGCCGAGTATATGCTTGAGAAAAACAAAAATTCCGAGATTGTAAAGGCTATAAGCTCACTTGAAGAGATAAAGGAGTTTATGACCAGCGGAATTTACGATATGAGCACTCAGTCGTTTGGTATTAAAGACGAGTTCACATATTGCTACGACGATTTAAGCGGCACTGCGCCCACTGAGCAGCCATGCTATACCGTAGCTTCATTCACCACTGATCTGTCAAGCGCAATGGCGATGATGATGCCCGGAACGGGCACCGGCCAGCAGCAGAGCATAACCGATACGCGTGATAAGCTCGTGCGCGCACTTGGCGGTAACGACCTCGCTAACAAAATCCATATTTACCCCGTGTCATTTGAAGAGAAGCAGCATGTCACCGAATACCTCGACAAGTGGAACAGCGATGAGGACATCGTAGTAAACGGCGAGCATGTCAGCCAGACAAGAACCGACGTAACATACATTGACAACCTTGGCTTAATTATCACGATGATAAACACGATGATTGATATTATCTCATACGCGCTTATCGCGTTTACATCAGTTTCGCTCGTTGTTTCAACGGTTATGATAGGTATTATCACCTACGTATCGGTTGTTGAAAGAATTAAGGAAATCGGTGTAATACGCTCACTCGGCGGACGAAAGAAGGACGTCAGCCACCTCTTCAACGCAGAGACCTTTATTATCGGTCTTTTGGCAGGTGTCATCGGTATCGGAGCAACCTACCTCGTATCCGCAATTGTAAACGTGATTCTTAATCCTCTTATCGGATACGCAAGAATTGCGGCGCTCCCAGTTTCACAGGCAATTCTGCTCGTAGTTCTCAGCATCTCGCTCACTCTTATCTCGGGTCTTATCCCTGCGAAGAGCGCAGCCAACAAGGACCCCGTAGTAGCACTTAGAACAGAATAATTGCTGTTTTTGCAAATAATAGGTTACAAAAAGGCGAAGAAGTCCTAGCTTCTTCGCCTTTGTCTTTTTTCATATTTTTAAGCTTCCCTGACTTATTCCCCGCGACTTTAGCGAGGACTGAATGAGGGAGATTATACCGTTTTTATCAGCGTTCCAATCAGGCGCTAGGAGCAAATCCCGAGGACAGTCGCCCGTGATGCGATGCACAATCATATCCTCGTTCAAATTACCTATTGCAAGAGTAGCGAGCCGCACGTACTCATCAAGCGTCGGCGGTGTGTACTCCCCACGCCTATACATATCGGCAAGCTTCGTGCCGTCCATTACGTAAATCGAGTGAATCTTCACACCCCAGACTCCTGCCGAATTCACAACGCGCACCGTGTTCATAACGTCCGCCTCGCTCTCGCCGGGTAAGCCGATGATGATATGCGTTACGACGGGAATATTGAAGCTGTGCAAAATCTTGACGGCACGTAGATATACATCGATAGTATAACCACGGTTAATAAGCTTTGCCGTCACGTCAGAGGCGGTCTGCAGTCCCAGCTCTACCCACACGTCAACCCTGTCACGATACGATGCGATAAGGCGCGCGACGTCCTCGTCAATGCAGTCGGGACGTGTGCCGATGGCAAGTATCTTGATTTTATTCGATATCAGCGCCGCATCATACCTTTCCTTAAGTACGGGTACGGGGGCATAGGTGTTGGTAAAATTTTGAAAATATGCGATAAACATATCGCTATCCCTAGCGCCATTAAGAGCGCTCGCCACCTGCTCGGCAATCGAAAGGCAGGGGTCAATATGCTCGCCTGCGCCACGCTCGCCACAATAAATGCAACCACCCGTGCCACACCTGCCGTCACGGTTAGGACAGCTAAAGCCGGCATCAATGCAAATCTTCTTAAGGCGTGCGCCATATTTAGTTTTCAGGTATCCCGATAGATTGTTATACAGCATTCGCCCACCTCTTTTCTTCTATTATATTATACATAAGCCGCGGACGAATGTCAATTTGTTTTGAGAATAAGGTTTTACAAACTTATAAATTCATCTTGATTTTTGATTTAGAATATGTTAGAATAAACTTACCACAACCAATTTAATATTTTACACAATACTAACGCATATGCTATAATTATGCGCTAATACTATCAGCAAACCTTAATTTGACAGGGTTTGCTTTCTTGCACGCTTGCTGATAGTAATATTGGTATTGTGTTATTTGGTTGTGGTGACTAATGTGAGGAGCATGCTTTGTGGTGTCGGTTCTCACCGACACCTTATTTTTTTATGAATTGTATGATTTGTTCGTTTTTTGGGCATAGCAAAATTGACGATTACGACGCCGTTTATAAAATTGCATACGATGCCATATTGCAGAAAATAGTTGATGGGTTCCGAATTTTTTATTTCGGAGGTTTTGGAGATTTTGATTTTATGTGTCACAAAATAGTTAGCAAAATCAAATATGAAAATCCTCAATACTCTATCCAACGAATTTTCTGTGTACCGCAAGAAAAGGATTTAAGAAAGCTAAAGGCTTGGCAAAATAAGGATAATTATGAGGAAATTATATATCTGCAACCAAATTTTGACTATTGGTATAAATCTATTTACTACAGAAATTGTGCGATGATAGATAACAGCTCACATATAATATTTTACGTAGTACGTGAGTGCAACAGCGGTGCATATAAAGCACTTTCCTATGCAAAGAGTCACAAAAAAGAATATACCTTACTTAAGTGAAAAAGCCGACACGTTTAAGTGTCGGCTTTCGTTATTTTTATTACCTTAATTTGCAAAATGCAATTTTGGATAGATTTGTTTGCTTGGAGTGCCGAAGGCGTAATTAAAGCCAACTCAGCAAAACACGATTTTGATGAAGAAGACACGGCTGAAAACCCGAAGCTGTAGTTACCTACAGCGAGAGGTTTGAAACGGAGTCTTATTCGCAAAATGTAATTTTGGATAGATTTGTTTGTTTGGAGCGCCGAAGGCGTAGTTACCTACGTCGAGAGCCGACAAACGAGCAAATATGCCAAAATTAGTCAAGAGCGTCCTTGATGGAGAGGTTTTGACGTCCCTTCTCATCCGTTCCAAGATACTTAACCTTAACTACGTCACCAAGGTTAACGGCGTCCTCTACCTTCTCAGTGCGCTGCTTCTGAAGCTTGGAGATGTGTACGAGGCCCTCCTTACCGGGTGCGTACTCAACGAATGCACCGATAGGAATAATTCTGGTTACAGTACCCTCGTAAATCTCGCCTACTACGGGCTCGAATACGATAGCGTCGATGATTGCCTTTGCCATATCAGCGCCAGCCTTATCAACAGCAGCGATGAATACGGTGCCGTCATCGTTAATGTCAATCTTAGCACCGGTGTCGGCCACAATCTTCTGAATAACTGCACCGCCCTTACCGATAACCTCACGG
>JAZQRW010000029.1:0-7448 GCA_045629765.1 Eubacteriales bacterium
TCAATTAATAACATTCAATGGTTTAATATTTTGAATGAGTATATTGTTGTCCGTTCTCCATTTGGAATTGTTAAACGTGTACTTATAAGTGACATAAAAAAGGCATTCAAAACTAAAGTATCTATTTTTCAAATTAAGATGACAAGCATTAATCGTATGCATATTGTTCTTTGCTTGAAAAAATCTTTGACAAAAGCAAGCATAGTTGATGCGTATAATAGAAAAGAAAATCCATATATTATTATTCCTTATTCGGAAGAAGCGGAAATCTTTATTTGTTCCGAATATAGTAAGGTGTGCGATGATAAGTTGATCATCCGATAAAATACTTCATGTTGACTGTTTTGCCGAAGCCATGCGAAGCCTTACGGAGTAAAGCTTTGCGGTGAAATCCGTCCAAGACGGAATAAATCCGCCCCCATCTCCGTCGGCTCTGCCGCCACCTCTTCCTGTGTGAGAGGCATGGGGCGGATGAAATCTCTAAAGCGCGATGAAATCTTCGCACAGCGAAGGTTATAAACAGGGCGGTTTGAGCAGTCAAATCGTCCTTTAACTTTCCTCGTTTTCTACGCGGACGGTGGCTATTGTTGCCAATGTGTCGCCAAGTTGGACGAAAATTACCGATAAAAGTGCGAGTTCCTCATTCTTGAAGTCGGCGGCTATCGCGTTTGACAATGCCGTAATCACACTCGTAAGCTCCAATGCGTTCATATACTTGCCTCACTTTTCTTTTTTTACAGTATATGTGTCCGCCGTTCCATAGGATATAGCGCAAGGCTGTCAACATTTTCGTGGTAAATGGCGAGAAATATATCCTGCGCCCTATCGTACCCCTGAAGCTTTAGCCGACTCATCAGCCACTCATCGTCCTTGCCGAGCCGAACAAGATTTTCGCCCATTATGCGCCCGTCCATTATAAGCTCGATGCCGATATGCGTGGCATTTGCAGGGATTTTTAAATCCGCAGGAGTTACGGGACGGTTTGCCGCCTTTGGAAGAATTGATAGCTTGCCGTTGTGCTCAAAGACTGCCGTCTGTATTTCGTCAAGGTTAAAATATCCCTGCTCACGGCACATCAGCATAAATTCGGATAGGTCAAGCCTCGCCTTCTTTAGATTTTTGCGATATAGATTACCGCTGTGCATTAAGATAGTCGGTGAGCCGTTGATATACCTTCGCGTGCGTGGAAATTTACTCGTCATAAGGTTGAGAAACAGAGATGCTCCGCACCAAATGAACAGGGCAATCAGCGGTTTATATGGCTCATCAAGCTCGGTAGCCATTTCCGCACCTATTGAGCCTATGGTAATTCCCGCTACGTAGTCGAAGAAGTCGAGCTGTGAGACCTGCTTGTGCCCCATAATTTTCGTTGTAAAAAAGAGTGACGCCACCGATAGTAGTGACGTCAGCGTTACCTTGATTATATCCATTTTGCCACCAAAGCTTTTTCTTTTTATTCTTCGATTTGTGGCAAGGATTTATACATTTTTATAAAAATAGGTCGTATATGTAAACGATAAATTACATTTACGGCTGATTTTTTATATCCAGCGAGTTTATAAACTCCGTAGGCGTAATCCCACTTATGCGTTTGAACACTCTTGAAAAATACTGCGGATTGTCGAAGGAGAGCATATTTGAGATCTGCGTTATGTTGTAGCATCCCTCGCGCAGAAGCCTCTTTGCATATTCGATTTTTTTCATATTGTAGTATTTCATTATTGAGAGCGAGGTCTGTGCGCTAAAGAGCTGACATAGGTAGGTTTTGCTGTATCCGAGCGCACCGCAGACGTCTTCAATTCTCAGTCTGCCGGTAAGATTTTGCTTAAGGTAATCCTTAATGCCTTGCACAATCTGGGTTTCCATCTCTTCTTGAGATGGTAGGATCAAGACCTCGTTCTTATTCATAATGATGCGTGCTAAGGTTATAAGGAATATTTCAAGATAGCTCTTCGTCAGCTGTTCACCGCCCAAAGGTGCGTTAGCCTTCTTAACAAGCGGAGTGAATTTTATCACGTTTTTCGGGATAACGTAAGTGCTCTCAGCCTCGTGAACTATTGAAGAAAGCATTGGCTTTAGCCTCTTGTCAAGCTCCGCCTTAAAGCCCTCAAAGTACTCCATAGCGCTTGACTTGCAATCGAAGGAGATAACGACGATATTCGGCGAGGAATTATAAGACCTTATAGTGTGAAATTCATTCGGCTTATGGAAGATAATCTCACCTTGATTAAGTATAACCGGCTCGCCGTCGCGCGTTATCTCAACCGAGCCGCTGTCGATGTAGACCAGCTCCCAGAAGTCGTGCTCCTCGCCCAAAAACTCAAATCGAGAGTCAAATTCGTAGTAATGAAAGGTGATAACCCTTGAAATATTGATAAGAGTCCTCTGCTTTGCATAAGGATATAAATGTAGAGATTTCATAAAATACACTCCAACAATTTTTGTGAACAAAAATGAACTATTTCAGTAAAAAAATATATGTACAAAAGTGTACGGATAACTTATAATTAGGGTAGAATGGTGGGTTAATAGCCACCGTATAATCATTGTAACACAAATTTGTAAGAAAGGCAATAGATATTATGAAAAAGGGTATTAGTATTTGGTCCTTTGGCGGTATGCCTATTAGCGACGCCTTTAAGCTTGCGAAGGAAGCGGGCTTTGACGGAGTAGAGCTTGCGCTTAACGAGAGTGGTGAAGCGAGCCTTGAGTCAAGTGAGAAGGATTTTTTGGAAATTAAGAAAATGGCGGCTGACACGGGTCTTGAGCTTTACAGCGTAGCCTGCGGTCTTTACTGGGATTATTCGATTACTGACGACGATGCGGCTGTCAGAAGCAAGGCACGCGATATAGTTAAAAAGGAAATTGATATGGCACAGGCGCTCGGCGCTGACAGCTGTCTTGTAATTCCCGGTACGGTGTGCGCAGACTTTATCAATCCTAATAAGATAGTTGACTATGAAACCGCGTATGACAGAAGCCTTGAGGCGTTCGCATCTCTTAAGAGCTATGCTGAGGCGGCTAAGGTAAACATCGGTCTTGAGAACGTGTGGAACAAGTTCCTCACCTCACCTATTGAGATGAGAGATTTCATTGACAAGATTGACAGCGAGTACGTTGGCAGCTATTTTGACGTAGGTAACGTGCTCTTTAACGGCTTCCCGGAGCATTGGATAAAGGCGCTCGGTAAGAGAATTAAGAAGGTACACTTCAAGGATTACAGAAAAGAGCCGGGCGGCATCAACTGCTTCGTTCCTCTTCTTTCGGGCGACGTTAATTACCCTGCAGTTATGGACGCATTCAAGGCTATCGGATACGACAACTGGGCAACTGCCGAGATGATACCAAATTACAGAATGCACAACGAGGTTTTGATTTACAACACCTCAGACGCTATGAATAAAATTTTAGGCAGATAATAGGAGGATATTATGATTAAGGTTGGAATTATCGGTTGCGGATTTATGGGTGCTATGCACGCCAATTGCTACAAGAATATTAAGGATTGCGAGATTGTTGCTCTTGCGGACGTAAGACGCGAGAAGGCCGAGGCACTTGCCGAGGGCACTAACGCTACGCTTTACGGTGACGGCAAGGACTTGATTGCCAACGCTGACGTTGACGTCATTGACGTATGCCTCCCCACCTTCCTTCACGCCGAGTACGCGCTTCTCGCTATGGATAAGGTTAAGTACGTGTTCGTTGAAAAGCCTGCGACGCTCACCGCTAAGGAGGGTAAGGCGCTTATTAAGAAGGCGAATGAAACGGGTGCTAACGTACAGGTTGGTCAGGTTATCAGATTCTGGGACGATTACGTAAAACTTAAAGAGATCGTTGACTCGGGCGTATACGGCAAGGTTGTCAACGCTAATTTCAGACGTATCAGCCCCGTTCCTACTTGGGGTTGGGAGAATTGGCTCCTTGACGATAAGCGCTCAGGTGGTGCTGCGCAGGATTTACATATCCACGACGTTGACTACGTGCTTTCGCTCTTCGGTAAGCCAAAGAAGATTCTCACTATGAAGAACATTATCGGCGAGAAGAATTCATACATCAACACGCTTATGCGCTACGACGACTTCGTAGTCAGCACCGAGGGCACTTGGGGACTCCCCACGACCTACGGCTTTAACTCCACCTTTAGAGTTGCCTTTGAGAAGGCGGCTGTTGAGTGCGCGGGCGGTAAGCTTATGGTTTACACCGAGGAGGGCGCAGAAGAGATTAAGTTTGAAAAGCCTGAGCTTGAGGGCGAGGTTACGGGCGGCAACGTATCCGACCTCGGCGGCTACTATTACGAGCTTCTTTATTTCGTAAATCAGGCTAAGAATAACGCACCTATTGAAAGGGCAACGCTTACCGACGCTGTAGCGTCACTTGAGTTTGTTCTTCGTGAAATTGCTAAGGCATAAAGAGGTGCAGTAATGAAGGAAAAAATCAAGATTGGTTACGTCGGTCTTGGCAGACGCGGTGCGTCAATGCTTAAGCACGCACTCGTTAAGATGAATGACGTTGAGATTACGGTGCTTTGCGACCTTATTGAAGACAGGCTTAACGAGGGAGCGAAGATTGTTACCGACGAGGGTAGACCCACGCCTGTTCTCACCAAGAACTACGATGACGTGTTAAATAATCCCGAGCTTGACGCCATTATGCTCTTTACGGGCTGGGATAACAGAGTTTCTCTTGCAAAGCAGTCTATGCTTGCCGGTAAGTACACCGCTATCGAGGTAGGCTGCGCCGCAAATATTGAGGAGTGCTTTGAGCTTGTCGATATTTATGAAAAAACCGGTGTTCCTCTTATGATGCTTGAGAACTGCTGTTATGGCAAGCGTGAGCTTATGGCACTTAACATGGCACACATGGGCAAATTCGGCGAGATTGTACACGCCGCAGGCGGATATTGTCACTATCTTAACGACGTTGAGCTGTTTAAGGAAATGCTTGAAGAGGGCAAGGACGAGGTTACTCACTACCGCCTCGCTCACTATATAAACGGCAACCGTGAGAATTATCCCACCCACGAGCTTGGCCCTATCTCCAAGTGCCTCGGTATCAACCGCGGTAACAGAATGATGACTCTTAGCTCCTTTGCGACAAAGAGCCGCGGACTTAAGCAGTTCGCTAAGGATAAGTTTGGCGAGGATAATAAGTATGCTAAAATCGACTACAAGCAGGGCGATATCGTAAACACCATTATCACCTGCGCAAATGGCGAAACTATACTTTTGACCCTCGATACTACCATTCCTCGTCCGTTCTACTCAAGACAGTTCACCATTCGCGGCACAAAGGGTATGTGCTACGAGGACGGCAAGGTTGTTTTCACCGACGATATGCCTGAGGATACGAGGAACAACGAGGACGAGATGTTCGAGAAGTATGGTCACCCGCTTAATAAAGAGGTCGCTAAGTTTGAAACCGATTACACAAGACTCGCAGATAGCTTCGGCATTCATAGCGGCGGCGTTGACTGGATGATATTCCGCGCCTTTATTGAGAGCGTTAAGGCTGGCACGCAGACTCCCATTGACGTATATGACAGTGCCGCGTGGCTTGCCATAGGCGTTCTTTCAGCTGAGTCAATTGCTAAGGGCGGCGCACCCGTAGAGGTACCCGACTTCACCCGTGGCAAGTGGCAGAACCGTGAGCCGCTGGTTAGACAGAAGTATTGTCTTGATGAGGTTGTCGTTGACGACAGTATCAAAATATATGGCTGTGTAAATGATTTGAAATAAGGCTCCGTGGCGTGCTTGCACGCAATGAAATCCGTCAAGGGACGGATGAAATCACTTCGTGATGAAATCGCTAAGGCGATGAAATCCTGCTATGCAGGGATATAATCAAATTGTAGGGCGGCTCGGCTTCATCGAGTCGTCCTTGCTTTTTACGTATGTTCGCACTACATTGTAGGGACAGGCGTCACAGGCTCGTCCGCGCCTTAGCCTTCTCTCGCAGAAAAAGGCTTGTGCATCACCCGCCCCAAAAAATATTCATCATTCACTATTCATTATTTTATTTTTTCCCTTTTTCCCCTTGAAAGTTCGGGCCGTTTGTGCTAGAATAGATATATTCTTAATTATTAGTACGGAGAATGTACAAAATGTATAGAATTGTTTACAAAAAAGAACTTAATCCAACCGTAACGCTTATGGATATTGAGGCACCGCTCGTTGCGAGAAAGGCGCAGGCGGGTCAGTTTATCATTCTGAGAGTCGACAGCGAGGGCGAGCGCATACCGCTTACCGTTGCGGGATATGACAGAGAGCGCGGTACGGTGCGCATTATATTCCAGATTGTCGGTGCTACGACCAAGAAGCTCGGTGAGAAGAACGAGGGCGACTATATCAGCGACTTTGCAGGACCTTTAGGTATGCCGACGCACCTTGACGGACTTTCCGAGGTTTGTATCGTAGGCGGCGGTGTTGGCTGTGCAATCGCGCTTCCCGTGGCACAGGCTCTCCGTGAGCGCGGCTGTCGTGTGACCGGTATAATCGGCTTTAGAAGCCGTGATTTAGTCATTCTTGAGGACGAATTCCGCGAGTGCTGTGACGAGCTTTTCGTTATGACAGACGACGGCTCGTACGGTGAAAAGGGTAACGTGTGCGCTCCCTTGAATGCGCTTTTCGACTCGGGCAAGAAATTTGATAAGGTCATCACCATCGGCCCGCTTATTATGATGAAATTCGTCGTTGAGGCGACACGCCCACACGGCATTCCCTGCGACGTTTCGATGAACCCGATTATGATTGACGGCACGGGTATGTGCGGCGGCTGCCGACTTACTCTCAACGTTGACGGCAAGCGTGTGACGAAATTTGCCTGTGTTGACGGCCCCGATTTTAACGGCTACGAGGTTGATTTTGACGAGGCGATGTCACGCTCGAATATGTACTCTGACTTTGAGCGTCACGCATACGAGAGCGCTTGTAACCTTTTTAGAAAGGAAGAGAACAATGGCTAATATGTCCCAAAAGAAAAATCCTATGCCGACTCTTGAGCCAAGTGTAAGAGCAAGGCTCTTTGACGAGGTTGCGACCGGCTATACCGAGGAGCAGGCTATAGACGAGGCTATGCGTTGCCTTAACTGCAAGACTATGCCCTGCGTTAACGGCTGTCCGGTAAATATACATATCCCCGAGTTTATTGACAAAATCCGCGCGCTCGACTTTGAGGGCGCATATCAGGTGATTGCAAAATCAAGTGCGCTTCCCGCCGTTTGCGGCAGAGTTTGCCCACAGGAGACACAGTGCGAGGCAAAGTGCGTGCGCGGTATCAAGGGCGAGCCCGTCGGTATCGGCAGACTCGAGAGATTCGTAGCCGATTGGCACAACGCCAACTCCGATGAAACTCCAAAGACCGCACCTAAAAACAATATCAAGGTTGCGATAGTCGGCTCAGGTCCCTCGGGACTTACTTGCGCAGGAGACCTTGCGCGTCTTGGTTACTCG
>JAZQRW010000030.1:0-2152 GCA_045629765.1 Eubacteriales bacterium
GACAAAGGTCGTCATCAAGCATTATCATCTTAGCCCCTGCCCTCGCCAAATCCTTAACGGTACAGCAGACACGGGATATCATATTTTCATCACTTGCACAAACCGAGCCGCCGGCACTCGACGTCTTGCCGGTAATTGAACGCAGGTCGGTGAAATCAACGTATTTAGCGCCGGTAGTGCTGACAGTAGCACCGTAACCGAGAGTGCTCATCCAAACACCGCATCTGAAGCCGCGGGACTCGTAGAGCTCAATACCCGTCTTAACAGCGTTAATAGCGCGCTCGTATCTCTCACCTGTAGCGTTAACGTATGAGGTACATTCGCACAGGAATATGTCCTTTACTCCATGCTTTTTAAAGTCATCACAGTATATATCCGCATTATGTTCGGGATTGTACATAATGGGAACGTAAATTCTTCTCATTTTAGATTCTCCATTTTGCTTTACGAAAGTGTCGTTTATTTTGTGAAATAGTTTATAGCGTTATTATAACAGATGTCCTCGACAATCTTACCCACAAATGCAACGTCGTTGGGGTACTCGCCATTCTCTATAAGCGTACCGAGCATATTGCAAAGAATTCTTCTGAAGTACTCGTGGCGGGTATAGGAAAGGAAGCTGCGGCTGTCGGTAAGCATACCGACAAACTTTGAGATAAGTCCAAGCTGGGAAAGCGCGGTAATATGCTTCTGCATTCCGTCCTTCTGATCATTGAACCACCAAGCAGAGCCAAACTGCACCTTACATACCGTGCCTGCCCGCTGGAAGCAATTCTTAAGGGTCGCAAGAACCTCGTTGTCACGTGGATTCAAGCAATAAAGAATAGTCTTAGGCAACTCGTCGGTTGCGTCAAGCGCATCCATAAGAGCAGAAAGCTTAGGTGCAAAGGTGTTATCGTTAATCGAGTCAAAGCCCGTATCGGGGCCGAGAGATTCCATATTTCTCGTTGAATTATTGCGAAGCGCACCCATGTGATACTGCTGTACCCAGCCAAGTCTAGCATAAGCTCTGCCAAGAGAAACGAGAACGTAGCCCTTATACTGCTCTACCTCGTGTGTAGTAAGTGGCTCGCCTGCGAGCGCCTTCTTAAGAATGGTGTCAACCTCGTCGCGAGTTGCCTTCGCATACATAACCGGCTCAAGACCGTGATCAGAGCATACACAACCAACCGAGTCGAAGAACTCTACCCTCTTAATAAGAGCCTCAACGAGCGAATCAATACCATCAATCTTAACACCCGATACTTCGGAAAGTGATGCAACGTAAGGAAGGAAGGTCTTAAGCTCGATGTTTATTGCCTTATCCGGACGAAATGCCGGTTTAACAACCACGGAGAAGCTGTCGTCCTTTGCCAAAAGCTGATGCCACTTCAAATCATCAATAGGATCGTCGGTGGTGTAAATTCTCGTAACGTTAGACATCTCAATAAGACGGCGGGCGGTGAGAGTCTTTAGCTTCTCATTACACTCGTCGTAGATTTTCTTAGCATTTTCGGGGCACAAAACATCGTCAATACCAAAGAAACGGCGAAGCTCAAGGTGTGTCCAATGGTAAATCGGACTACCAATAGCGTAAGGCATAATCTCAGCATACTTTAGAAACTTCTCATAATCCGACTTATCGCCTGTAATGTAGCTCTCGTCAATCCCCATTTCACGAAATAGACGCCACTTGTAATGATCGCCGCCAAGCCAAGCCTCAGTTATGCTCCTAAACTGCTTATCCTCGTAAATCTCCTTACAGGAAAGATGACAGTGAAAGTCAAAAATGGGCATTTTCTCAGCGTAGTCGTGATAAAGCTTTACCGCAGTATCGTTATCAAGAATAAAATCTTTACCTAAAAATTCCTTCATCTAAATTTCTCCGTTTTTCACAAATTAACTTTTAATACTCTAATTATATCATTTATAAATCAAATGTCAATATTTTTCTTGTATTGTTGACAATTTTGTGGTATCATATTAACAACGAATTTAAATGAGGCGCTAAATGAACAAAAAAGAAAGACTCGTGCATTTAATTGACGACCTTGACGGAGAATGCAAAATCAGGGATTATCTTAAAAATCACCTCGGTTTTTCAACCTCGCTGATTGCCAAGGTCAAATACGGCGGTGTGTGCTTAAACGGTGACGTGGTGCATATGCGTGCG
>JAZQRW010000031.1:0-12299 GCA_045629765.1 Eubacteriales bacterium
GTATATCGGTTCACCCCCTTGATTTTCTCTCTTCAAGTGAAAATACCTATAATTGGCGTTCTTGCCACGCTCTTGATGGTGAATTCCGTAGTGGTAATCTCAGCTATATGGTAGATAACTCAACTGTTATTTGCTATCTCAAGGGTGCCGATGGCGTCAAGCTTCCGCATTTTCCCCGTGAAGTCTTGTGGAACAATAAGAAATGGCGTATGCTTATGTTCTTTTCTGACGATTATAAGCACTTGATGGCCGGACGTCAGTATCCTTTCTTTAATCGAGACGCTTTGGATACAGTGCGTAAGCTTATCTTGACGGCAGAGGACAGGGGCTATCAGAATACTGATTGGACCGCTTGGACAAACTTTATGATAGATGAGGTCAGACCTTATGAAAACGAAGAGTGGCCTACCTATCTTAGAGACCGATATGTGTGTATGCACGATAAGCTTCTTCCTATGAGAACGATTGTAAAAGACAATGACGATAGTCTTCATTACAATGACCTCTTGCATAGTAGTTGCTACGTGCCGTATTATTCCTACTATGTCGGTTGGTGTGAAAGTAATACTAAGCCTCGTTGGCATATCGGAGGAGCGGTAAAGTGCCTCGCTTGCGGCGAATGCACTCTCACTGAGTCAGAATATATGTCTTGTTGCACAGAGGATGAATACACCTATTGTGCTTGCTGTGGACGTAAAATTAGGAACACCGATTACTGCCGCTGGGTAGATTACTACGATGGGTATATTTGCGGCGAGTGCGAAGAAAGTCAGGGCCATGAGTGTGCTTCTTGCGGCGAATGGTATCCGGATGGTATTTTGGAGTATGACGAAGATAGAAATATATATAGATGCCGTGATTGTACGGAGGAGGATGAAGAATAATGGCAGTAGGACAAGAAGCTAAAGACCGAGTAATAAAAAGAATTGCCGAAGCATTCGGTGAAGATTACGTCGGTGAGTATGACAAAAAGATTTATGTATGGTCCCAGGAGAACGGAGCTAAGAAGCAGGTGGCGATAAGTCTTACTTGCCCGAAGGAGCCTGTAGGCGAAGTAAAGCCTACTTCTGGTGGACTTGACTTTGAAAGTATGGGTGCCGTGGTTGCGCCCGCCGCTTTCTCGCCTGCCGAGGTCACGCCCGAGGAAACAGAAACCCTTGAGGCTATGATGAAAAGGCTAGGTCTGTAAAATACTGAGCCGGGGTGCGGCAAATCCGCACCTCAATACATATTTATTTGAAAATTATAAAAAATTATGATATAATATATATACTGAATGAGAGAAAAAAATAAATAAATTTTTTCTCACTCTTGGTCAAAATAGATAAATTCAATCTATTCAATTTTCAAGAAAGGATACCACGATGAAAAAGGAAAAATTCGATAGACGAATATTCAAAAAGACTGGCGATGAATTACAGCAATACTTCCTTTTTAAGCGTCGTGGATCCTCGCGTCCCGGACGCAAGGGTAAAGGTTCTTACAAGCGAAAAGAAAAACACCCAAATCGAGAAGAGGAATGATTTGAAAATTATAAAAAAATATGATATAATATTTATAGAAAGTTAAGAATAAGAGGTTTGAATCTGGTTATTAAGATTTTTATAGGCCCCAAGGAAAAGGAATATTTTGAAAAGAAGTGTGCTTTGATGGGTTGGGATGCTGACGAGATTGAAGCTGCTATTATGGAAGAAGCTGAAGGGTGTTTCTATGATATGGTTCAATGTGCTCCCAGCGGTATTGACTTTGTTGAAGTTGATGAATATTTTGATGAAGAGGAAGCCGAAGAGGTATTAAAAAATATGACAGAAGATATCGAGGAAGATTGATTATACATCATAAGCGGGTGTGGTGGAATGGCAGACACTGCAGTCTTAGAAGCTGCTGCCTTGTGCGTGAAGGTTCAAGTCCTTTCGCCCGCATTAATTTGGCTCGTTAGTTCAGAAGAGTAGAACGCCGCCCTGTCACGGCGGAGGCCAGGGGTTCAAGTCCCCTACGAGTCGTATATGTCCATAGCTCAGATGGTAGAGCACTTGACTTTCGTCGAATGGCAGAATTGGCATTGCCTAATGGTCGCACCAGAGGTTCTTGGGATAAAGATTGTGAGTTCAAATCTCACTTCGACGCGTAATCAAGTGGTCGAGAGTTCGAATCTCTCTGGACATATTGGGACTCTTAGAGTCACCGAAATTACTAACAAGCTTCGCTAAGACGGTTCTTGTTGATCTTTCAAATCGGCAATAGGTTCAACTCCTATATTACGGTGAAGCTTCCATGGGCCCGTAGCTCAGTTGGGAGAGCAATGCACTGGCAGTGCATAGGTCGCAAGTTCGGGTCTTGTCGGGTCGATTTACATAAAAATTTCCAAGAGAGGTAAATATTATGACTTTTATTGAAAACATTCGTGCTACTACTCAAGAAGCTCTCAAAGCCGAAAAGACTAAGGCAAAAAAGGTTTGGGATGAATATATCGTTCCCTCCATTAAAAAGGAAGCGTGTAAGGGTAAATCCAAGGCCTGGTTTGATATGGATGAAGAGTGGGCCGGACCGGTTCAGAAGGAAATTATAAACCATTGGTGCGGGATACGCGAAATAGCAACAGAAGAAGGCTTTATTGTTTGCCGCAGTGGCACTGGTTGGTCAATAAGTTGGTAAATAAACAAAAAGTTATTTGAGTAGTCTTGCGTAGGTCGCAAACGGGTTCAAGCCCCCGTCAAGACTATTTTAATCCAGAAGTAAGGAGAAAATCAATATGGATATTACAAATCAAATATTTTATACATGGAAAGTAATTCAGTAGGCAGAGCGTCCAGAACACATTAGCCCTAAGTCTGGAAATTTATGGTGGCTGTGTGAGTGTATACAGTGTGGTGCTCAAAAAGTTTTATGTGGTTCTCAATTAAGAAATGGGAAAGTTGGAAAATGTAAATGTAAAAGTTTAAGTTCCATTAAACCCAAGCGTGTACAACAGCCCAAGCCTATTAATACGAAGATAAAAAATGCTTATCCTAAGATCGTGAGTGAACAAGGCGGATTTATTAAAGATGAAACTGGAAATAAATATGGTAAATTAACCGTGTTACAACTGGCTTATACAAAAAATATGGACTTGTTAGTGTGAGTGTGGTAATATTACCATAGCAAGCGGAGCTGGATTAAGAGATGGTCGGATACATTCATGTGGTTGTTTAAGCTCGTATAAAGAATATGAAATATCTCAAATATTAAAATAGTTCAATATTTTATTTCAAACACAATTTTCGTTTGAAGATTTAAAAGACATTAAGCCGTTGCGTTTTGATTTTGCAATTATAAATGTTAAGAAACAAGTTCTCGGCTTAATCGAGTATCAAGGAAGACAACATTATGATGAAAATGATTTTTTTCATTGTGAATCTCTCGCATTACATGATTAGATGAAAGTAGAATATTGTGCAAAAAACAATATTCCACTTTTAATCTTAAATAAAGATAATTTCACCCAAGAAAATCTACTTGATTGGATAGCTGGTTTAAAAAATTGATTTTTTCAAAAAAATATGATATAATTATTATAGTGAATGAGAAAATCAGTAAAAATTTATGGCTTTATCGTCTAATGGTTTAGGACGCTTGCCCCTCAAGTAGGAAATCGTAGGTTCAAATCCTCGTAAGGTCATTGGGATTGTTTGTCCCCCTTTCTGATTTTGATAGTTGGCTGTCTCTAAGGCTACTGCGACCAGACGAACGAATGTACTGAAAAGCAGTATAAACATTAGGAAAAGATGCGTAGTTGGCTGACTTCAAAGCCTTTCCTCTCTTCGGCGGAGTAAAGCATTGGCAAGCTTACCAGTCTCATAAGCTCGGGTGGTGCAGGTTCGACTCCTGCCTCCGCAATTGGGAAACAACCTTCCCTTTATTTGACAGAAAATCATATTATACCTCCTGACCCCGAACGTAAAATATGATTTTCTAATATGCTTCGGTGGCGCAATTGGCAGCACAACGGTCTTGTAAACCGTAGGTTGTGGGTTCGACTCCCACCCGAAGCTTACACCATTTTGCAAAAGGAGAATTAGTATGATATCGTCTGCCACAAAGCAAATTCAATTTGCAACATACTAATTTTCCTTTTTCTTCTTCTCAATAAATAATTTGCCGCTCTGGTGGAATAGGCAGACACAAGGGACTTAAAATCCCTCGGTAGAAATACCATACGGGTTCGACCCCCGTGGGCGGCATAAATAATATAAGGGTGTTGTGTAGCGGTTAGCACATCAGACTTTGACTCTGATAGCCTAGGTTCAAATCCTAGCACCCTTGCCATGGAGAATTACTCAAGCTAGGCCGAAGAGGGCACATTGCTAACGTGCTAGGAGGGGAGACCCTCGCGTAGGTTCGAATCCTACATTCTCCGTTAAGTCCACCAATCAGGACTATGGCCATCATACCTAACCGAGGTCGGGTAAGTGCCTCGGGATATGGCCTTGTAGTTCAGCGGCAGAACGCTTGACTGTTAATCAAGATGTCGATGGTTCGATCCCATCCAGGGCCTTGGGTGTTTTTTGCCCCTTAGGTGCCACTTTACAGTGGGTACTGGACCTGCCACTCACAGGAGGGTCGTTTCGAGACTTCGTGTGACTCCGCACGATGGAAATATGTGAGAGGAGTTCCAACCTTATATTGCCGCCCCTGCGAAGCATTTACAAGCGTTAATGATGCTATGATTGAACAAGGAAGCGAGTTTCCTTGCGGAGGGCATTTGCGGAAATAGGGAAGGAAATCAATCATGCCACCATCGTCTAATTGGTTAGGATACTAGGCTTTCAACCTGGAGATGGAGAGTTCAAACCTCCCTGGTGGTA
The DNA here is from genome assembly GCA_045629765.1 of Eubacteriales bacterium. GTDB lineage: Bacteria > Bacillota > Clostridia > Oscillospirales > CAG-272 > UBA1740. The sequence goes on from JAZQRW010000031.1 coordinate 4,845, forward strand.
TTAACACATTGTATAGGACAATGGCCGAGATAGTATGTTTCCCATAACTTCGCTATCCCACCCTATACAAAAGATACTTAGCGGTATCAATTCTCCAAGAGTAAGAATGATGGGTTGAGGAGAGTGTGTTAATTTTATAGGGTGATGGTGCAATTGGCTAGCATGCGACTCTCCAAAAGTTGAGATAAGGGTTCAAGTCCCTCAGCCCTGTTTACATATGCTCGAATGGCGGAATGGCAGACGCGACCGGCTCAAACCCGGTTGCCGCGAGGCGTGTGGGTTCAAGTCCCACTTTGAGTATTTATATAGAGGATGAAGTGTAATGGTTGTGCATACTTGTTTTGGGAACAAGTGGAGCGGTTCGATTCCGACATCTTCTACCAATACATATAGAGGAATAGCTCAGATGGTCAGAGCGTTCGGCTGATAACCGAAAGGTCGAAGGTTCAATTCCTTCTTTCTCTATCAATGGTAGCATCGTCAAGCTGGCTAAGACCCGGAGCTGCAACCTCCGTATCGTTGGTTCAAATCCAACTGCTACCTTAATCTTACCAAAAGAAAGGAATAAAATCACTATGAAACGAAGCAATGTTTATGTATTACTCTTGTTTTTACTTTGTGTGATTTTATTCCTTTTTATTATTTATCCAAGAGAAGAACAAATGACGGAACCCACTCCGCCAATTATAATCGCTGACTCACTTGCCGCGGCCCCTATAGAACCCGAACCTAGCTTGCCGGAGCCCGAACCGCCGACGGCAGACGATTACAGTTGGTGCGATCCTCCAGAACCACATAGTTGCTCTTATGATGTCGCACATCAAATATGGGATTATCTTGTTTTTGAAATAGGGCTAAGTGAACCAGTCGCGGCGGGTATAATGGGAAATATAATGTCAGAAACCGGTGGCCAAACCCTTAAAATCAAAGTAGTGTATTGGAGTCAGTATGTGTCTCCTGGTAAATATTATGGCATTTGTCAGTGGTCTTACAGTCGCGGCAAATCCGTGTGGGGTAAAGGGCTAGAAGAACAACTTGAATTATTACACTCTGAATTGCGTTATGAAATGAATACCTATGGTCGTCTTTACGCGAAAGGATTTAATTATGAGTCTTTTTGCCAACTTGATAACGAGCAAGATGCCGCCTTAGCTTTTGCCAAATGCTTTGAGCGTTGTGCTTCAAGCAGCTACGGCAAACGTCAAAGAAATGCTACAACAGCTTATAATCATTTTATGAGGTCTTGAAAAAGACCTCCTTTTTTTCGTTTCCAGCCTTGCGGCCGAGTTTGGCAAATAATACGCCTATGGAAAATTTTCGGGCAAAAGTGATCAATTTATCACCCGTAATTTTCATAATAAATAGAAATTGGCATTAGCCAAAATTCCAAGGAAAGGAGCCAAGTTTTAATGTTTAGTATATATGCTAACAGTAATAAAATAGTCCACGGACAAAAAGAGTTTTTAGTAGATACGATTGATGACCTCAGTAAAGTACCTACGGCTAAACTCACTCCTGGCACTACGGCTTTTGTTATATCAAGCTCACAATATTATATGCTAAATCACAATCAAGAGTGGGTAAAAGTATACCTCACGGGTAACTCATCTTCTTCCGACCCGGGCGATACACCACAGATTGTTATTTACGATGGTGGGGTGATTTGATATGGCACAACCAACTGTAATTGTAACTACTTTTCAATTCAAACGCGGCACGGCTGCTCGCTGGACAGAGCTTAATTTGGTGCTGGCTCAGGGAGAACCCGGCTTCGAGTATGACACTGGTCTTTTCAAGATTGGTGACGGTGTTACTCCTTGGAGAAATTTACCCTATCAGGGTGAGGGAAAAGAGGAGCTGGTTGCTCGGACTAACTTTAACGAGCTACCAGAAGTTGGAGAAACTCAAATCCTGTATAAGGTAAGTAGTGAAAAAGCCCTCTATCAATGGAATGCGGATACTAATTCGTATGAAAAATTGAGTGGAGGCGGGGATTTTGATCCCTCAACAATAAAAATCATAAACGGAGGAAATGCTAATGGCAACGAATGAAATCAAAACAAAAATTGTTCTTCGTAATGATGAGAGTGAAGCTTGGGCTGGTTCATCTTTAGTCCTTGACAAAGGTGAGATAGGTCTTGAGTATGATGCCAATGGCGTCGTTAAGCTTAAAGCTGGTGACGGCGAACACGCATTCGCAGACCTTGAATACATCGGCAGCGATGTAAAATCTGCTCAGCTCTTCCAGAGCGAAGTTCTTGCGTACAATGATGTTCAAGATGACCTGACGGTTATCAAGAGTCTTATTCCCGAGGGTGCAGAACTTCAAGATGGTGATGTAGCGGTTATTAAACGTGCAATTGCTAATGGCAGTGCCGCAACCACTTATACCACCTATATTTATGACTCTTCGGTAGCTTCTACCGCTGCTGAAGGATGGGTTGCTTCTGACGGCAATTATAGTGCAACCAATGTCTTCTTCAAAAATGACATTACACTCGCAGGTGATTATACCTCTATCGGTAATGTAAAACTCTCTGACGGCACGCTTGCCGCTAAGGGACAATCTCTTGAGGACCTTATGACCTCAATATTCACAAAAGAGCTTAACACTGGCCTTAAGACCTCTGATCCTAGTGTTGATATTGCCATCGCTAATATCAAATATCTTGAGGTAGGTTCTTCTGGTACTAATAGTGCTACGCTTAGCTTTAACGACGGAGCTTACAAGTATGGATATACTACTGAAGCAGTTTCCGTCGATGGTTCGGTTCCTAACTCTTACACCGAGAGCACCAGTGCAACCGGAGCTGCACTCGTTACTAACGAGAACGCTTATAGTGTTACTTTCAATGGTACCACTACCACTTATCCGAGCACACAGGCCTCGGTTTCCCTTACCTCTCCTGTAAAGAAAGCTAAGGCTAGCCTTAGTGCTTCTGCAACCGCTAAATATGGTGATGGACACGCTCCTATCTCCAACCTCAAAAAGGCTTATCCTGGACAGAAGATAGCTGGCGGCACTACTCCCGCTGACTCTGCCGAAGCCTTCAGATGGTATATTCCTTATTACAAGGGATTTATTTACGGTGCGGAGAATAAGCTTGCTACAGTTGATGTAAGCAAACTTACTAAGATTACTGGCTCGACCGCTTATACCGCTTCCAAGCCCAAGAGTGATACCGCTACTGGTGACTGGATTCAGTATTGGCTGGTTGCTCCCAAGGACTACAACTGGTCTATGACCGATGCTAAAGACGGCAATGGACTTACCCTTGACGTTGATACCACTCAACCCAATATCAAGATTACCTATGGTACTGGCGATAACGCAGTTGAGATTGAGTATAAGGTATTGGTTATCAGCCATAAGGCTCCCTATACCACCAAGGGCATTTCTTGGTCGTAATGAATAGAAAGGAGATAATGAATAATGGGAACAATAAATAATACTTTTTTCAATGACCTTTCTACTAAGGCCGCTTGGTCCGCAGGCGTTGCATTCCAACGTTCGAACGCCCTTCCCCTTGACAAATACTCGGTTTTCGAGTCTATAACCAAGGCAAATGAATACCTTAGCAGCTCGACTAGCGTTGCTTACCCTGGACAGATTATTGCCGTTGTTGAAGGCGACAAGATGGCTGTCTATGTTGTAGGTGAAGTAGCAACAGTCAATGGCGAAGAGACTACCTATTCTCTTGGCCTCCAAGAGATTGGTGGAAAAGTTGAGGTAGATGGCAAGTCCATTCAAATCAATGAAACCACTGGTAAACTTGAAATCGTTGGCTTTAGTGCCGCCGATGCTGCTGCTCTTACCCTGCCCCAGAAGCAGGCTGATGGAAGCATTAAGTGGGTTGGTATTGATAGTATCGTCGAAGGCGATGGCAATACCACTTACAAGTTCACACTGACAGATGCTAAGACCGGTTTCGTAGTAACTCCAGTTAACGCTGGTGTTGAAGACACCGCAAACGCTACTACTATTGGCTTTGATGTATACACCAAGGCTGAAGTAGATGCCGCTATCAAAGTTCTCGCTGATAAGATCGGCGTAGAAGCTAGCGGAGAAGACGTTGCGGCAACTGGTATTTACAAGCTGATTGCCGACGAGGTATCTAGAGCCACTGGAGCTGAAAAGGCTCTTAGTGACAGAATAGGTGTTGCCGCAGAAGGCGACAACGCTGCCACCGGTGTTTACGCTTACGTTGACGGAGTTGTAAAGGCTCTTGTTGAAGGCGTAGATCCCGATAAGATTGATGCTCTCAATGACCTTATTGATTGGGTTGAAGAGCACGGTGATATCACCGAAATCAAGAATGATATTCAGGCTAACGCAGATGCCATTGAAGTCCTCAATGGTGATGCTTCTGTTGAAGGTTCTGTTGATAAGAAGATAGCTGACGCTATCGCGGCAGAGAACCTTGATCAGTATGCAACCAATGCGACACTTGAAGATTATGCCAAGAAGGCAGATGTATACACCAAGAGTGAGACAGATAACGCTATCACGGAAGCTGTCAAGGGTGCTACTGGTGGCACAGACGCTTCTTCGGTTCTTGCAGACCTCAACGCCTTCAAGAAGGCTGTAAAGAATGAGGTTTGGGGTTCTGAGGTTGCCGATGACGCTACAACTTCTACCACAAGCAGAATTGATACTATTGAAGAGAAGGTTAATGGCATTGCCGCAGGTGCTCAGGTTAACGTAATTGAATCTGTTGTATTCAATGGTAAGGCTGCTACTATCGCTGATAAAGTTGCTACTATTGAAGGCGAATACTACACCAAGAGTGAGACCAATGCTGAAGTAAAGAAGGCTTCTGACGCCGCTGCCGCTGCTCAGACTACTGCCGACGAGGCAAAAACTGCCGCAGGCACAAATGCTTCGAACATTAGTTCGCTCCAAGGCACGGTTGCTGGACACAAGACCAGTATCGACAAGAATGCTGAAGACATTGCCGCTCTTCAAACTACAGTTGGACAGCACGGCGGCAAGCTTACTACCATTGAGGAAGCTCTTGGTAATAAGGCCGACAGCTCTACTGTATCTTCTCTCTCTGAGCAGCTTGGCACAACTAAGACTGACGTAACTAATCTTACTAGTCGTGTTGCTGCTAATGAAACAGCTATTGCGGCAATCAACAATACTGAAACCGGCATACTTGCTCTCGCTAAGAAGCATACCGATGATAGCATTGCAGCTCTCAAGATAGCTGACATTCAGCAGTCTATTACCAATGTTGACGCTAAGGCTGATACTAATGCTGGTAATATCACTAAGAATGCCGAGGCCATTGCCGCTCTTACCACTCGTGTAGGCGACAATGAGACTGCTCTTGGAAATGTTTATACCAAGAGTGAGGTTTACACAAAGACTGAAGCTGACACTGCTATCGCTACTGCCGTAAACAATAGCACTCACCTCAAGAAGCAGATTGTAGATGAGCTTCCCGATGCCGCTGACGCTAAGGAAGATATCATTTACATGGTTCTTGATGCAGACGCTGTTGGTAATGACAAGTATAAAGAGTATATGCTCATTGGCGGTTCGCTTGTTCTCATAGGCGATACTTCCACTGACCTTACCAACTATGCTACCAACGACGCTCTTGCTGCCGTCGAGGCAAAAATACCTACTGAAGTAGGTGACAAGAACGTAATCGAAAAGATTACACTTGGTGGAGTTGAGGCTCCTATCGTAGATAAAACTGTCGATATTCCTCTGGCACTTCTCACCAGAGATGATGAAGGCAATGTAGCTTCGAATATCGCCGGTCTTATCAAATCAACTGCTAATAAGTTTGAAGTCAAGGATGGCGAAGTCACCAAGATTTCTACTGACCTCTTGGCTCAAGGCGAGCTTACTCTCGTCCTTAATGGTGGTTCAGCCACTAAATAATTTTTAACAATTAGGGTTGGAAGTTTAAGTTTACTCTTCCAACCCTAAAATAAAATAAAACTCATAAAGGAGATTTTATCATGGCTGAGAAAATTTTTCAAACACGCATTGGTCTGAAATATGACTTACTTGAAAACTGGATTAAAGAAGAGAACCAGTTTATACTGAAGAAGGGTGAAGTTGCATTCGCAACAGTAGCTGCTTCTGCAGGTTCCGGACTCACTGAGCCCGTTGTAATGGCTAAGATTGGTGATGGCGACAAGTCATTCAATTCTCTTGACTGGAGCTTCTATGCAAAGGCTTCCGACGTTCACACATGGGCAAAGAAGAGCGAGACCGAGTTCAAGGCATGGATTGGTGAGCAGCTCAAGATCGCTGATTACTACACCAAGAGTGAGGTAGACGCCCTTCTTAAGGCTATTACCGATGCCGCTGCTCTTCTCGCTAACAGAGTTGCTGCTCTTGAGGGCCTTTATGACTCTGAGAAGAAGCTTAGCGTAATCATCGAAGAGCTTAACACTGCTATTGGCACCGCTAAGACTGATCTCATTGGTGCTTCCACAGACGCTTCCTCTGCTAACACTATCTATGGTGCTAAAAAGTATGCTGAGGAAAAGGCTGCTGCAGCTATTACCGATGCCAACCTCGGTCAGTATGCTAAGACCGCTGACCTTGGCGAACTTGCTGGTCTTGACACCATTACACATGACAAGGTAAGTGACTTCGATACCGCTGTTGCCGCAATTAAAGTTGCAGACGCAACCCATGCTGACGCGGCTGCAAAGGTTGACAATGTTCTGACTGTTAAGGTTGGTGGCGTTGATGTTGCATTTGACGGCTCTGCAGCTCAGACCGCAGATGTTGATGGTGCTATCGCAACTGCTATTGCTCCTCTTGCTACAACCGAGGCTCTTAATGGAGTTAAGGACACTGCTGAGAAAGCGGCTGTTAAGACTGAGGTAGATGCTGCTCTTGCTCTGAAGGCTGATAAGTCCGTTGTTGACGCAATGTACACCAATGCTCAGATTGACGGTTTTGTTGCAGGTGCTAAGTCTTATGCTGATGGTCTTATTACCGATGCTAACCTTGATCAGTACACAACCGAGCAGGAAGTTAAGGATATCGTTGACGGAGTTATCGCTAGCGTAGCCGACAGCGAGACTTATAATAGCTTAACAAAACTCGTTGATTACATCGATGAGCATGGCGGCGAAGCTGCTAAGATGGCTCAGGCTATTGATACTCTTGAGGGTCAGGTAAAGGTTATCGAGGAAAAGCCCGCTTATAACATTACCGCTGGCGACATCACTAACTGGAATGCCGAGCTTGGTGCAAATGCTCTTGCAACTCAACTTTCTACCTCTAAGCTTGATGCTGCTACATTTACCGAATATAGCAACGCACACGCTAATGACTATGACAATGCTGCAATCGACGGTTTCGTAAAAGAGATCAACGATGACATTAAGGGCATTAACGATGAGCTTGACACTTTTGGTGACATCGTTACACACAATGCTTCTGAGTTCAAGACCAAGCAGACAGCTTATAGCAACACT
>JAZQRW010000032.1:0-17301 GCA_045629765.1 Eubacteriales bacterium
CGATATTGTAGCTCTTTTGCTTTCGGATGTCAATATAGGATTAAGAATTTTTGAGAATTTTTTGAGAAAATACATTGTTGTTTTCCGCATGGATTTGTCGTATAATGAAAGTAATAAAAATAGGGGAGGGGTAGAATGATCTGTTATCTTTCAAAAAATCAAATATTTTCCTTTTGCGGAGACGTTGTTTGCTTAAAGCTTAAGAGTGACGAGGATATAGAGCGGGCCAACATCGTTTGGGAGACCGACTCGGACGTGGTGGAGATCAAAGAATTTCAAGGGGATTTTTCCTTTAATGACGGCGTGCTTCTGGTGCTTCGCAAGGAAGGTGAGGCTACTGTTTCCGCCACGCTTGACGGTGAGGAATATTCGTGCCGTGTTACGGTGAGCGAGAGACAAAAAGCCGCCGAGGGTGAGGCGATGAACTATTATATAGGCGACCTTCACGTTCATACCACCATGGAGCATGGCGATCAGGCGTTTTATTACAGAACCGAGAGCTTCCCCTGCGACCTCATTCGTAAGACGCAGGAGGACGGACGCTTGGACTTCACCGTCGTTACCGACCATGGCAGTATTATGTATGACAAAAACTTTTTCCAGGGCTTTGCCGAGGCTGATGAGTGCGATAACGGCGAGCTTATCGTTTTTCCGGGCTCTGAGTCCGAGGTTAGCTTCCTGACCAAGAATATTTACGGTCTGCCTGAGGTTCTTTGCGGAGAATTCGTTTTGCTTAACGCTTCGGGCTTTTGCTTTGTAGACAGCTTTGAGAAGGCAGAGAAAATTATCGCGCGCGACCCTCTTCCGATAGTTTCCATCGTTCATCCGCAGGATACTTGGAACATGAAAGGGCAGTGCATAGGCGGTATCGACCTTACCGATGAAAGAGGGGAGGCGTGGAGAAACGCCGTTAAGCTCGTCGAGATTGGAAGAGGTCTGGATAGAGGAGTTATTATGCTCTTTGAGTATGCGTATTCTTATGCGCTTGATAACGGATATAAGGTTTCTCCCGTTTCCACCAGCGACTACCACGGACCGGAATGGGGATTTGATGTGTGCCCGGGTAAGACGGTAATACTTGCACCTCAAAAGACGAAGGAGCATATTATCGACGCTATATATAACAACAGGGTTTACGCTACCGAGTGTGGTGCGACGAAGCTTCACTACACCGTAAACGGATATATGATGGGCTCGGATATTCCGCTTACGAATAAGTACGACTTCCACGTTGAGATTGGCTCGCTCCGCGATGACTGTGACGTAAAGACGGTAAGATGTGAGGTTATCTCTGATTACAGAAACAAGGTAAAGGTAATCGAGGGCGTTGATTTTTCAAGCTTCGATTTTACAATAGAAAGTGACACGGCTAGGTACTTCTTCCTAAGAATTATACACGAGGACGAAACAAAGACCTACTCCGCACCTGTATTCCTCGGCCGTCCGTATGACGAGCATTTGAATTGCTCCGACCTTACACGCCTTGATAAGAGCGGTGTTGTTGTAGCCTCTGCCACAAGCGAGGGTGCCGAGGCACTTCTTAACTGTGACCCCACTAACCCTTGGTATACCGATAGCGAGAGCGCCGAGGTAGTGTTTGATATGGGCAGGGTGACCGAGCTTTCGGCACTTCGTCTTTGGGAGCATTATTACGGCAAGCCCGAGCTTGAAAAGCAGAATGAGCTGGGCGTTGAGTTCACCGCACAGTTTATCTCAGAGTACCTCTCACACTTCAGAGTCTTACTCAGCACCGACGGCGTAAATTACGACCTAGTAGCCGATAGATATATGCAAAAGGTGTATAACGGAGTCTATGCTCGTTTCCAAAGGCAGAGCGCAAGGTACGTAAAGCTTGAGCTTCTGAATTCGATCGGTAACGAGTGCGGACGTTCTGCACGTAAGCACGCGAAGATAAAGCTTGGCGAGGTCGACTTCTATAACTAATGTAAAGAGGATAAAAATATGGAATTTGTAGAAAATAAGGGAGCTTTGGCTCCGCTTCGAGTTCTTGATACTGAGCAAAAAATAAACGGCGTATTTAAAAGCGCTGTGGAATTTATAGAAGAAAATCAGCTTCTTGATACTGCTTTGTGGGTAAAGTTCGTTAACCAGTATAGAGAACAGCCCGATGCACCGACGCTTGCTTGGCGCGGTGAGTATTGGGGTAAGATGATGCGCGGTGCAACCTCGGTTTATGCCCACACGAAAAATGAGAGGTTATATAACACCCTTGAGGCAACCGTACGCGATATGCTCACTGTGGCGGAAGAGGACGGCCGTGTTTCAACGTACGAGAGGGAAAAGGAATTTCAGGGCTGGGACCTCTGGTGCCGTAAGTACGTTCTCCTTGGTATGCTGTATTTTTACGATATTTGCAAATCTGATGCGTTAAAGTGTGAGATTATTGATTTTTCCACGCGCCACGCCGATTACATAATCAATCACATAGGCAAGGATAAATTGGATATTACCAAGGCGTCGTCAAGCTGGTTTGGCATCAACTCCTCGTCCTTGCTCGAGCCTATTGTGTGGCTTTATAAGAAGACGGGCCAGGAGCGTTATCTACGCTTTGCCGACTATATCGTCGAGCGTGGCGGGGCAGATCGCTTCAACGTATTCGAGCTTGCGTATGAGAATAAGCTTTTGCCGTATCAGTACGGTGTTTCCAAGGCGTATGAATTGATATCCTGCTTTGAGGGCCTTGTGGCTTACTGCGAGGTAAGGAAAAATGAAAAATATAAGACTGCGGCTACCAACTTCGGCTACGCAATTTTAGACTCCGAGGTTAGCATTATCGGTACACTTGGTTGTACGCACGAGCTTCTTGACCATACGACAAATAGGCAGACTGCGGATATTGGCGGTATTAAGCAGGAAACCTGCGTTACAGTTACCTGGATGAAATACTGTGCAACGCTCTATCGCTTGACTGGTGACCGAAGATTTGCCGATGCGATTGAACAGAGCTTTTATAACGCATATCTTGGCGCTATCAACACCGAGCGCAACGAGAGCGCGTGGGTAAACACCGAGGCGTGCGAGCCCAAGAGGACTAAGGCAAGCTTTATGCCATTTGACAGCTACAGTCCATTGACTCCCGGTAAGCGCGGAATTGGCATTGGCGGCTACCAGGTGCTATCAGACGGCTCGTATTACGGCTGTTGTGCGTGCATTGGCTCCGTCGGTCTTGGAATTTACGCATCACACAGGGTGCTCGGCACCGAGGGTGGCATTGCTCTTTCGTTCTTTGAGGACGGTGTGAGTGAGGTAAATATTGAAAATGGGCATGTTAAAATTACAACCGAGGGCAATTATCCTCGCTCGGCTGATATAAAAATCAAAATTGAGGTAGACACCCCTCTGACCTTTGATTTTAAGGTAAGAATTCCCGCCTGGTCGAAAAACCACGTGATAAAATCGGATAGGGCCTTTCGTATCGAGGACGGCTTTGCCGTATTCTTTGGTGAATGGATAGGTACTGCCGTGATTGATATTACCTTTGATATGACACTTCGCGAGATATATCCTGTAAAGTGGGACGAGGACGTAGTGTATACCGATATGACGGGCTCGGCAGACGGCTGGCATTTTGCCAATGCGGCGACGATTCATCATAAGCCAACCGATGACGACTATATCGCACTTATGCGCGGTCCCATCGTGCTTGCCGCTGACTCTCGATTTGGAAAGTCCGCTGACTCCGCATTTGAATTCAGAAGAGATAATGGCGCACTTGTATATAACGAGGTGAGTGGTGAGTCAACACTGGCGCTTGAGTTTTTAGCTGAGGACGGAGAACGCTTTACGCTTATTGATTACGCCTCGGCGGGCAAGGATTGGAAGACACTTGTTGCCGCGTGGCTGCCACGTATTTAGGCATAAATTGCCGTTTCCTCGCTCGACGTAGCCTATCTACGCCTTCGTTCGTCAGCCAACAATTTCTGCACTAAATCCGTTCGACACGAGAGGAAACTATATTTAGGCATAACCATATTAAAAACAGGCTTGCTTCGGCAAGCCTGTTTGCTTTTTCCAACTATTGCAGTACCACGTTGGCACCGCCCTCGGTAATCTCATCACAGTAATACCTTACCGAGAATTTTACGTAATAGAGATTTATGTAGCTTTCGTAATCAGCGTAGAGCCTATCGCACACCTTCTCAAAAGCCTCGAGGTGCTTGTCGCTTTCCACCTTATCGCCCATATACTTTGCAGTATACGCACGGGCAAATTCGGTTACGTACTCACCGTGCCTTTTTAAGAGCTCCCATGATATTTTTTGCGCACGGGGTAGGGGCTTTTCAATATTTTTACTCACAATGCACTCAAATTCACTCACGAGATTTTTAACACGGGTGGCAAGATTTCTTTGCTCCTCTTTGCATTTATCCCCCTCGGTATAGTAGCGGTATATTACTGAGAATAGCTTGCTTATGCGCTTGAGATACTCACAGGCGAGCATATAATCTTCGCCGTACGCTAAGGCAAAATACGACCTTTGCTCTCTGTCGTAATCAATCTCGGTGCTCCACAGTGTACGTGCCATAATTACGTGCGGGAAGTCGTGAGGTATCTGACAGTTATATATTTCGCAGGACACACTGCCGCTAAGTCCCAGCGCCCCGAGGTTTTTCATATCCTCGTGTATTATGCGCGATAGGGTATCGTATCCGGGGTCCTTGTACTGATTCCACATCAGGTGGTAGTCAAAGAGGAATGAGTCGCCCTTTAACTGATTTTTCTGCCAATCCTTAAGGTAGAGCGCATTCTCGTTTGCATTTCTTGGCCAGGTGAGGTCGTTCCTTACGTATGGTGTCTTTACCGCGCAATCCTCACCCGTTACCGAGTATCCCTTGTCGTAAGTGCGTGTAATAGGCGCAAACATCAGGATAAACCTATCGGGATTTTCTATTTTCAATACCTCCGGCTCCCAGAGCAAATCTACGTAGATAAGACAGACGATTTTCGTATCTATCCCCTCGTTTGCAAGTCTTTTGTCAAGGTCGTTGAGCATCATAACGTACCAGTCTGATGGGCGCATCCTTTTGCACTCATCGCACTCGCAGTGGTTGTTGAGTCCGTCCGCCAGCCAAAAGTGTAGGTAGTCTATACCCGTGTTGGATTTTAGATACTTTACTACCTCGTTTATCATACTCTTGCGTATGTGCTCCTTAGAGTAGCAGAGCTGGGTGCTGAATATATTGCCGTTGTCGCCGTAGAGCCGTCTTTTGCCACCGACTAGCGCAAGGGAGGAAATCTGCTCCTTGCTTAATTCGTCAAGGCTAATGCCTCTTGTCTTGTGGTAGTCACGCCACCCGATTGCCGCCATATGCCAGCCGTGCCCTACTGCGTGTCGCTTAATTCCGCGCTTTTTAGCCTCTGCTTTACAGGTATCAAATGCGGATAGCCACACCTCTTGCGTTCCGTCCTTGTAGTATGACTTAAAGAATTTCTCAGGCACAAGCGACTCAAAAAAGTAGTTATTCATTCCGTACTTCGGCAGCCAGTCGATCATTGCCACGGCGGTTTCTACGGACGAGTCACAGTCAAGGTTTATACCTCTAAATCGGTGCTCTGCTACCTCGGTCACGCTTAAGTTAATAGGGGATAGTGTGCGCTCCGTTATGATTTCCCCGTCTTTACCGGGACGAATCCAGCTACAGCCGAGAGTCTTTAGAAGTGCGTAAGTGCCTATTAGCACCGAAATAGGATTAGTGCCTGCGATAAATCCACAGTTATCTTTTATTTCTATACGGTAGGCGTCGTCCATAGATGCGTCATTGACGCTTGGGGCAAGAGTGCTGTCGCAAAGAAGCCAAATTCCCTCTGCGCTCGCATCGTAAAACGAGTGCCTTTCCACCTCAATTTTGAGGCTTTTATCAATCATATATAGGTAGCGAGTTAGCTCCTCGGTGGCGAATAGCACCGTTTCGTTTTCTGTCGCTGTTAATATCTTGATTTCCATTTTTTAGTCTCCTTAAGGCAAAATCCAAGAAAATGCAAAGAACTATTTACATTGTTCCTCACCAATGAACGCTCCGTGCGCTCTCAGCTCGCTTTTTAATACATCAATATTAACATCGTGCAAGCTTTCTTTGCGCGCTTTGCTGAGCGCTGCGGCGCAGCCACCCGCCTCACCGATTGAGGTGATTATCGGCATAACTCTAAGCGATGCCTGTGCCTCGTGAGTACAAGAGATACAGCGTCCGACAACTAGCAGGTTCTCAATGTCCTTTGGACACAGTGAGCGATAGGGAATAGTGTAATATTGTCCCGGCTTGAAGAAATAATGGCTCGTGCCCGACCCTTCGGGATTGTGTAGGTCGAGGTCATAATTACCTGCGGCAATTGCATCGTCAAAGCGTGTGCAAGCAATCAGCTCCTCTGCTGTCAGCAAGTGCTTTCCTATTATCATACGGCTCTCGCGCACGCCTATTTGCGGCGCGGACATCAGAAGCTCTGCATCACGGCAGAAGTCGAAGTTTTCCCTTAGCATATCGAATATGTCCTTCATCTGACGCCTTGCGATTTTCTCCGCGCGCGATAGGTCAAACGGGTCTGTCGGGTTTAACTTTACCACACGGGTAGAGTTAAAGTGTATTACGTTTTTATTAAGCGTCTTAAATACTAAGATATTTTCGCGCGGATTGTCGGTCTTGCCCGCCTTTTGCCACTCGGAATATACCTTTTGTATCCTTGCAAAATTCTTGTAAAACTCTTCCACGTCGATATTCGACAGTCGGAAGCATAGCGTCATCGGCTGACACAGTCCGTCCTCGCGTCCAAGGTTAAATTGACACCCTGCAAACGCTGATAGGTCGCCGTCGCCTGTAGCATCAATGAAATAATCTGCTTCAAGCGTCAGGACACCTGCCTTTGTCGCAAGGTCAATCGATTTAATTTCTTCTCCCTCGCGCTTTGCCGAAAAGAGCTTTGCGTGGAATAGCACGTCAACACCGCATTCCTCGCACATCTTATCAAGCACGAGCTTTAAGTGCTCTTCCGAGAAGGTAGAGGTAAGGTCGGCAACGTCCTCGCTGATTTGCAATCTCTTAAGAATTTCACAATAGACACCGCCGTTGAGTATAAGCCACTCCTTTCCCTCTTCCGTTTTTCTTAGCGTTTTATGTGGCATAAACGGGTTAACGAGCGCATTAACCGCCGCACCGCCGAGCGAGCCGCCCTCCTCCACGAGAAGCACGCTTATACCGCCCTGACTTGCGGCGATAGCAGCGGCTGTTCCCGACATACCTCCGCCCACAACTATTAAATCGTATTTTCTCATCTTCACACCCCAAAAAGATTGTTTTTATTTAATTATACAGAAAAAGTGCGAATGTATCCTGAAATTATTTCACAATTACTTGAACTTTGGAGTGATTTATGCTATAATTTAAGAAAATAACACTCTTTTGTTATGGTGATGTATTATGGGACTTAATTCGGATATAGAGTTTTTTGAGGGACTTTTTGGGATTAAAATATGTATTGGCGGTATTGAGGGCGAAGAGATTTCACTGCTTGATATTGCCCCCGAGCATATAATACACACCTCGCCATTTTGCTCTCTTATGAAAAGCTCAGCTAAAGGGCTTTCGCGTTGTCTTGAATGTAAGAAACGCGCTAATCTTCGCGCCGCCTTGGGAGAGGGCTTTGAGGGATACTGCGCCTTTGGACTATGGGAAGCGGTAATGCCAATAAGGTTAGGTGATAGGGTAGTGGGTGCGGTGTACGCAGGGGATTTCCGCGACGGTACGGCAAGGAGCGAGAATACTCTATCCCGCGCCGCGCAAATATGCGGAATTGACGCTCACCGTGCGCGTAATATTTTGCCGCTCACTCCCGATGCCGATAATTGTAAGGAAAAAACGAGGCTTGCCACACGCGCACTCGCCGCCCTTGCTGAAAAGGAGTTATCCACCCGACCGATACCACAGAAGAATTTGTATAGTCCGTCAGTTACCGAAATGCTAAGGCGCGCAGATACTCTCATTTCTAAGACGCAGAGCCTTGAGGCAATAGCTGATGAAATGAATATGAGCGCCAAGTACCTTGGCAAATGCTTTAAGCGCGAGCTTGGCGTGAGCTTTTCACAATACGTTAGTGATAAGCGGCTTGTTCGCTCGGCAGAGCTGCTTATGCGCACCAAGCTCTCCGTGCTTGAGATTGCACTCGAATGCGGCTTTGAGAGTGCCGAGTATTTCACACGCTCCTTTAAGCGCCGTTACGGTGTAGCACCCACACTTTACCGCAGGCAAAATCGCCTCGTGTAAATGCAACGAGAAATTCTCAAATCAGATATTTCAGGTTGAAAAAAGTGTTGCACCTATTTCGTTTAGTTCATTATAACAGTTTGCCGGTAAAAGTCAAGGCGCGGATTGGGGAAGTTTAACAAAAAGCGTTTTTTGAGCATAAAATTGCGTCAAAATCCTTGACATTTGTAGAAATTGAGCGTATAATGTGGTACATAATCGAATAAAGCTAAATGAAATCAGCAGGAGATAAGGCGTTTGCCTTTCCAAAGGGGTTATACTCTCGGGTGTCGTTTTGACGAGGACTGCTGACGGATAGCAATCTGGAGAAGTTCGCTTAAATGCGGATGCCGAAGGTGCAAATGGTCTTTACCATAATCTCTCAGGCAAAAGGACAGATTAAAAAATTCACAAGATTCGTTCTTGCAATTTTGTCTTCTCTATATTCACCGCTATCCGATATGGTTTGCGGTGATTTTTTGTTTTGTTCGGTTAAAGAAAAACTTATAGTGAGGTACAAAAAATGGGCAAATTCTTACAAGCCTTAGAGGCTGTAAACGGAGAAATCAACGGCGTCGTATGGGGCGCATTCGGCTTGCTTCTCCTTATCGGTACGGGTATCGCCGTTACGGTGATGACCAAGTTCTTCCAGATTACTGAGATTAAGCTGTGGTTTAAGAACACACTTGGTAGTCTGTTTAGCAAAAACGTAATTAAGCATACTAAGGAAAAGGGCTCAATATCACCCTTCCAGGCGCTTTGCACGGCCCTTGCCGCAACGGTTGGTACGGGTAATATTGCAGGTGTTGCCGCTGCTATATGTATGGGTGGCGCAGGCGCGGTATTCTGGATGTGGGTTGCCGCATTCTTCGGTATGATGACAAACTACGCTGAGAACGTGCTCGGTATTTACTACCGCCGTAAGAATGAGAACGGCGAGTGGTCAGGCGGTGCGATGTACTATCTTTTAGACGGTCTTGGCAGGAAGAAGGGTATGAAGCAGGTTGGTAAGGTGCTTGCAATCCTGTTCTGCGTATTCACAATGCTTGCATCCTTCGGTATCGGTAGCATGGGTCAGGTTAATAAGATTGTTACTAACGTATCCTCTGCATTTGATATCAAGGCGCTTTCCTCTATTGAGGTCTTTGAGGGCGTCTCACTCTATAACGTTATTTTGGGCGTTATAATTATGGCGCTTACTGCGGTTATTACTCTTGGCGGTCTTAAGAGAATTGCTAACGTTGCTGAGAAGATAGTTCCTGTAATGGTTGTGCTCTTCGTTTTCGGCAGCCTTATAATCATCGGTGTCAACTATGCTAGCATTTTCCCCGCATTTAAGGCAATCTTCGTTAATGCGTTCTGCCCCGAGGCATTTGTCGGCGGTGGCTTCGGCGTTGTTGTAAGCAAGGTTGTAACACAGGGCTTCAAGCGTGGCGTGTTCTCAAACGAGGCGGGTCTTGGCTCGTCCGTAATGGTTCACTCCAACTCCAATATTAAAGAGCCTGTTAAGCAGGGTATGTGGGGTATCTTCGAGGTATTTGCAGATACTATGATTGTATGTACCATGACTGCTCTCGTTGTTCTTACCGCAGGCGGTCTTGAGGGCGGTGCGTTTAACGTCGTTACAGGTGAGATTGCCGAGGGCTATACCGACGCGACTCTTGTTGGCGGAGCATTCAACAGCGTATTCGGCTGGGGTAACATTGGCGCAAGATTTGTTGCTATTGCTATGTTCCTCTTCGCCTTTACCACCGTTCTTGGCTGGTCGCACTACGGCTCTAAGGCGTGGGAATACCTCTTCGGCGCAAAGACTACATATATCTTCCGCATCATCCACGTTTGTACCGTTATCTTTGGCGCAATCCTTACCTCCTCTCTTGCATGGGACATCTCGGACACCTTCAACGGTCTTATGATGATTCCCAACCTTATCGGTGTAGTAGTTCTTTCACCCCTCGTAGTAAAGATAACTAAGAACTATATAAGAAGAGTCAAGAAGGGCGAGGACATTGAGCCTATGTACAATTTCGACCCCGAGGTTCAGGCGCAGGAAATAGCTCGCTCGGAGGAAGAATGACGTGACGCTCTTAGGAGTATCACACAGTCAAATTGCTCTTGCAATGTAATCCTGCTTTGCATGGGTACAAGTTAGACGAATTTGATTTCATCTAAGGGGTCATCCCTTGGATTTCATCTGAGCAGCGCAAGGATTTCATTAAACATAAAAGAGAGAGCATTTCGGCAAACGAACCGATTTGTTCTCTCTTTTTGCTATATAACTGAAAATTATACCCTTACAACCTTGTAAGCACCGCTTGTAATTGTCTTAGCGCTCGCACCGTCCTCGAATGCATAGCCGTCTTCAAGCTCAGCCACAGCACTCATACCCTCGGGAATTTCTACCTTAAGAGTAACCGCGTCACCCTCTCTTACCCACTCGGACGAAATCTTGCCGGCGGGGGCTATATGGTGTGCAGATGCGTTATCAAGGCAAGTGATGAAGTTAGGCGCAATTCTTACCTCGTTTACGTTGGTTCTTTCGGGGTTAAGCTGAATACCTGCAATGCGCTTAATAAACCAAGCTGAGATGTCACCCCAGAAGTGATGGTTCATTGAATGCACCATGTCGGGGAAGAAGTCCTCCCAAAGAGTCGTTGCGCCTCTTGCAATCCAGTTGCCGTAAGAGGGGAAGTCCTCGCGTGTAATCATCTTAAATGCCAAATCACTGTATCCGAAATCTGACAAAACGTGGAATAATACTCTTCCGCCAAGCACGCCGACATACATGTGGTCGTCATACTTATGCACCAGCTCCAAAAGACGCTCGAAGGCTACCGCCTTCTCGCTCTCGTCGAACACACCGTAGAATAAGCCCATCGCCTGTGCAGTCTGGTAGTTGCCTAAAACGAGCATCGTGTCAAAATCAACGAGATTTGCGCGAATGGCAGCTCTATATTTTGCAGCCTCACCACGTGCGTACTCTGCGCCATCATTCATACCTATGGCATTGAGCATAAAGGCAATCTTGTTAGCAATATCCATAGTGATAATTGAATCGGTAACGATAAGCGGAGTCGATGGTTTGCCGTCGTATTCCCCAATATCGCACCAGTCGCCAAGACCTATAGCGAGTAGGCCGTTCTCGTCACATCTGGTTCTTAAGTAACGAAGGTACTTAATCATATATTCCGCCGATTCGGTAATCATCTCTGTCTTACCGCGGTAGAGGTAGGTAAAGTATGGAAGATATGTGAGCACCGAGTCCCAAGCAGGGCCGTTACCCCAATCAAAGCCCCAACCGCCCGTTGGAACGATACCGGGGAGTGCGCCGTCAGCGCGCTGTGCCTTACAAATATTTCTCATCCATTCGCGGTAATTCTTCTCAGGGTCGAAGTTTAAGAGTGCCGCCTCGGAGGAGAGTGCCGCATCGGCTGTCCAACCGTTCTTTTCTCTTTGAGGGCAGTCGGTTGGGAAGTGGTGGAAGTTAGACACGATACTGCGTCTTGTCATTTCCTGAAGAAGAGAAGCAGTCTTATCCGAGCATGTAAAGTCACCCATAGAATGAAGCTCGGTGTGGTATACGAGGTATGTTAAGAGCTCCTTTGTAGCCTGCTCAGGTGTAACACCGGTAACCTTTACGTATCTGAATCCGTGGTATGTGAATCTCGGCTCGTAAATCTCAGTGCCGTTACCACGGCAAACGTAGGTGTCCTTATGTACCATTTGTACGTCACGCTCCCACGTTGGACGGTCAAACCATACCTGAAGAATGTTAAGGTCGCCATCTTTTAAGGAGTCAGCATGCTGTATTTCAACCTTCTGCCCCTTCGCACCGTTTATGGTAAGTCTGCACACGCCAGCATTGGATATGCCGAAGTCGTAGATATAGCCGTCCTCGCAAGGAATAATTTCGACGGGAGCAATTTCACACTCCTTAACGATAGGAGCTATATCAGGCTTACGCAATTCACCCCCAGGCGCAGTCGCCGTCAGCACATTTGCCCAATCGGAGTCGTCAAAGCCCTTATTGCACCAGCCGTCAAGCTCACAGCTTGCATCGTAGTATTCGCCAAAGCGATAGTCGTCGTAAAGAATAGGGGAAGAATGCGTCTTAAATCCTTCACCACTGTGAAGAAGAACCTCGTCACCCTCGCTTAGTGTAAGCGAGAACATCGGCGCACTTCTAAACGGCGACTTATCGAACTCCCATATATATCCCGCAGGGTCGTTATGGAATCCGTTGCCGAGCCAGACACCGATTACGTTCTCACCCTCGTCAAGCGTTACTTCGTATTCATCGTAATAAATAAAGTCGTTAGTGTTATTGAAATATGGGGATAAAAATCCCTTGGTAATATTCTTGCCGTTAAGGTATATTTCGTAAAGACCGCATACTGCAATAGTGATTTTTGCATTTGCCTTAGCTTTAGCGTTATACGCGCGTCTGAAATAATACGCGGGAACGTGATTCTCAAATGTGTTATAATTCTCAGTCGCTTTAATGAAATTGTTTCTTAAATCCATATTAACTCCTATTATGTAACGCTTTGTTTACATTACGTCGTTTTCATAGATTGGGAAGCGCTCAAGAAGAGCCTTAACCTCGGCACGAACCTCGTCAAAGCAGGCTTCCTTTTCCTTAATAACGCGAGATACGAGTCTTGCGACGATACGGCATTCCTCCTCCTTAAATCCGCGTGAGGTAACTGCGGGAGTGCCGACTCTCAGACCGCTTGTGATGAAGGGGGATGTGGTTTCAAAAGGAATAGTATTCTTATTAGCGGTGATGTGTACGTCGTCGAGCATACGCTCAAGCTCCTTGCCCGTAACGTCTGTTTCACGCAAATCGAGGAGCATAAGATGGTTATCCGTACCGCCTGAAACGAGGCGAATACCGCACTTGCCGAATTCATCAGCCATTGCCGCAGCGTTTTTAACTATCTGCTTTTGATATTCCTTAAATTCGGGTGAGAGAGCCTCCTTGAACGCAACCGCCTTAGCCGCTATAATGTGCATAAGAGGGCCGCCCTGAGTACCGGGGAACATAGCCTTGTCAATCTGCTTAGCGTACTGCTCCTTACACATAACTACGCCGCCGCGAGGGCCACGAAGAGTCTTATGCGTGGTGGTGGTTACGAAATCTGCATATGGAACGGGTGAGGGATGCTCGCCCGCTACTACAAGACCTGCTATATGCGCAATGTCAACCATCATATATGCGCCTACCTTGTCGCAGATTTCGCGAATTCTCTTAAAGTCTATGATGCGTGGATATGCGCTCGCGCCCGAAACGATAAGCTTAGGCTTGCATTCAAGGGCAATTCTTTCCATTTCATCGTAGTCGATTGTTTCGGTTTCGGGTGAAACACCGTACGGAACGAAGTTATAGTACACGCCCGAGATGTTAACGGGTGAGCCGTGTGTGAGATGTCCGCCGTGCGAAAGGTTCATACCCATAACCGTGTCGCCGGGCTTAAGCATTGCGAAGTAAACGGTGAAGTTTGCCTGCGCACCGCTATGAGGCTGTACGTTGCAGTGGTCACAGCCGAACAGCTCCTTAAGACGCTCTCTTGCAAGGTTTTCGGCTACGTCAACGTACTGACAGCCGCCGTAATAACGCTTAGAGGGTAAGCCCTCAGCGTACTTGTTGGTAAGGTGTGAGCCTGCAGCGGCAAGCACCGCAGGGGAAACTATGTTCTCACTTGCGATAAGCTCGATGTTCTCGCGCTGACGGCGAAGCTCGTTTTCCATCGCCTCGTAAATTTCGGGGTCTGCGTTTTTGAGTAGGGACATATCAATCATATTCGTGCTCCTTGTTGTGCCTGATGGCGTATTATTTTTTAATGTATTGTAGCACATTTTCATACGCTTTGTCAATAAATTGTCTTTATAAAGACAACAAAAATTTTTTACAGCGATTTTATAAGACTATCTCCTGCCAATTTTGCGCATCGTGCGGGCATTTTCTTATCACTTAGGCATAAATACAAAAGTTTTGCGGTATAAAGACGGCGCAATGCAAGGAAGCTTACCGTAAAAATTTTCCTCGCATTACGCCGATTGCTGTTTATTTCATTTTTCTGTACAGGTCACTTGCCGAAGCCTCATAAATTTTTCCTGTCTGAACGTTTATTAAAAGCTTGTCGCCACGAAAGGCACAGCACTCCACCTCTTCGTCGGCAAATGGAGTGTCGGATAGGTCCTCGCACAGCACGTATCTTTTCTCGTTTAGGTCAACTACACGCATAGCATTAGGATATTCACGACTGCCGAAGCCGAACATATACCATATCTTGCCATCGTATATCGTTCCGCCCTGCGTTATAAATACGTCGAAGGGTAATTCAAATTGCTCAACGATATCGGAGGGCGTGAGAGTGACCTCTTCTAAGGTGGGGGGAGGCAGGCGGAACTTTGTCACGATATACACGTTATCGGGCTTGTAAAATTCCTTCTTTGTTCTGTAGCGAGCAGAGAACATATAGTACCAACCGCCCTCAGCATCAACTAACGATGCGGGCCAGCCCCAGCCCGCGTTTGAAATTCAGTTATTTCAATACCGTCGTTTTTGTAGTAAATTTTTTGTACTGTTTTAGCGCTGAGGGCTCCGTTTTCTCTTTTTATTTGCTCGACTGCGCAGTACGCTATGTATCCTCGCTCGTCGCACTCACCGCTATTGCCGGTTGTAACGTAAAGAAGCGGAAATTCCTCGCCGTCGATTTTTGCGCCGAACATACAGTCGTTGGCGTGATTGGCATAGCGTCCGTCAGGCTCGCCGCAATTATACGAGCCCAGTGGAAAAACGCCTATTGGATTTTCATTGCGAGCTGACAGGTCGTAAATTGCGCAAATACCCGTGTGGTAAAGGACGATGCCGAAGTCACCGTACACCGAGAAGCCTTGAATGCTGGGCTTGTCCAAAAATTCGTATGTCGGGTTTTCAAACTTCATAAATAAATCGTACATCTAGTCTGACCTCGATTTTTAAAATTTGTGTTTGAAGCCGAAATGTCAACCTAAGTATACATTTTGCTCTATCAATACCGAACGCAAGTCGCTGTATGGCACGTCCTTAGCATTCAGATTTGCCTTGCAGGCAAGAGAAGCCGCAACACCTGCTGCCTGTCCCATAGCCATACTTGGCGGCATTACGCGTATTGCGCCGTGCGCATATCTGTCAGCCGAAACGTTTCTTCCTGCCATAAATACGTTATCTAAATCTCTTGCAACGAGTGAACGGTAGGGAATAGAATAAGGCTGCACACTCTCTCGAGGGGTATAGATAACTGTTGATGAGGTGTGTATATCCACCGTGCTTGAAACAACGGCGATGGCATCGTCGAACATTGTAGCGCTCAGTAAGTCCTCGTGCTTGAGCACGTACTCGCCTACTACACGTCTTGATTCACGTATTCCCACTCTCGCAGATGAATCGAGCAGACGAATGTTTTCAAAGCCCGGGACGTATTTTTTGAGGAAGTCGTAAATCATTTTAACCTGTTTTCTGCCCTCAATTTCCGCTTTGGTAACCAAATCGGGATCGGTTACGTCGAACGACTCGTCAATCTGACACATATTGACCGAAAATACGCCGTTTAACTGCTTGTAAATACGCACCTTTTGCGTACCGCAGGGGAACTCGCCGCGCTCTCTTGCGCTATCTATCTCGTCCATCCATCTTCGCTCTCGCTCGGGCATTGCGTGATTACCCATATGAGTGCCGACAAACTCCTCGTCAATTCCGTCAATCAGGAAGAACGTGGATACGGGCTGTAACACACCGCTTTCGTCTGAAAACATACATTCAGCGCCTGCAAAATGGCACACGTCCGCATCACCGGTGCAGTCGATAAACATCTTTGCATTGATTTGATAAAAACCGTTTTTGGTTGCAAAAATACAGGACTTTAATTTTCTGTCCTCCTTTTCCGCACCGACGAAGAGGTAGTGGTATCTGAGGTCGACACCGGACTCAAGGCACATCTGCTCCATAACTCGCTTTAGCGACTCCTTGTCGAAGGGCGTAGTTCCGAGATGGCCTGTGTGAGCGGGGTTATAGCCCGAATATCCGTCCATTTTTCTGCACTCCTCGGGTGGAACAGCACCGCCGTCGTTTACCAATCGCCTTACCAAATCGTCAAAAACGCCTCGAATGATTTGCTTTTCTCCAATGCGGTCAAAGCAGGTCATAAACGGAGCAACCAAGCCCGCAGTTGCACAACCGCCGAGATATCCGTTTTCCTCTGCTAAAATCACCTTTGCTCCGTTTCTTGAGGCACATACGGCAGCGCCAAAGCCTGCAACACCGCCGCCAATTACCAATACGTCGCACTCGAATTCTTTTTTTATCTGAAATTCCATTATTGCCAACCCCTTTGTTCATTTATTTGCTTTTATTTTAGCACGCTTTCTTGACATTGAAAATGTAATATGCTAAAATATTATTTATAAAATCCAACAACAAAAGTGGAGAAAATAATGCAATTTCCATACAAAATTATAGAATTTAAAATGTCACGGCGCAATGAATTTGATATGACCGACGGGTGTCAGCCGACGCATGCTCTGTTTTATCTGAAATCGGGTAGCTTTAATATAGATTTAGACGGAGCAAAGGAGCAGATACGCCCCGGTGATTGCTTGATTTTGCCGAATTATCTGCATTTTCGCCGAAACGTAATCGAGCCTATTGAATTCGTATACATAAAATTTGCCTGCAACTCTGCTTGTCCGTACTTTTTTGATATTCCGCATGGAAAGATTAAGTTTGAGGACGAGTCGAGGTTTCAAGCCAACATTAGTACAATTGAGCAATTAATGCTGTGCGACGATATTTTATCTGTCAATTATTGCGAGCATCTGCTAATGGATATTTTGTTTGAGGCTTCTTTTAAGAAAAACGGTGTGCAAGCTCTCCAGCAAGAGCAACTGTCACACAACGCTCTTGTCGCCACCGCCACTATCTACATCAGAGAAAATATCGCAGGAAAAATCAGCATTAACGACGTTTGTGTCGCTGTCGGAACGAATTCCTCGACTCTTAACTTTA
>JAZQRW010000033.1:0-9949 GCA_045629765.1 Eubacteriales bacterium
TCCTCTGTGTAGAGCATAAACATATTAAGACCCATAAGCGCCGTTTTGTTAAGCAGCTTTTTAACTGTCGCAACGCTCAGCACCGAGTTGCGTGATGCGTCGAACATAGGGCCGTGTGTCGTGAGCTTCGGCGTTTCAAAAATTGAAATATCTTCCTTTTCGGTAAACGCCTTTAATACGTACGCAAGACCTCTGAAGAATCTTGCCGCTTGATTACAAGTTACCACGGCGCTATTGCCGTTTACGCTTACTTTCAAGATGTCCTCGTCGGATTCAATGTAGGTAAGAGAAAGCTTGGCGCTTTCACTGATTTCAAAGCGCATATCACTCGTAAGTAATTCGATTCCGGAAATGAAATTATCGCAATTTATAAAGTTAATTTTCATGAAATTTCTCCTGAAAAATGTAATCTTAAGCAATTATAGCACAAGGTAATTTAAAATGCAATAGCTTAAAATAAAATTAGTCGGCACGGCGTGGAATTGTTTGACTTAGAAAAAAAGAATTTTGGAGTTATATATCGGATTTGTGTCTAGTGATTTAGAGTATTAGACTCTGCATCATCTTTGTGCAGTAAAAATGCGAGCATAACCGCACACACGCCCGATATTAGCTTACCTATAATCATAGGCAAAATGTAACTGTTATCAAACGCCATTGTAAAGGCAAGATGACTTCCAAAGACAAATGAAGCCGAAACCGCAAACGCAGAATTTAAGACCAAGCCCTTTTTGTCCATTTTGTCACTTACACCAAACGTGGAAGCATTAGTAACCAGACTTCCCAAAAAGGAAATGGCGGCAACGCTATTTACACCAATCAACGCTCCCAGCTTGTTCAGCGTTTTATCTAACAGCTTCGTCACGATAAACATAAATGGCAATGCCCCTGAAAGTGTTACACAGGCGTTGGCACACACGAAGGCGGCATTTTCAAACGTATCGAAATGCGGACTAACCTCAATCTTTGTCAAAAAAGTAAATATCGATAGGGCAAGTCCAATAACCGCAATAATCTTCATGAAAAATCCAAATACAGTAAAGCATTTAATGCAAATTTTTGGAACGAAAATTAAAGCAAGGCCAATTATTAGTGCGATTATGATCAAAGGAAGAAGATTTATGATGAGTGGCAAAATACTTATCTTGCACATCAAGCCTGCAACGAAGCTACCTAGCGGTATAGTTGCAATACCGCAGAGCAAGCCGAAGAAAAGCTCTTTGTGCCTGTCAGCCTTAACCATTCCAAGTGAAAATGGAATTGTAAACGATATTACGCATCCCATCATAGAAGATATAATGAAGGCGTTATAGTTTCCAATGTCAGGCGATTTGCAAATGGATTGAGCAAGTGGCATTCCCCCCATATCGTTTGCGAATATGGTGGCAGGGATGATTGACGGATCTATTTTAAACAGATTATAAAACCCATCAAAAATGGGTGTAAGCCAGACACCTATCGCGGGTGCGATAACTATCATGCCAAGCATGGATAAAGCCATAGGAGCGAACAGAGTGAATGCTCTTTCAAACTCCTTTCCGACTCCCAGCTTATTGCCTATTACAAAATCAATAGCGCCAAACAAAGAAAAGGCAAGTATTACAACAGTAATTATGCTCATAATTTCACCTCACAAAATCCTTTGTCAGTAAGTATCCATTTTGATTGAAAACCTGCTTCTTTAAGAAGCGTTGTCGCTTCGCTGTAAAAACAATCGATATACCTTTTGTCGTGACAATCCGAGGTAATGACTGCGCCAAAGCCCAAGCGTCTAAATTCCTTTAAGAAATCCATTTGCGGATAGGGTGTACTCCTATATCCGCGCGCTATGGCGCCTGTGTTGACCTCGAAAAATGGAATCTTGCCTTTCAAATTATGTATTGCTTCAAATCCCATATCAAGATACTTGGGATCAGATGTGTCAAAAAAAGCGCCTACGTCGTTGTTTTTAGTGATAAGGTCGAAATGACCGATTATGTCGAAATTCCCCTTTTCGGGTAGGCGAGATACGGTATTAAAATATTTCTTTGCGAAGGCTAAACCATCACCGGAGAAATAGTCGTTGATATAATTAAGAGTTTGTGTATATCCACGGTCAAAGGTTACTATCTTGCCGTCGATATCGAGATAGTGTACTGAGCCGATAAGATAATCGAAGTCATCCACGTCTATATCTGAATAAAAATCATATTCCAATCCGCAGAACACGTCAATTTTACCCCTGTATTTGTCCTTTAAGTTACGTATTTCCGCTTTATATTGTTGAATTTTATCTGGTGTAAGCTGATTGGGCGCCGATGAGTATGTGAGATAAGAGTGTTCAGAAAAACCAAGTGAAGCAAATCCTTTATCAATAGCTGCTAACACTATTTCCTCAGGTGTGTCCTTGCCGTCCGCATAAGTGGTATGGGTATGTAAGTTTTGTTTATTGTCCATGTTATTTTATCAATTCCCATTCATCTATAAATATAATTTCAAACTATCTAAATGAGTAGCAACACTTTTGTTAGGTGTACGATTAGACTCGTACCACATATAATATCACAGTTTTATATGGGTGTCAATATTTTATTGACTATTTGTGCCTATTTTGTATGTGAAAAGGTCGACCCGATTGAGTCGACCTGATTATGAAAATTAAACTCCTGAATAGGCGGAGAATCCACCGTCAATGGGAAGAATTACGCCTGTAATGAAACTGGAAGCAGCATCATTAAGGAAGAAGAGAAGAGCACCGATAAGCTCCTCACTCTCGCCGAAGCGTCCCATTGGTGTTCCGCGAAGAATTTTATCTGTTCTGGGGGTAGGCGTTCCGTCTTCCTTGAAAAGAAGCGCACGGTTCTGGTTTGATACGAAGAAGCCGGGAGCGATTGCGTTACATCTGATACCTGCGTTAGCAAAGTGAACTGCACACCACTGTGTGAAGTTTGATACACCGGACTTAGCCGCGCTGTATGCGGGAATCTTCGTAAGAGGTCTGTATGCATTCATCGAAGAGATGTTGATAATGTTACCCTTGCCGTTCTTAGCCATATCAAGAGCAAATACCTGAGTTGTGAGGAACGCCGCCGTTACGTTAAGGTCAAGCACGAACTTGAAGCCGTCAGATGTAAGGTTAAAGAAGTCCTTTACGTCGGGGTTGTCGAGTGTGTTAGCATCAAAGTACTCGTTATCAGTAGTAGCGCGGGGATTGTTACCGCCTGCACCGTTGATAAGAATGTCGCAAGCTCCAAGCTTTTCGTCTACAACGCGCTTAGCTTCCTCAAGGCTCTCTCTTTCAAGACAGTTGGCCTTTACCGCAATAGCCTCGTATCCAAGGTCGCGAATAGCCTGCGCATTTTTTTCAGCCGCATCAAGATTGATGTCAAGGAGCGCAACCTTAGCGCCACATGCTGCGATAGCTGCAGCAAAGTCAGAGCAGAGCACGCCGCCCGCACCTGTTACTACTGCAACCTTTCCTGTTAAATCTACGTTAAGTGGTAAATTCATTTTTATTTCTCCTGTTAATTTGATAATCATTGGTAATTCTGCCGTGTTTTAAATTGGAATTTTTGATTTTTGCACTTGTTTTGACAGTAAAACGGTACAAATACCTTTATCGCTGTTGTAAATAATTGTTGTACGCCGACGCATATTTTATACAGCTATGTAGCGTTCCGAGCCGTAAGTGAAAATCCTTGTATGTCAATTTTAACACAGCTTTACAACAAATGCAATATATTTACATAAATTTTTATGTGTAAGTATTGTAAAAACTATTGCAAAAATTGCTCAAAGGTGTTATAATCTATCTTGTATTGGTATGTAATTTTGTTTTTGAGGGGGAGCATACGCCTATGAAACGTACGATTTCCACGTCATTTGGCGCGCAAATCACATATACTTATGACTTAACTGCGCCTGATGGCGTTAATATGCGTCATTGCCACGATTATTACGAAATTCTCTTTGTCGTGCGTGGTAGCGGTAGGTTAGTTATTGAGGGTAGCACCTTTAATATACGTCCCGGCTCGTTGGTTATTATCAAGCCGTTTGAATATCACGGCATGGAGCTTGACGCTGATGCGCCGTATGAAAGATACGTGATTTCTTTCCCAATTTCCGCCCTTGTTGAAGATGCTAAGAAGCCACTTCTTGAAATTCTTAACAGTGAGGATACCAACGGGAAATTTTATTCGGCACAGGCACTCTCGGAGAACGTTGTTTCGCTTTTCGATAGGCTTGACGTTTTGTCCGGTGCACAGGGTGATCGCGACGTTTATTACAAAATGCTTCTTTCTGAATTGATTGTCCTTCTCTCGATATGTGACGGAGAGAGAATTACTCATAGCGAGGAGGAGCTTGGCGCTAGGGTGATTAAGTACCTTAATGAATATATTACCAAGGACATCAGTCTTGATAAGCTTGCGCGTCGCTTCTTTGTTAGCAAATACTATCTTTGCAGAGCTTTCAAAAAGCATAACGGTATATCAATCCACGGTTATATAAATCAAAAGCGCGTAATGTACGCAAAGCAGCTTATTGAGTCCGGTGAATCTGCATCAGGAGCTGCTTACCGTGTCGGATTTGGTGATTACTCTGCATTTTACAGAGCGTACGTTAAGGTGCTTGGTAAATCGCCGACGGCTGATTAAATCCTTAATTGGAGCAGTATATGGAATATAAGATTTTGGACAAAGTAAACTCTCCCTGTGACCTTAAGTCGCTTGATAGAAAAGAAATCAAGCCGCTTTTAAAGGAAATCAGAGGATTTCTTATAGATAATATTGAGCGTAGCGGTGGACATCTGGCGTCAAACCTTGGTGTCGTTGAGCTTAGCGTTGCTATACACCGTGTCTTCAATTCACCTAAAGACCATATAATTTTCGACGTCGGTCATCAGGCTTACGTGCATAAGATGCTGACGGGCAGACGTGGTGATTTTGTAAATCTCAGACGTCCCGGTGGTTTATCAGGATTTACTGTAATGCGTGAGAGTGAACATGATGCCTTCGGTGCAGGACATAGCTCGACATCACTTTCAGCGGCGCTTGGATATGCCGAGGGCGATAGACTTGAGGGTAAGGATGACTATACCGTGTGCGTTATTGGTGACGGTGCTTATACCGGCGGTATGATTCACGAGGCGCTTAACAACTGTCATCCTGATCTTAGAATGATTATTATACTTAACGAGAACGGTATGTCAATCTCCTCTAACAAGGGCGCATTTGCAAGATACCTCTCAAGGTTCAGAATGTCACGCGCTTACCGTGGCATTAAGCGTATAACGGGAGATATACTAAGTAAAATTCCGCTTGTCGGAAATTATTTACTTCGTTTTGCATCCTCGGTTAAAAGAGGGGTAGCGAAAGCGATTTTCAAGAGAAACTATTTTGAGGAGCTGGGGCTATACTACATAGGCACAATTGACGGAAACGACTATACGAAGGTTGAAAAGGCGCTTAATGACGCTAAGGAGCTAAACGGAACGGTTGTCGTTCATATTAAGACGACAAAGGGCAAGGGATCAGAGGAAGCCGAGCGCGCTCCCGAGAGTTTCCACAATATAGCGACCGTCTCTCATTCCTCGGATAGCTTCCATTCGGTATTCGCAAGTGAGCTTATAAGGCTTGCCGATAGTGATAGTCGTGTGCTTGGCGTTACCGCCGCTATGGGCATAGGCACAGGACTTACCGAATTCGGTGAGAAATTTCCCGATAGATATTTTGACGTAGGTATTGCAGAGGAGCACGCGATGACATTCTCGGCAGGACTTGCCGCACGCGGGTTTAAGCCGTATGTTGCGATTTACTCTACATTCCTACAGCGAGCTTATGATAACGTTATTCACGATGTTGCGCTGCAGGGATTACCTGTTAGAATGATAATTGACAGAGCGGGTATTGCCGCGAGCGACGGTGCTACGCACCACGGTATATTTGACGTTGCATTTTTGAGCCAAATTCCCGGTATTGAAATATATGCTCCGTCAAGTTACAAATCGCTTTCGGAGATTATGACCTATTCTGATTCGGTCAGCGCTCCTATGGCAATAAGATTTTCAAACACGCAGGAATGCAAGGCGTTAAACGGCAGCTTCTCGGGTAAGGAGATGCTCTATAAGGCAGACTTTGACTTTAATAACCCACCAAAGAATATAGTTATTACCTATGGCAATCTTGTTAAGAGAGTAATTGAGGCAAAGAATATTCTTGCAAGTCGTAGTATTGATGTAGGCATTTTAGTAGTTGAGAAGATTAAACCTTATTACGACGTATGTGAAATCATTTTGGCACTTATCAGAAGCGGCACACATATTCTGTATGCCGAGGAGGGAATTAAGAATGGCGGCGCGGGTATGCTCACTCGCGAGTATTTGCTTGGTAAAGATAATTTGCCCGAGTACACATTTGATATAGCGGCGATTGACGACACCTTCCTTGTCCCCGCAGAGCCGTGTGACATATACGACCTTGCAGGATTATCGCCGGATGCGCTTGCATCATATTTTCTTACTGATGAGGGCAATATATGAATATAAGCATAAATGATACGACTGCTCCCGAGTATATAAAGCGAGTAAGGGAGCTTATTGGTGATAAAACACTGTACTGCCACGTTATCACTTTTGGATGTCAGCAGAATGAGGCGGACAGTGAGCGCATTCGCGGAATGGCGTGTGAAATGGGATACACTATTTCCGATACGTATGAAAATGCTGATTTGATTATCGTTAATACCTGCGCTATTCGTGAGCACGCGGAGAAAAAGGCACTATCGCTTCTGGGAAACTTTAAGGCGATTAAAAAGAAAAATCCTAATTTAATCGTTGGTGTTTGCGGATGCATGGCAAACGAGGCGCACGTGGCAGAGAAAATCAAGACTGATTTTCATTACGTCGGCTTTACACTTGAGCCGAATATGCTTCACCTTATACCGTCACTCGTATATCAGTGTATGGACATACAAAGGCGCGCGTTTGTATATAACAAGGACGGCGGTGACATCGTCGAGGGATTACCTACGGTTCGTTCACAAGGACATAGAGCGTGGGTATCAATTATGTACGGCTGCAATAACTTCTGTACGTACTGTATTGTTCCATACGTTCGAGGAAGAGAGCGTAGCCGTGAGTCAAAGAGCATTCTGCACGAATGTCGCTCACTTATCGCTGACGGAGTTAAAGAAATAACTCTGCTTGGGCAGAACGTGAACTCCTATAAATCCGATATGGACTTTGCCACATTACTTGAGTGCATTGCTAAAATTGACGGCGATTTTCTCATAAGGTTTATGACTAGTCATCCGAAGGACGTTTCGGATAAGCTCATTGACGTAATGGGTAGGTACACGGATAAAATTGCCCCGTATTTCCACTTGCCATTACAGTCGGGAAGTAATAGCATTTTGAAGAAAATGAACCGCACTTATACTCGTGAGAAATTTCTTGCAACGGTTGAAAAATTGCGAGCTGCAGTACCGGGTATTGCCTTATCTACCGACGTAATAATCGGATTCCCAGGCGAGAGGGAAGAGGACTTTTCGGACACTATGGATATTCTTACAAGGGTAAGATTTGATATGGTATATTCCTTCAACTACTCGGCACGCGTAGGAACGCCTGCCGCTAAAATGACTGATGCTATTAGCGATGCGGTAAAGTCCGAAAGAATGGCACATTTGCTGAAGGAGCAGGACGTTATTTCTTATGAGAAAAATCAACCGCTTCTAGATACAGTACAGCGTGTTTTAGTCGATTCTTACAGTATTAAAAACGGTAATACCGTATTGAACGCAAGAACTAATACCAATAAATTAGTTCATTTTGCCGCTGATAGCACTCTGGTAGGAAAATTTGTAAATGTAAAAATTATTAAAGCAAATGGCTTTGACTTAATAGCAGAGCTTATTACTAATTGAAAAGAGGAAAATAAAATGACAAAGATTATTGAAATTGCTCACATGCTCGGACTTGAGATTGCGAAAAGTGAAGAGATGAAGGCGCTTGAAGCGACTAAAAACGTGTTTGAGGCTGATAAAGAGCTTCAGGGTTATATGAGTGAATATGAGGCTGACAGAATGCTTCTTGGACAGGAGTTTGCAAAGAACACTGACGAGGCTGACGAAAAGGCAATTGCTGATTTACGCGCAAGACTTGAGGAGCTTACCAAGATTATAACGGCTAACGAAAAGTATATAGCCTTTACTGCGGCTCAAAACGATGTAAATAAGCTTATGGCAGATGTAAATGCTGAGATTAAATTCTGCATTACGGGTGAGCGTCCAAGCAACTGCACACACGATTGCTCCACATGCTCGGGTTGCCACTAATTAAACATAATTTTATCTAAACTAATCTAAACGTTTTGGAGATTCGTTATGGCAGATATTCTTAATAGTAGAAAAGAACTAACCACCGTCACGCCTATGATGCAGCAATATTTGCTTGTTAAGGAGCAATACGAGGGCTTTATCCTCTTTTATCGCTTGGGCGACTTTTACGAATGCTTCTTTGAGGATGCCGTAACTGCTTCTAAGGAGCTTGAGCTTACCTTGACCTCGCGTGATTGCGGTGACGGTAAGCGTGCTGCTATGTGCGGTGTGCCGTTCCATAAGTCTGATGTGTATATCGCCAGACTTGTTGAGCATGGCTTTAAGGTTGCGATTTGCGAGCAGATAGGCGACCCCAAGGCGAGCGAGGGGCTAGTAAAGCGTGAGGTAATACGCGTGGTTACTCCAGGCACGGTTACAGATGCGAGCGTGCTCTCAAATGCAAATAATAACTTTCTTGCGTCTATTTGCTACGGAATTTCCGGCATTGGCGTTGCGTTTGCCGACGTTTCAACCGGTGATATGTATGCTACGTACTTAGGCGGTGAGGACATGCTCTCCTTGCTGCAAAACGAGCTCGCCGCATATCAACCGAGCGAGATAATAATAAATATTGAAAAGAACGAATCTAAAGAGCTGATGGATTTTATTAGCAACAGACTTTCATCTCTTGTAAACGATAATCAGAAGAAGCTCTTTACATACGATAAGTCACGTGAGCTTGTAAGGCGTGTATTTGCCCAAGAGGCAGAGAAGCTAAACGAGTCCGAAATCATTATGGCGTGCGGAGCCTTGATTGGATATATCAAGGAAACCCAGATGTCTGATGTTACCTTTGCTAAGGATATTAACGTGTATTCAAGAGGTCAGTATCTCGAACTCGACTATAACACCAGACGTAATCTTGAGTTGGTTGAGTCAATGCGTAATAAGGACAAGCGCGGCTCGCTTCTTTGGGTACTTGATAAGACCACGACCTCAATGGGTGCAAGACTTATGAAGCAATGGCTTCTTCGTCCTTTACTTAATCCCGTTGCGATTTTAAATAGGCAGAGCATAGTTAAGGACTTGTACTCAAATATGCGACTTCGTGAGGACTTGCGTGAGCTTTTGGCACAGACGCTTGACCTTGAAAGACTTATGGCAAGAGTTGTGTACGGTACTGCTAATGCAAAGGATTTACGTGCAATTTGCACGAGTATACAGAAACTGCCCGAAATTAAATCCTTGATTTTGCAATCCGGCTCAGATAAGCTCAACGCTATTGGCACGGCGATAGATACTCTTGATGACCTTTGCGATTTGCTTGCCAACGCTATCGTTGATGAGCCACCGTTCTCAGTGCGTGAAGGCGGCATGATACGTAAGGGCTTTAATAACGAGGTTGACTACTACCGTGATATACTTAATGGCGGTAGCGATATTATGCAGAATATCGAGAAAAACGAAAGGGAGTTGACGGGCATCAAGACCCTTAAGGTAACTTATAATAAGGTATTTGGCTACTTTATCGAGGTTACTAAGATGTACGCATCTCAGGTTCCGGACAGATATATAAGAAAGCAGACGCTGACAAACTGTGAGAGATACATAACACAGGAGCTCAAGGAAATGGAGAATACCATTTTCAGCGCTG
>JAZQRW010000034.1:0-3260 GCA_045629765.1 Eubacteriales bacterium
GAAATTTATGTTACAATAAAATAACAAGGTAGATTGTTTTATGACGACACCGGAGTTATAGGCTTTGTTTATACTCTTGACGGTGTGTCCAACACCTATTACCTACAACGACATCCTTTGCCTATACCGACGATAAGCTAACGAACTTAATCTTTATACCTATTGTAATAATGATCCTATAAACTATGCAGACCCGAGTGGGTGTTTAGCAGTACTTCAGCCACAATTAAGAAAATTAAATCTATTTGGGTACGAATGCAGACAATCTGCTGTATGGAACAGTTCGCCTTATATGATTGATGGATATTTAGGCAGAATAGGATTTTCCTCATACGTTACCCACCTCAAAGGGGATAAAAACATGAAAAACACAAGAAAATTAGGCAGTATTTTATTTTGGTTAACATTGTTTTCGCCAATGGTGGCATTCTATGTTTCAACTACGATTGGTGAGGCAGAGATATTTGAACTTGCAGGTATGATAAAATATACTTGGATAATGTGGTTGTTTATACCCATTGGAGTTCTATCAATTTTAATTGGTTTAAAACTGAAAAACAACGATCAGCCATACAAAAAGAATCTTATAATTGCATTTATCTGCATACCATTGCTTGTAATTTTTGGTTCATATAGATTTATTTTCAACGAATTTGTTTCATACGATAACGATGATATAATCGCTGTTGAAAATATTACAGGCATGCAGTTTCCCGATGAAATAAAAGCAGCAACAAATTACCATGATGACTACAAAGAAAGCTATGCGAAAATTATTGACGACGAAATCAAGGAAATATTTGAGCAAGAGCTGAAAGAAAGTCAATTATGGAAAAACGAATTAAGCACAGCAATTAACGGTTTATTGCCACCTTATTATCAATATACAGTTGTTTCCTTTGATTATTTTGTATTTTACAATATTACGAATGATGAGTACAACGTATACCCGTCCGAAGGCGAATACGAGTGTGTATTTATTGCGTATGATTGCGAAACACAGAGATTATTTATTTTGTCTGATTATACGATTGAAGTGCATTAAAAGTATCTAAAGCAAAAAATAACAAGTCATAAAAAACGGGCGGGGCTACCTTGTGTAGCCCCGCCTTTAACGTTTATTCGGTTATTTCATTAATATCGTACGGTGTTGTCTGGTATACGAAATAGTTGAGCCAGTTGGTAAAGAGGAGCGTTGCGTGAGCGCGCCAGCTGATTAGCGGACGCTTGGTGTCGTCGTCACCGGGGTAATAGTTCTCGGGCACACGGGGGTTGAGTCCGAGATTTTTATCTCTTAAATATTCCCTCTCAAGCGTATCGGCGTCGTATTCCGAGTGACCTGTAAGGAACACCTGCCTGCCGCCCGGTGTGGTTATGGCGTAGACACCCGCCTTTTCCGATGAAGCAAGGATTTTGAGAATATGTACCCTCTCAATATCCTCTCTCTTTATATCAGTATGCCTTGAGTGCGGAACATGGAATACGTCGTCAAAGCCGCGGAACAAAATCGAGCGCTTATAATCCACGGTATGCTCGTATACACCCGAGAGCTTCTCGCTCATCGTGTATTTGTTAATACCGTAGTGATAGTATAGCGCCGCCTGTGCGCCCCAGCATATATGAAGAGTGCTATGCACGTGGCTCTTAGTCCACTCCATAATCTCACACAGCTCATCCCAATATTCAACCTCGGAAAATTCTAGCTTTTCAACCGGAGCGCCGGTAATAACCATACCGTCGTAGTAATTATCCTTAACGTCGGAGAATTGCTTATAAAAGGCGAGAAGATGCTCCTCGGAGGTATTCTTCGACTTATGAGTCGAGGTGTGAATAAGCTCAATCTCTACCTGCAAGGGAGTGTTACCGAGCAGGCGTGACAATTGCGTTTCCGTATCAATTTTAGTCGGCATTAAGTTCAGTATCAATATTTTAAGTGGACGAATATCCTGGGTAATAGCGCGCCTTTCGGTCATAACGAAAATATTTTCGTTTTCCAAAGCTCTGACGGCGGGTAGTTCGTCCGGTATTTTAATTGGCATAATTTATCCTTTCTCAGTTCACTAAACAGATTAAATGCTCTCAAGCGCCTGCTTCAAATCGTCGATAAGGTCGTCCTTATTCTCGATACCGCAGGAATAACGCACGAGGTCGGGGGAGACACCCGCCGCGCGAAGCTCGTCGTCGTTCATCTGTCTATGCGTTGCTGACGCAGGGTGTAAACAGCAGGTACGTGCGTCGGCAACGTGTGTCTCAATTGCACCGAGCTTCAAGCTCTTCATAAACTTCTCAGCCGCAGCTCTTCCTCCCTTAACGCCAAAGGATACGACGCCGCAGGTGCCATTCGGCATATACTTTTTGCTACGCTCGTAATACTTATCGCCCTCAAGTGACGGATAGCTTACCCACGATACGTTCTCGTGCGACTGCAAAAACCTAGCAACAGCGAGCGCGTTCTCACAGTGTCTTTCCATTCTCACGTGCAAGCTCTCAAGTCCAAGACCTAAGATAAATGCACTCTGAGGT
This sequence comes from Eubacteriales bacterium, assembly GCA_045629765.1. GTDB lineage: Bacteria > Bacillota > Clostridia > Oscillospirales > CAG-272 > UBA1740. The sequence goes on from JAZQRW010000034.1 coordinate 2,524, forward strand.
GACTGCGTACAGCCAAAATCACGCATAAGCTGCGCTGTACACTTGGTTATAAATGCACCACCAAGACCGAAGCGCTCGGTATAAGTAATACCGTGATAAGATGCGTCGGGAGTAGTAAGACCCGGGAACTTATCGGAAGCAGTCCAATCAAACTTGCCGGAATCAACGATACAACCGCCGACAGCACTGCCGTGACCGTCCATATACTTAGTAGTCGAGTGTGTAACGATATCCGCGCCCCATTCAAAAGGACGGCAGTTAATAGGTGTAGCAAAGGTGTTGTCAATAATAAGCGGCACACCGTTCTTGTGCGCAACCTTAGCGAATAATTCAATATCAAGTACGTTTAAAGCAGGATTTGCGATAGTCTCGCCAAAGAAGCACTTAGTATTAGGTCTTACCGCTGCCTGAAGCTCCTCTTCGGTAGCATCGGGAGAGACGAACGTAAACTCAACGCCCATTCTCTTCATAGTAACGGCAAAGAGATTGTATGAACCGCCGTAAATTGCAGACGAGGACACGACGTGGTCGCCGCACGATGCGATATTGAATACGGCAAAGAAATTCGCCGCCTGGCCCGACGAGGTAAGCATCGCCGCCGTTCCTCCCTCAAGCTCGCATATACGTCTTGCAACGGTGTCGCAGGTGGGGTTCTGAAGTCGAGAATAGAAATATCCCTCTGCCTCAAGGTCAAACAGCTTGCGCATGTCCTCGCTGGTCGCATATTTAAAGGTTGT
>JAZQRW010000035.1:0-11222 GCA_045629765.1 Eubacteriales bacterium
ACCCTGTTTGTATCAGATTCCTTGACCCACCACTCCACGAGTTCGTTCCTCAGACAGAGGAGGATATCGCCCTTCTTGCTAAGTCACAGGGTAAGAGCGTTGAGGACATCAAGGCTATCATTTCTTCACTCCACGAGTTCAACCCAATGATGGGTCACCGTGGCTGCCGTCTTGCAGTAACATATCCTGAGATTGCAAAGATGCAGACAACTGCTGTTATCAGAGCCGCTATCAACGTTCAGAAGGCTCACGCTGAATGGAACATCGTTCCTGAAATCATGATTCCTCTCGTAGGCGACGTTAAGGAGCTTAAGTACGTTAAGGAAGTAGTTGTTAAGACTGCTGACGCTGAGATCGCAGCTGCAGGCGTAGAGCTTAAGTACGAGGTTGGTACCATGATCGAGATCCCAAGAGCATGTCTCACTGCTGATGAGATCGCACAGAATGCTGACTTCTTCTGCTTCGGTACTAACGACCTTACACAGATGACATACGGTTTCTCCCGTGATGACGCAGGTAAGTTCCTTGGCGCATACTACGATGCTAAGATCTTCGAGAACGATCCATTCGCTAAGCTCGACCAGACAGGTGTTGGTAAGCTTATGAACATGGCTTGCACTCTCGGCAGACCTGCTAACAACAAGCTTCACATCGGTATCTGCGGCGAGCACGGCGGCGACCCCACATCTGTTGAGTTCTGTCACCAGATCGGTCTTGACTACGTATCCTGCTCACCATTCAGAGTTCCAATTGCAAGACTTGCAGCAGCTCAGGCAGCTCTTAAGTAATTAAGACTGTCCGACTACGGATAAATAATATTGAGCCCTCGGTGTTATGCCGAGGGCTTTTTACGTAGAGATTTTTGAGAAATATTGATTTTTTAGTTTACCTATGATATAATTTAGATGTAATAAAGTTTCAAAGGAGGATATTATGAATATTTTTAAGAAGCTTTTAAACTTGTTCCGTAAGAACAAAAAGGAAGAACACCCGAACGAAGCCTGGTATAACAATGCTCACGAGGACGGCGAGGGTAGTCGAAACAGCTGGAATATTGGAGCAGGTGGCAGCGACAATGCCTATGAAGCCCACGCTACCGACGCTGCTGTAAGAAGATAAAATCAAACGCTGATTCAAAAAACACTTAAAATCATATAAAGAAAAAGCCGAGGTATTGCATTACAGCGCCTCGGCTTTGTTTTTGGTAAATTTATATTTAATTAAAGAAACTTTACGGGCAGGGGGCTTTCTGCGTGTGCTCTCTCAATAACCTGAATAGTCATTGCGGAATGCTCAAGCGGAACAGCAAGAGCTGCACCGTCAGTGATAACGTGATAAAGGTTCTCGTAAATACGAGCCGTGCCTAAGTCAAACGCAGTACCCTCGTATGTGCCATCCTCGTCGTGACGAACAAGCTGCTCTGAGCAGTAGATGGGATTGCCGTTCTCGTCCTGCAAGGACTCCTCGATTACAGGTCTTTCGGGATTCTCTCCGTCAACTATATAGCGGAGGCTGTAGTCCTGAGGAGTTGCCTTATAAGTACCCCTTGAGCCCTGAATCTTTACGTTATAATCAGTGAAGCAATCGGTGGAGTTGATCTCAATATCAACAAGTGGCTTCTTAGGTGCTTCAAGAAGAATCTTCACGTAGTCATCGGCGTCACCGCTGGTAAGTGCGGTATCAAGTCTTGAATAAACGACCTTGAAATCCTTATCAAAATCAAGGAAACCGAGCGCCATCGCAACAGGGTGTGGACCTGTATTATACGCACTTCCCGCAACCTTCTTCTGAAGCGTCTGCCAGTCCCAACGGCGCGCGAGAGCGTTGTATCTGATGCTCACCTGCTTTACGTCACCGAGCGTGCCGTTCTTGATAAGCTCAAGAGCGTGCAGATAAAATGGCGCAAGCTGGGTGTTCTGAAATACTGCTAAGATAACGTTGTTCTTCTTTGCTGTTTCGATAAGCACATCACACTCGTATCTGGTCTTAGCAAACGGCTTCTCACTAAGTACGTTAAAGCCGTGCTCCAAAAGATCCTTTGTGATATCGTAGTGCATCTCCGAATAAGATGCGTTAACCACCAAGTCAATATCCTTAAGCGCAAGAAGCTCGCGGTAGTCGGCTAAGGTCTCGCATCCGGGATACATATTAAGCGCCTTTTCACGACGGCTCGCATCCTTATCAACGACGTATTTTACGTTGAAGTATTCGTTCCTTTCCGAGACGTAATATCCACCGTGAATATCCTTTCCGCTTCTACCCTGACCTATGATGGCAAGGTTTAATTTCTTTTCCATGGTATTTTCTCCTATTCTTTATATTATTTTCTATTGAAATTTAGTTTAGTTTATGATATAATTATCTGCGGAGGTGCTTATATGACTATCAAAACTGAACAACTATCCTATAATCACTTGACCTTCAAGAAGCCGAGTGAGCGTGCCGAAACATTTTCAATGCACTGCCACACAACGTACGAATTGATTTTCTTCCAAAAGGGCGAGGCTAATTATATAATTGATGACAAGAAGTACAAGCTACGAAAAAACGACTTGATTTTCATTCGCCCGTATAAATATCACTATATCGAATTTACTAAGGACAGTGAATATTCAAGATTCAATATTGCCTTTTCCGATGCGATAATAGACCGAGAGCTCCTAAACGTAATCCCAGAGGAGCTTGAGGTAATTAACTGCCCCGCTGAAAGTATAATTGCACAAGCCTTTGACAGAATGGAATATTACTCTATAAAGCTTTGTGAAAATGATTTTGCCAAAATTCTATGCTCGCTTCTTACCGAGATTATGTACAATCTCAGACTTTGCGACATTGACATGGCGCATATTCCTTCAATGCTTACGCCCCTTTTATCCAACGCTATAGAGTACATAAATGAAAATCTCTTTTCCATTAAGGAAATACGCGAGGTATGCGCTCACTTCAACGTAAGCGAGCAATATCTGTTTAAGCTATTTAGAACTCAGCTCTATATTTCTCCATATAAGTATTTAGTAACAAAAAGACTGCTGTATGCGCAAAATATGCTTCAACAAGGCAAACGCCCCACTGAAATATATTATCTTTGTGGATTTGACAGCTACGTCAGCTTCTATAAGCAGTACGTAAGAGCGTTCGGACATCCACCCTCACAGGAAACGCCAAAGCAAATAATTTAACTCCAAGCCTTGCAGATTTTCGCAAGGCTTTTACTTTTTAAGCTCGCCGCCTACAAATACATTTACAATATTTATGTCATCGTCAAATACGACAATATCGGCATCTTTATCCTTAGAAAGCACACCTTTGTTTACATTTAATATCATTGCGGGCACTTCGGTAAGCATTTTAACTGCAGTAGGTATGTCAAATCCGCACGAGAATACAAGTGTACGAATTAGCGCATTTGACATTGCAACACTGCCTGCAAACGCAGAACGGTCACGAAGCTTGCACACACCGTCCTCGACTATAAACTCAGTTCCGCTCATTACGCCCTCAGTTATATCCGTGCCGGCAATCTCAAGGCTATCGGTGGTAAGCGCAACCTTGTCAGTTCCTTTAATTTTAATTATCATTTTGATAAGGTCGGGGGGCAGATGCTTACCGTCAGCGATTATCTCAACAAAAAGCTCGTCGCGAAGGAAAGCACTCTCAATAACTCCAAGCGAGCGAAAGCCATGATCACGCGTTACGGTAGAAGTGCAGCTATATAGGTGAGTTATAAGGTTACAGCCGTTATCTATAGCCGTCTTCATATCCTCGTATTTTGCGTCGGTATGTCCTGCCGCGGCGATAATGCCGTTATCTGTAAGATACTTGCAGAATTTGCCGTCCGCATCGTTCTCGGGTGCATAGGTCCATCGGCAGATGTGCTCGCCATATTCTTCGATAAGGCTCTTATAATCATCTGCTATCGGCGGTGTTATAAAAGTCGGACATTGTGCGCCGCATTGCTTTGCCGAAAGGTACGGTCCCTCAAGGTGCGCGCCCAAAATGTTGCATTTCAGCTCGGGAGAGTTCTTTGCCATGCTGATATTGACAACGGCATTTCTCATAGTATCAAATTCACCTGCTGAAATTGACGGTGCTATACTCGTAGTACCATTGTTAAGGTGGAAGTTACAGCCCAGAACGACGTCCTCTACAGTGCTATCCATAAAGGCGTGTCCGCCTGCGCCGTGCGTATGCATATCAATAAATCCGGCACTTATGTATTTTCCGGTAAAGTCATAGCAGTTATCGGCGTCTTTTTTCACAGTCGAAAGCTCTTTAATCTTGTCGCCATCGATGTACAAGTAACCGTCAAAATATCCGCCGTCAACTATAATTTTGTCACTCTTAATTCTTATCATAACAGCTTCGCACTTTCACTTTCAATATAAAGTATTGCGTTGTCGTGCGTTCTCAAAATACTTGCAGGGCAATGCTCGTCTATAGTGCCGTTAAGCGTCTCGTAAACCGCCTGTGCCTTAGTTGCGGCGGGAACTATGCAGAAGAGGTAAGGTGCACGCGTGAGCGTCGGGACAGTGAGAGTAAGGGCGTGAGTTGGAACCTTGTCAATGCTCTCAAAGCAACCGTCGTTTACCTGCTGCTTTCGGCAGATTTCATCAAGCTTTACAGGCTTAACCGTTCTCTTATCGTTAAAGTCCGCAACGGGTGGGTCGTTAAAGGCGATGTGTCCGTTCTCGCCTATTCCCATAACGACGATGTCGGTGGGGTTCTCGTCAAGGAGCTTGCCGTATCGCTCTGCCTCAGCCTCGGGATCGGTAGCGGTTATATCTATGTAGTTAACGCTCTTAAAGGGGGCAAGTCCGAAGATGTGAGCCTTTAAGAAGTTGCCAAAGCCCTGAGGTGCATCCTTATCAAGTCCGATATATTCGTCCATGTGATATGCGTTTACACGCTCCCACTCAATACTCTTATCGTTAGCTAATGCATAAAGCACCTCAGACTGAGATGGCGCTGCAGCAAAAATCATATTGATTTGTGGCTTATTTGTCAACAATTGTTTGATTTTTTCGCTAATTTCAGCAGCAGCTGCTGCTCCCATTTCAGCCCTGTCCTTGTAAATTTTTACTGTTAATTTATCCTTATTATAGCTAATCATATAAGCCTCCTTAATTTATCACAAGCATCCTCAAAGGCTACCTGCTGATTTTCATATTTATAGGGGTTGTCAAAGCTCTTACCCACAAGAGCGTTAAGGCCGCTGAAGGTCTGTAAATGCGGCTCAAGTGTTATAAACGTATCGCCTGCTTTATCGATACGGCGATCGTCAAGTATCTCTTTAATCTTCGCCTCGCCACAGCCTGCGGGAACTATCGCACCGGCATACAATGCGTCTTTAATGTGGAAGTATTCAATATGACTCTTTAAGAGCTTGTAAGCCGCCAGCGGCTCGTAGCCGTCAAGCACAAAGTTACCCATATCAAAAACAAGCTTTAATCTGCCGTTAAAATATTCTGCAATCTCAAGACACTTCTCGGGGCTCTCGCCGTAAATAAGCGCCTCATTCTCGTGGCAAAGAGTTACGTCGTACTCCTCGGCTAGTGTAACCAGTCTTTCGAGCTCGGAATACACCTGATTTTTGCACTCCTCGCGACTCTTGCCGTTGGGGAGATAAAAGGAAAACATTCGGATATTTTTTGTATTAAGCTCAAGCGCCGTCTCAAACACACGCTTTGCCATATCGATATGCGCGTCTACGTCGCCGTCAAGCTTGATTTTACCAATAGGCGAACCTATCGCAGAAAGCTTAACACCGTATTCGGAAAGAACATTCTTTGCGTTTCTTACCTCGTCATAGGTAAGAGTGGACACGTTCTTGCCATCAACACCGCGCAACTCCATATATTCAATGCCAAGTCTGTTGAGCGCACGGCATTGTTCAACCAGGCTTGAGTGATATTCGTCGGAAAATGCCGATAATTTAAAGCTTCCCATTATACCTCAAAGCTCCTTACCTCAATCTCGCAGTCATCCTCAAGTGAACGGTTAATTGCATTCATAACGAACACGGGGGCAATGAAATCACGGTAGGAAATCTTCTGCTCCCCACCCGAAAGAAGCTCGTAAAACTCCTCGAATTCAATGCTGAAGCAGGGGCTGTCCGCATTTACGGGGAATTCGTTACCCGAAACCTTGTTTTCCGATGCACGCATAGCGTAATAGCTGGTGAAGTAGCCGTCTGTATAAAGTCCGGTTACATCATAATCGTCGTATCTAAAGACAACCGTGATATTGTTTCCGTTTTTGTACGCCCTAACGCTCTTAGGATAGTATCCGAAGATAGCAGACGTCACGCCCACAAGATGCTCTGCGTAGAAGAAGAAGCCACCGTGCGGGTTCTCAAGAATCAAGGGACAGCGAACAAAGCCTCCAAGTGTTTTGCCGTCAACGCCCACCTCGCGTTCTCTTTTCAAGGTCTTAACCCAATCGTTATGTACGAGAGATGAGCCACCGGTAACGCGTACGCCTGCTTCCTTACACTCACGCATAAAGTCCAGCGCGTCCTCCTCGCTTACGGTGACAGGCTTGTCGATAAACATCGGCACACCACTCTTGATATACGGCTTTGCATATTTATAATGATTGTCACCGTGTCTTGCAACGACAATAATGCCGTCGACCTTGCCCACTGCCTCGTCGTAGGAAGAAAGTACCGGCACGCTAAAGGTATCACCGAGCTTCTTTGCAGCCTCATCGTCGTGACTGTAAACGCCGACAACCTCAATATCGCTGTATCTCTCGTTATCTCTTATAAAGCCTAAAAACGTGTTGGCGTGTGAGTTTTCACATCCAAGTATTACAATTTTCTTCATTTTCCAATTCTCCTTTTATACATTGATTTCTCTTCCGTTTGATTCATACATTTTAAGAATAAGTTCTATTGCGGTCTTTGCCTCGTAGAAATCAATCGGGAATTTCTCGCCATTATGTAAACAATTGTAGTATTTTTCAATTAAAATCGCGTGTCCGCTACCCCATTCATCCTTACCAAAGATTGGCTGACCGTTGCTCTTGGTAACGCACCTACCGTTGATGATAACGTTCTCGGCACTCACCTCAAGCGTGTCACTCTCGGAATGAAACGCAAGACAGAGGGGGAAGCTATGCTTTGCCGCATTCGTCGCGTGGAGCACGAAGTTGCCGCCGTTCTCAAGAGTAAATATACCAAAGGCTGTGTCCTCAACCTCGATGGTGTCTTTCAGTGAATTATTCGACACGTGGGCGAGCACCTTAGTGGGCTTACCGCAAATCCACTGCAGGTTGTCAAGCGAGTGTATCGCCTGATTTATCATAACACCGCCTCCCTCTTGCGCCCAGGTTCCGCGCCAAGCACCCGAGGAATAATATTCCTTATCTCTGCACCAGGTCAAATTCGCGTATGCGGAGGTAATCTTCTTATCCTTAAAGAACTCTCTTATGTAAAGCGTTGTTTCGTTGTATCTGGTTTGGAAGCACACACCGAGCTGTGCCTTAGAGCTGTTAACCGCGCGCTCAATGTCCGCGAGCTGCTCGTGATTGATAGCCACGGGCTTCTCGGAAAGGACGTTAATACCTCTGCCGAGCGCCTTGCATATCATCGGCGCGTGCAAATAATGCGGGGTGCAAATATGCACGGCATCAAGCTTCTCGCTCTCAAGCATTATATCAAAGTCGGAGTACACCGTAGCATTAAGTCCAAACTCCTCGTTAGCGCGCACGCACTTTTCTGTTTCAATATCGCAAAGCGACACAATCTCCTGCCCCGCACCCAAGATGCCCCTTATGTGTAAAGGTGCAATCGCGCCTATGCCTACCACTGCAACTCTCATTTTTTCCGTTTTCTCCTTAAATCAAGAAAATATTTACTGTTTTACATATATTATAACACGGAAATATAGTAAGTAAATTAACAAAGTTAGCCTATTATATTTCCAAAACTAAACAATTGAAAATAATGAAATCAATAAAAAAGTGGCTTAACCTCAAATCCAAGGCTAAGCCACTCTATATTTACTTATTACTTCCCAAGATACTTATCGTACAGTGCGTCAAAGTCCGCCTGATTGAACGAACAGAGTCTATCCGAGAAGATAGCACTTAAATCGTCGGCATCTTGCATCGACGAGTCTGCGTTGCCAATCATTGAGATAACCTCATAAGTACCGTCTGAATAGGTGAACTTGATTACCTTCAAGGCATCATTCTCAAAGTCAAAATCAACAGTTATATTTAATCCGCCGCGGCACTTAATCGCCTCAAAATCAGCAAGAAATGCATCGATATCATCAACCTTGCAAACACTCTTCCAAATAGGCATATCACCGCCAAGATTCTCAACTGTCGCCAATTCAATCTCTACAATATTTGCCCTATCCTGCATATAAGGATATTCTTCCATAGGCGTCTCGCGTGACATGTACATTACTACGCCAACTACGACCGCGGCAAAAAGAACGGCAAGAAGCGCCAAGACCAAAACAGTTATCAGTAATCCTTTAATAAGCTTTCCCATAAAATTTCCTCCTTTTTTGAGTGCTTAACTCTATTTAAATAATAGCATAAATATGAATATTTGTCAATAATTTCAAATTGTTTTAATAGTAAATTTAACACGTATATAGGTTAACTGTATTTTTAGAACAAATATTTGATATTCTATTGATTTATCTATTCTTTTGTGCTAGAATGGAAGATATTAAAGAACAGAGTAGATTTATACGCGTACAGTGTCTTGTGGACGGGGAGTTGTCACAGGAACGAAAAGCTTGTAGCTTGCGGTGTATATTTCGCATCCCACTGTTACCCACGAATATCCGTTTACACGTGATACCGCTATGGTGCAGAAGGTGATGTCTGTATCATGGAGGTGTTTTTTTATGAAAAAGCATACTGCTTCACTTCAGGTAAGAAGGCTCGTTATGCTTTCGGCTATGGTTGCGGCAGAAATAGTCCTAAACCGTTTTCTCTCTATAAATACTATGGGCATAAAAGTCGGCTTTAGCTTTGTGCCTATCGTCATAGCCGCATATCTTTTCGGCCCTTGGTATGCGGGATTATCCTATGCACTCGCCGACTTAATAGGCGCTCTCCTCTTCCCGATAGGACCGTATCACCCGGGATTTACCGTCTGTGCCTTTCTCATGGGTATGTCCTACGGTCTTTTCCTCTACAAAAGAGAAAAGCCGAGCGTATTTAAAAGTATTCTTCCGCCTGTTCTTATAAACAATATAGTTTTTGGCCTTTTAATCAACACTCTTTGGGTTAGTATGCTCTACGGCTCAAAGACCTATCTTGGCTGGTTTATATACAGACTTACAGAATATACAGTGCTTATTCCCGTGTCGCTACTTCTTATACCCACGGTCATAAGCGTATGCAAAATAATAAATAAAAGCGTTTATATGCAGGATAATCATGGAAAAAGACAGATGAATTACGAAGAAGCCTTGCAATATATTCACGGCATAAGCTGGACGTTCTGTAATCCCGGACTTGAGCGTATCAAAGAGCTGTGCGACAAGCTCGGCAATCCCGAAAGGGATTTAAAATTCGTACACGTTGCAGGCACTAACGGCAAGGGCTCATTCTGCTCTATGCTAAGCTCCGTGCTCATTGAGGCAGGCTACCGCACGGGACTCTTTACCTCACCTTATATAGTGGAGTTCAACGAGCGTATGCGTATAAACGGCGAGAATATTAAAAATGACGAGCTTGCAAAAATCACTGAATACGTAAAGCCTATTGCAGATAGTATGACTGATAAGCCTACCGAGTTTGAGCTTATCACGGCAATCGCGCTTGAATATTTCAGACGAAATAAAGTGGATATCGTAGTATTTGAGTGTGGAATGGGTGGCAGGCTTGACTCGACTAATATAATCCCCTGCCCCGTGCTTTCGGTTATAACAGGCATTGCGCTTGACCACGTAGCGTTCCTCGGTGACACGGTAGAAAAAATTGCTAAGGAAAAGGCAGGCATTATAAAACAGGGTGGCAGTGTCCTCTACGGTGGCGAGTCACATGAGGCAGAAACGGCCATTCGTACTCGGGCAAACGAGCTATCAGCTACGTTTTATAAGAGCGATTATTCGCAGTTAACCGTTACGAAAGCAAAACTCAGTGGAACAACATTTGACTACAAATCACGCAAAAATGTAAATATTTCTTTACTCGGAGAGTATCAACCGAGAAATTGCGCCCTCGTTCTTGACGCTATTGACGTTATAAAGGTGCAAGGCTTCGATATATCCGAGGAGGCGATATACGAGGGTGTACGCAAGGCTTCGTGGCCAGCGAGATTTGAGATTATTTCAAAGGAGCCTTTAATAATCTTCGATGGCGCACACAACGCACAGGGTATCTCGGTAGCGGTCAAAAGCATACGTCAGTATTTTGAAAATGAGCGCGTAATTTGTCTTAGCGGAGTGCTTAAGGATAAGGATTACTATGCCATCTCCAGCGATATTGCCTCGATTGCTAAGTGCGTCTTTACGATAACGCCAGACAGCCCGCGTGCCTTATCAGCCGAGGAGTATTCTGAGTGTTACAGACACCTTGGCATCGACACTATGCCATCACCCGACACAAAAACGGCTTTTAATTTAGCACGGGATATGGCTAAGGCGCAGAATCTGCCCCTAGTTATACTCGGCTCACTGTACACGTATATTGAAATCAATGACATAATGAAGGAGAAAAAGTAATGCCTTATATTAAAACAACAACCAGCGTTAGCATTTCAAAGGAGTCTGAAAAAGAGCTTACGAAAGCTCTCGGAGAGGTTATGCAGCGTGTAGCCGGAAAGAGCGAGGAGTGGCTTATGCTATCCTTTAGCGGTAACATACCTATGGCGTTTCGCGGAGAAATAACCGATGCGGCAATCCTTGAGGTATCATTCCTCGGTCAGTTCACGACTGACGTGTACGATGCCTTGACTAAGGAGATTTGCGAGCTCGCATCTAAAATTTTAGGTATACCAACCAGCCGCATCTACATTAAGTATTCTCCTACAACAACATGGGGCTACGACGGATTTAATTTTTGATTAACGGTAATATTTATTTAGCAGACTTTTGAGCAGTGCTATTATTGGCACTGCTCTGTTTTTTCCTCTGAGTGAATAAATTTCATATAAAAAAGGACGAAAAATTAACTTCTTCGTCCTTTTCTTCTTGTTAGATAACAAAATATAGTAGTTATTCTTTATTGTGCCATAAAATTTTGTGTTTTTA
>JAZQRW010000036.1:0-1833 GCA_045629765.1 Eubacteriales bacterium
CTTCCTCCGTATGCGAATATTTTTAACTCCCATAGGTTTTTTGGAAAGGAGTAAGATGAGAAGATACGAAAATGTACCGATAGATCAGCTAAAACCGTATAAAAACAATGCGAGAACGCATAACGAGAAGCAGATTGAAAAGATAGCAAAGTCAATAGAAGAATTCGGCTTTATAAATCCGGTTCTTATTGATAGCGAATACGGTATTATTGCAGGACACGGCAGAGTTAAAGGTGCTGAAAAGCTCGGTATGGATGAAGTGCCTTGCCTATTTATCGAGGATTTGACCGAAGAGCAAAAGAGAGCGTATATAATAGCCGATAACAAGCTTGCATTAGATGCAGGTTGGGATTATGAGCTGTTAAAGATAGAGCTTGAAGAGCTTGACGATTTGGATTTTGATATAACACTAACAGGCTTTGACTTAGACATTATTTTTGAGGAAGATGACGGTTATTACGGTGACGAGAGAGAACGAACAAACAAAGCCTATAATCTTGATTTGGTAGACCATCAAAACCTCTCAAATGACTTTTGGCAGATGCCGTTGATCAAGAATAACAATTACATTCCCGAAGATCTAATCGGTTTTAACTATGCAAAGACAAGCAAAAACAAAAATTGCGGTATTCACTTCTACGTTGACGATTACCAATTTGAGAGATTGTGGAATGCTCCGGAAAAGTACGTTGATACGTTAAGGGAATATGAGTGCATTTTAACGCCTGATTTTAGCTTATATATGGATATGCCTATGCCTATGAAGATATGGAATATTTACCGTAGTAGGCAGATAGGAGCTTATTATCAGTCAATGGGTATAAGGGTAATACCGACAATATCTTGGGCTGAGGCAGAAACCTTTGATTTTTGCTTCTTGGGTATTCCTAAAGGTAGCATTGTATCGGTATCAACAATAGGCGTAAAACAGAATAGCGAAGCATTACAGATATGGGAAGATGGAATGCGAGAAATGATCAGGCAGATAGAACCGTCAACAATATTGGTTTATGGCGGCGAGTTAGATTTTGACTATGGCGATATTAAAGTCATATATTTTGATAACAAAGTAACAAAGAATTGGAGAGAGAAAACATAATGGGAGGAAGAGGAGCAAGAAGTAGCATAAGTAGTATCGGGCAGAGCCATACCGGAATTACAATGACGGGTTCGGGTATGGGTGCAAGCAATATAACTTATGGTACGTTTGACGATAACGATGCTCAAAAGTTGCGTGACGATATGGAGGATATATACGATCCTGATGTAACGGATGCAATTAAACTATACATAAGCGACAGTAATCCTAACGGTGACGGATTTTCACATTCACAGAACCTGAATTATAAGCTTGACAATGGAAAGCCGTTGAACGCAACCGAAAAATACATTGACGATAATATTCAGGCAGGTATGCACAGCATAGGAAAAGATAGTCAGCTTGTTAGATATTGCCACGATGATATTTTGAAATCCGCAGGCATAAAGGACTACACCAAGATGAGCGATGCACAGTTACAATCCTCATTGGTAGGAAAAACATTCACAACAACCTCATATATGAGTACATCTTATGACGGAAAGAAAAATCCGTTTAATCCTTCTGCTCCCGCAGGCGGTGGAAGAGAGGTTATAATGAAGATCAATGCCGGCAAAGATACAAAAATGGTATTCGGTGCAAAGAAGCAGGCTGAGATCGTGCTGAACAAAGGTACAAACTTCAAGATTACAGGCATTAAATATGATGGTTCTTATGCAACACCAAGAAATGCGGGTACAAAACCGAGGATTGAATTGGAAATTGAAACCTATTGATGCCGAAATATTGACAAA
>JAZQRW010000037.1:0-15034 GCA_045629765.1 Eubacteriales bacterium
ACTGCCATTTCATACGGTATTAGCAACTGTTTCCGGTTGTTATTCCGTTCTGGGAGGTAGATTGCTCACGCGTTACTCACCCGTCCGCCACTAAGTATATTTCTATACTCCGTTCGACTTGAATGTGTTATGCACGCCGCCAGCGTTAATCCTGAGCCAGGATCAAACTCTCTAAAAATTTGTATATTATCTTGAAGTCTCCCTCAAGCTAACATCTTCTTAGAGCTATTTCAATCTAGCTTTTTTTACTTTTTGAGTAATTATTTCAAAGTGTTATTAACGAGAATCTCTGCACTTTTTCAGTGCTCAGAAATTTTCATGTTGTTCAATTTTCAATGAGCAATTCACACTTGTACACACAAGTGCTTGACTATTATACCTCATCAAACCAAAATTGTCAAGGGGGTTTTTTAATTTTTTTCAGGTTTTTGAAAAAATATTTTCTTCAGTGTGCAGTTTTTTGCTTTGTCGGCGTTTTTTATACAGAATTTAAATTTGTGTTATCAAACATGCGCCTGCTTATATATAATATAGGTAGAAAAGTGCGAATAATTTTCAGCGTTTTATTATTTTAAAAATCTTGCTGTTTTTAATAAAATTCTGTTGACAAATAATATGCGCCTATGATATACTTTTCTACACTAAAAGCATTTTTATTGACTATGTCAAGAAGGAGATTTTATGACACTTTGCGAAGAATTGTTTTTTGAAATTAAAATAAGCGGAGAAAAGAAAGAACTTAAAAAATTTATCAGTTTTTTGAAGTCCGGTGAGCTTGATGATTTCTTTGAAATAACTTCGGATTATATAGACTTTGACGACGACTATGCAAGCGTGTCCGACGAGAGTGAGGCAAGCTTCAACTTCATCAACGACGATATGGGTATCGAAATCGACGAATTGGACACAGACGAGTTTTTGGACGTATTTTGCAAGGCGGCACGCAAGCTTGACGTGCAGGGCAGACTCTACGACATCGACGACGAGGAATACTCATTCGTCAGCCCAAAGGGTGACTCGTATTACATAAACGCAAAAAATATCAACCGTTTCAACGACGAGCTTGACGCAGAGGTTGAAAAGGAAGAGGCGGAAGAGGAATAATATTCAAGGACTGACGTTTATTCGTTAGTCCTTTTCTTGACAAAGCTTCGAAAAATCAGTATAATCAAATTAGATAAATAAAATCTTATATAAAAGGAGCAAAGCTATGCGTGAAAAGCTTGAATTATTTAAAAAATGGTTGTATAGCCTATCTTCGCCACTAATTGCCGGCATTATTTCAATAGTATGTGGTCTTATGTTGGCGATTTTTGGCCTTAGTGCTTTCGATATACTAATCTGGATTGTCGGAATCGTCGTTATTATTGCAGGAGCGTTTAGACTCTATTTAAGAATTTCCTTGTATCGCAACGGTACGATAGGTTCCATTGGCATAATAGCCGATTGTATCCCGATTATTGTAGGAATTCTGCTTATGGTGTTTAAAACAGGGGTTTTATCATCGTTAATTAACCTCATAGCAATCGCTGTCTGTGTCTGGTCGATATACAGACTTGCAAAGCTCTTCATATACAGCAGAAATAACAGAACGAGAGAGTTCTGGTATGAGGTAGTAACCTCGTGTATTCTTATTTGCGTCGTTATCGTAATTCTAATATTCAAAGGAATTGCAGAAAGACTCTGCGGTATTATGTTGGTTTTATCAGGCATCGAGCTGTTAAGATCTGCCCTCTATCTCAAGAGCACTAAGAAAAACGAAAACATATACGACGCTGAATTCCGCGACGTAACAAGCCAAAAAGACGATGGCAAAAATAATTAAAATCGACAACATAAACGCACCCGAGCTCGACGTGTACGTGCGTATGACAGAGGCACAGTTAAAAAACAAGCTCTGCCCCGAAAATTCTATATTCATAGCAGAAAGTCCGACCGTAATTGAGGTCGCAATGCAGGGTGGGTGCGTACCCGTGTCGTTTTTAACCGACGAAAGACTGCTTTCCGGCGACGTTGTTAAGCTTGCGGACAAATACCCCGACGTACCTATGTACGTTGCCACCCGTGATGAATTAACTAAGCTCACAGGCTTTGAGCTGACGCGCGGAATGCTTGCAGCTATGCACCGCCCAACGATACGCACACCGCAAGAAATTTGTACGGGTAAGGGGCGAATTGCCGTACTCGAGGGAATAACCGATACGACAAATATCGGTGCAATCTTCAGAAGTGCCGCCGCACTTGGTATAGACGCAGTCCTGATTACGCCAAACTGCTGTGACCCGCTTAATAGGCGAGCAGTGAGAGTGAGCATGGGCACAGTTTTTCTGGTTCCTTGGGCAGTAATAGGTAAAGACAACAAGGATTGGGAGGAAAACGGTCAAAAAATGCTAAACGACCTCGGCTATAAAACCGTCGCTATGGCGCTAAGAAACAACACAATAGATATTGACAATCCCACGCTTTCTTGCGAAAAAGGTCTTGCTATTATGCTCGGAACAGAGGGTACAGGGCTTAGAAAAAGCACTATAGACAAAGCCGATTACACAGTCAAAATACCTATGTACAACGGTGTCGATTCGTTAAACGTTTCCGCCGCTGCGGCGATAACCTTCTGGGAATTAACTCATAAAAAGTAAATATTTATTTACATAATTTGACATTTACCCTATATACGTGTAAAAAACAGCCACTTTGGAGCATCAATCTCTTTTTGCCCAACCGTGACTGTTTTTATTATTTATTATTCATTATTCACTAATCATTATATATTCCCCACTCGCTAAGATTTGGGAATATAGGCTCAGTTAAGAGTCTGCAGGTTATATCAGCCATCTCGGCAGTAGTACGCTTATATCCATCATTGTACCACGCAATCATAAGTGCCATAAGACCTGTGATGGTAAAAAGGAACATTTCCCCATTTATCTCACTATCGTTTTCACTCAAGAATTTTCCAAGGTCCAAAAGTCGTGAGTTTGAGAAGCTTATAGAAAGGCTGATAAGAGTATTAAGCAGCTTGCTTCCACTAAGAGCCAAAAGAAGCTTCCTTTGCGAATCAAGCTTCCAATAAGCGAAGAATTGCTCGATTTCCTTTTTAACAGTTCGCCTTGAATTGACGCAATTCGCACTGAATTCGCCATATCTTACAAGAGTGTGATGTATAAGAGCGTGCAGAATTCCCTCTTTATCGTCGAAGTATCTGTAAAACGCCTTTCTGGGAATGCCCACCGTCTCACACAGCTCGCTTATTGAAATTTCCTTATATTCCTTTGTAAGCAGTAATTCCAAAAAAGCCTGCTCTAAATCATACTGTCTTTTTGCCGATTGCTCGGTCTTACATTCCTTGTACACAGCTTGCACCTCCTCTCGCTAAGCACAGTATAACATTAATATTAACCTTAGTCAAGAGTTAAATAAAATATATTCATTCTATTATTTTGTATACTTTCTACAATTGCAATATTTTATTTTCGCCCGTAAGTGTCACAAAATCGCGTTTTTGGGTGATTAATTTTTGCTCATATTTTTGTTATAATACTTATGTGTTAATTTTATAACAAACAGTATATTATTTGGAGGATTTTCAAAATGGCTAAAAAACCAGTAGAGCTTGACGTAAACGGCAAGCCAAAGTTCGGTATACGCGACAAGCTTGCGTACGCAGCCGGCGATGCAGGCTGTAACCTCAGCTTCGGTCTTAAGAGCACAGTTCAGACATTCTGGCTCGTATTTATGATGCTTGAGACAGGTCTGTTCTCAATTCTTCTTTTGATTGTTCAGGCTTGGGATGCAATCAACGACCCGCTTATTGGCTCTCTTATCGACAAAGACCAGAGAAAGTACAAGCTTGGTAAATACAAGACTTACATACTTATCGGCGCTCTCGGCCTCGTAATAGGTGGCGCTGCAGTATTCCTTCCTTTCAATGATGCGCCCAAGGTAGTAAAAGCAATTCTCTTCATTATCGGTTACATCATCTGGGATGCAGCTTACACTGTAGCAAACGTTCCTTACGGCACTATGCTTAACATCGTCACAGAGGATGCGGGCGAAAGAGCTCAGCTCTCCGTGTTCAGATCTATCGGCGGCGCAGTTGGCGGTATGCTCCCCGGTATCATTCTTCCTATGATTATTTGGAACAAGATCACCTGGACTGAGGACGGTACGTCCGCATTCTGGAGTAAAATAAAGGACACCCTTACAGGCACAAATCTTACCGAGGGCGACTTCACTCACGTACCTAACAATCCAACTATCTTCCCTGATACAGCTGGCAAGCCTTATGAGGTTGGCGATGCAGTTTATAGCCCACTTACCGGTGCACAGCTTGAGTACCTTCTCGGTGAGAGAGTATTCTGGGCAGCGCTTATCATGGGCGTTCTTGCATTGGTATTCTTCATCTTTATGATTAAAAACATCACTATTCGCGGCAACGAATACGCTGAGCTTAACAACGACGGTGAGAAGGTTAACTTCTTCAAGTCCTTCGGCACATTCATGAAGAACCGTCCTGCAGTTGGTTGTACAATCGCTGCTATGGGTATGTTCCTTGGTATGCAGTCCGCTACTACCGCAAACACAATTATGTTTGCTACACACTTTGGTAACGCCAGTATGTCCGGTGTCGTTACTGCAGTAGGCTTTGCTCCCATGTTCATCTTCATGCCTTTCGCAACCAAACTCGTTAAGCAGTACGGTAAGAAAGAGGTTGCTTCTATCGGATCTATCGCAGGTCTTGTAGGCGGCGCTATTCTCTGCCTCTTCCCACTCTTCCCCAATAAGACAGTACAGCTTATCATTTACATCATCGGCCTTATTTTCTTCGGCCTTGGTATGGGCTTCTACAACTGCGTATCATGGGCTATGATGGGTGATGCTATTGACTACCAAGAGTGGAAGACAGGCAAGAGAGAGGAAGGCGTTGTTTACGCGCTTCACTCATTCTTCAGAAAGCTTGCTCAGGGTGTAGGTCCTGCGGCTGTTATCGCTCTTATGGGTACCAGTCTTATCGGTTACAAGGAGAACCTTGGTACAATCGGTCAGTCCGCTGAGACTGCTGCCGCACTTTGCTGGCTCGTAGCAGGTCTTTATGCATTCAGTGCCATTGCACAGTACGTCGGCGTTGCTATCGTTTATAACCTTGACAAGAAGACGCTTGAAACAATGAATGCAGAGCTTAACGCAAAGCACGAGGCTGAAAGCGTAGTTGTTAGCGAAGAGTTCTAAGCAAAACCGTTTACGGTGTCCATAAATTTTGTTGGACACCGTATTTTTAAAAAACACAATATTGGTGTTTATTTTTTCACCAAATATACACAATATGTACAGTATTGTTTACAAAAGTTATTTTAGGAGAAATCAATGAGAAATATTTTAAATCTTAATTCCGGCTGGAATTTCGTAAAGAATTCCACCACTCCCTTGGCTAGCGAGGGTGCCGTTGTTGTAAATCTTCCTCATACCTGGAACGCAGAGGACGGCATTGACGGCGGTAACGACTACTTCCGCGGTAGCTGCGTATATACCAAGACTCTTGTAAAGAGCGAGCTTCCCGTAGCCGACAGATATTATCTTGAGATAAACGGCGCCAACTCTTCATCCGACGTTTACGTAGGTGAGGAGCATCTTTGCCACCACGACGGCGGTTATTCAACCTACCGCGTAGACCTCACCGATAAGCTCGGCGAGAGAGCAACCGTATCTATCGTCGTTGACAATGCGCCTAACAACTTTGTATATCCTCAGATGGCAGACTTCACCTTCTACGGCGGTCTTTACAGAAACGTAAACCTTATCTGTGTAGATAACAGCCACTTTGACCTTGAGTATTACGGCGCGCCCGGCATCATGGTAACACCTAAGTCCGAGAACGGCAAGTGGACTACAGAAATTCAGGTATTTACAAAGAACGCTGAGGGTCTTGCAGTTCGTTATACGGTTACAGACGCTGGGGGCAACGTTGTTGACACAGCAGAAAACACCGAGGGCAAGGCTACTATCGCTATTGAGAACGCTACCCTTTGGCATGGTAGAAAGAACCCTTATCTTTACACTGCCAAGGCAGAGCTTCTCCGTGACGGCGAGGCTGTTGACTGTGTTGAAGCTAAGTTCGGTCTTAGAACCTTCGAGATTGACCCTAATCGTGGATTCATCCTTAACGGAGAGGAATATCCTCTTCGCGGCGTATCTCGCCACCAGGATAGAATCGGTGTCGGTAACACACTTCTCCCCGAGCATCACGAAGAGGATATTAAGCTCATTTACGAGGTGGGCGCTACTACTATAAGACTTGCGCACTATCAGCACGACCAGTACTTCTACGACCTTTGCGACAAGTACGGCTTCGTTATTTGGGCTGAAATTCCTTATATTTCAAAGCACCTTCCAAACGGACGCGAGAACACAATTTCGCAGATGACAGAGCTGGTTTGTCAGAACTATAACCACCCCTCAATCGTGGTTTGGGGACTCTCCAACGAGATTACAATGAACGGCGACAAGGACCCTGACCTTCTCTCTAACCACAGAGAGCTTAACGACCTCGTTCATAGCCTTGATAAGACTCGTCTTACAACGGTAGCAGCAGTTTCTATGTGTCCTATGGACTCGCCATATCTTGAAATTCCCGACGTCGTTTCCTATAACCACTATTTCGGATGGTACGGCGGAGACACCGATATGAACGGCCCTTGGTTCGATAAGTTCCACGCTATGCACCCAAATCTTCCCGTAGGCGTTTCTGAGTACGGCTGTGAGGCTCTTAACTGGCACACCTCTAACCCCACACAAGGTGACTACACCGAGGAGTATCAAGCGTACTACCACGAGGAGCTTATCAAGCAGCTCTTTACCAGAAAGTATCTTTGGGCTACTCACGTATGGAATATGTTTGACTTCGGCGCTGACGCAAGAGCAGAGGGCGGCGAGAACGGTCAGAACCATAAGGGTCTTGTCACAATCGACAGAAAGTACAAGAAGGACTCCTTCTACGCATACAAGGCATGGCTCAGCGACGAGAAGTTCGTACACCTTTGCGGTAAGAGATACGTTGACAGAGTTGAGGACGTAACCAAGGTTACCGTTTACTCCAATATGCCCGAGGTTGAGCTGTTCGTAAACGGTGAGAGCATCGGCAAGCAGACGAGCGAGAACCACTTCTTCTACTTCGACGTAAAGAACGAGGGTACTTCCACACTTAAGGCAGTTGCAGGTGAATACACCGACGAGTCGACAATCAATAAGGTTGAAACCTTCAACGAGGCTTACCGCCTTGTAGAAAAGGGCGCAATCCTTAACTGGTTCGACCTTGAAATGCCCGAGGGCAGACTCAATCTTAACGATAAGATTTCCACAATCACAAAGACCTTCCGCGGCAAGCTCTGGTTAGCTAAGGTAGGACTCGGCATCAAGAAGAAGATGTCTAAGAACTCAAGCGGCAAAAAGAAGGGCGAAAAGAAAGAAGGCGGCTTCAGCATCGATATCAAGGGTATGAAGGGCATGATGGGAATGCTCGGCGGCTTCACCGTTCTTCGTCTTACCTCGATGATCGGCATGGTGAATATTGCATTCACTAAAGAAGAGCTTCTTAAGATGAACGCTCAGCTTAATAAGATTAAGCGTCCTAAGGAAGAAAAGTAATTAAATATAAAACGGCTCAAACGCACTATCCGGTGTGCTTGAGCCGACATTTTTTCGCACTTTGCTTGACTTTAATATATGCGTGTGATATGATTATATAAAATCGCACTACGGAGGAATAACTGTGAAAACCAAAGATAAGAATTTAAAATTTCAAATTATAGTGATAGTGGCAGCTGTAGTCTTTACCCTGATATACATTTTGGGCGTTTCATTAACATGGAATAAGGAATTTTGGGGCAAAGACGATTATATCGGTAATATCTTCGGCCCTGCTATAGATTCATTAGAATACGGATTCTCGTCCTGGACGAACGCAATATTTACGGCAATATTGCCCATTCTATTTTCAAGCATAATACTCTCGTTGCTTTATTTGAATGATAAAAAATATGTATTCGCCTCCTTTTTGACGATTATGCTTATTTTCTCTATTCCGTTTGTTGCGAGCATAGTCTTTTACATAATGATGTTCGTAAGCTGTACTCCAACGGTTGCACTTCTTTATAACCTATGCTTTGGCGTGTGTCTTACAAACGCTCTTCCTGCCTGCGTATTAGGTGCGTCAACCTGCTTATCCTGCTATCACTTCAATACTAAGGAATTGATTGGTAAAACAAAAACCAAGTCGTACAGCACAAATTACGTACCGGGAGGAAACCGAACCGTAAAAGCTGACGTCAAGGATAATAGCGGTAACATTATCGGCACTGTTGAAACTAAAAGATATGAAAAGGGGTACTCCTACACATCGTCCGAAACTACTACAACCAGAAGATATAAGTGTACGGTTTGCGGCAACGTAACGGAGTCTACAATCACGGATTGATGCCGACATATTAAAAAATAAATAAAAAACGAGGTAGATTTCACCAAACATTCAGTGTGATTTCTATCTCGTTTTTATTTCTCTTTATTACTTTGTTTGAACAGTAATTATCTGCATTTCACCCTCGGAGGAAAGTTCAATCTCCCCCATACCTGCAGGAATGAAGTAGGTATCACCCTTTGAGATTTTCTCACCCTCGATAGTGCCCGCACCCGATATACAGCTAATCATCAAATATGACTCATTTGCAACAAAAAAGCTCTTTTTTGTAAAGTTAAGTTTATATTTTTGGGTGGTAAAGTATTCGCACTTACCGATTACGTCGGGGTTTTCGTCGTCAATTTCAGGCGCTTTATATGGAGAAAAATTTGACACGGTCATGGCTTTGTCAATATGTAACTCTCTCAAATTACCGTCCTTATCACGCCTTTGATAGTCGTAAAGGCGATAGGTGAGCGTGCTGTTCTGCTGTATCTCGTAAATAAGCACTCCTTGGCAGATTGCGTGTATCGTGCCTGCAGGAATAAAGTATACGTCGCCGGGCTTCACTTCTTTGAACGACAGATATTTCTCCACCGTGCCGTCGGAAACCGAGCGTGCAAATTCATCTTTATTAACAGGCTCATTCGTGCCCATATATATTCCTGCGCCCTCGTCGCAATCTACGATGTACCACATCTCGCTCTTACCGTACTGCCCCTCGTTCTTAAGCGCATATTCGTCACAGGGGTGCACCTGTACGGAGAGCTTTTCCCTCGCGTCAATAAATTTCGTAAGCACGGGGAAAAACGGAAATTTATCGGTATTAGTACCCCAATCCTTACGTGTAAACGCCTCGCTCAGTGTCCTGCCGTCCTCAATTCTCGCCTCGCCGCCAGTGGTAAAGGATAGCTCCCAGCTCTCAGCAATTCTGTCGGTATCGGACTCTTTCCCGTATTCACGGAGCTTGTTTCCGCCCCAAATATTATCCTTTATAGCAGGTGTTAGCTTATATACTCTTTTCATTTTCGTACCTCTATACTTATTTACTGCGATTACTCACCACGGACAGCCCGGTGACGCCTGTACCTACGACATTTTCTTATCAATCCAATTATATTCCTTTTTATCTCCTATGTCAACACCGATTTTTGTGTACAAATTGTGAACTTTGTTAAATCTTACAAAAAGTCCTTTATTTTTGTATTCAAATGTGCTATAATTATCGTGTATAAATATTTTTATAATTATTTTGAGGTCAAATTATAATGAGCAAAGATAAAATTCAAACCAATTGCCGACTGAACAAGGTCGGGGGACAGGCAGTGCTTGAGGGAGTAATGATGAAGGCCGGCGAATGCACCGTCACCACCTGCCGCAAGGACGACGGCACGCTCGTAGTGTACGACGATAACTTCGTTTCGGTCAGGAAAAAACACAAGATTTTAAATATTCCAATTCTCCGTGGCGTCGTGAACTTTATTGAAATGATGGCACTCAGCGTTAAGACACTCAACAACTCCGCCGAAGCACTCGGCATCGAGGAAGAGGAAACCAAGTTTGAAAAGTGGCTTAAGAAGCACTTTGGCGTCAAGATTATGGATTTCGTAATGACGCTCGGAGTGATTTTAGGCTTGGCGCTCTCGGTCTTTCTTTTTGTATTTCTGCCGACGTGGATTGCGGACGGCATCAACTGGTTGCTTAAGAATGTTTTCAAAACCGCTGTAATGTCAGCAACGGTAACTGCTGTCGTTGAGGGCGGATTGAAGATGGGTATATTCATCGTTTACCTTGCACTTGTGTCGCTTATGAAGGATATTAAGCGTACCTTCATGTACCACGGAGCAGAGCATAAGTCCATCGCCTGCTTTGAGTCAGGTGAGGAGTTAACTCCCGAGAACGCTATGAAGCACACACGCTTCCACCCCCGTTGCGGAACAAGCTTTATGTTTCTTATGATTGCTCTGGGTATCTTCGCAGGTATGTTCGTTCGCAACATCTTCCCGGGGCTACCAAGCATTGCCTACGCAGGTATAAAGCTTCTGACTCTGCCCTTGGTAATGGGTATCGGATATGAAATCCTTATGATTGCAGGCAAGCACGATAATATTATAACGAGAATTATATCCGCCCCCGGTATGTGGGTACAGAGAATTACTACAAAAGAGCCTACACCGGATATGCTTGAATGCGCAATTATCTCTATCAAGTGCGCGCTTAGAAACGATTACCCTGAGTTTATGCAGTTCTATCTTGAGCGTCCGTGGGAGGCTAAGCCCGAAGAGATAAGCGAGAACGCACAAGAAGAAAACAGCGAAGCCGCTGATACCACAGAAGCAAATGACGCTGAATGAAGCAATAAAAAGGCTCGAGGCGGCAGGTGTGGATAACCCCGCGTATGACGCGCGCGAATTGTTTCACCGCATTGGTGGGTGTGCAAAGCCGATTTTTCTTAACACGGTATGCTATTCACCTGAGCTTGACGAAGCAATCAAGCGGCGCGCCGATCGTGAGCCGCTACAGTATATTATTGGCTCGGTCGGCTTCTATAACGAGGAATACACCGTCAGCCCCGACTGCTTAATTCCACGCTCCGACACGGAGATTCTAGTAGATTTGGTTGTTAAGCGACTGCCGAAGGGCGAAAATATGCTCGATTTATGCACGGGTAGCGGTTGTATCGCGATTTCGTGTGTAAAAAACACCTCCGACACACAAGCCGTAGCCGTCGATATTAGTGAGGACGCGCTTGAGATTGCTGCGAAGAACGCAAAGGACAACGGTGTTTCCGAGCGTGTAAAATTTATAAGTGGCGACTGTCTTGGTACGTTGCCCGATGAGGTAACGAAGCAAAAATACTTCTGTCTTACCTCAAATCCCCCTTATATAAAGGAAGAGGATTATCTTCGACTTGAAAAGGAACTTTTCTGCGAGCCGAGAATTGCGCTTGTCGCAGACGGCGAGGGGCTTGAATTTTACCGTGCGATAGTACCTACGGGTATGAGCCTTGTAAAGAAGGGCGGTTTTATTGCCCTTGAAATCGGCTTTGATCAAGGCAAAGCCTTAATAGAAATAGCCAATGAGTACGGTCTTGAATGTGAAATCGTCAAGGATTATTCAGGTAACGACCGCGTGGCACTAATCAATATAGAATAAAAGCTAACTAAAGCAGTAACAGCATTTTCTACCTCGAATATACTGACTTCGAGGTGATAAATATGAGCAAGAAATACACTCTCGCCCTAATTTACGGAGGGCAAGGAGCAGAGCATCAGATTTCGATTTTAAGTAAGCGTTACGTCAGCACCATATTAAACCGCAATAACTATAGGATTGTCGAATGCTTCATCGGCAAAAACGGCAAATTCTACGTTGAAGGTGAATGCGCAACACCGCTTCTTGCTGAAAGCTCGCTCTTCGTCGGGGGTAAGAAAATCAAAATAGACGTTGCAATCCCAATTCTACACGGCGAATTTGGCGAGGATGGCAAAATTCAAGGCCTTCTCGAGCTTATGCACACACCATACGTTGGCTGTGATTCAACAGCAGGTGCCGTTGCGTTTGACAAGGTGTTGGCCAAGCGGATAAGCGAGAATATCGGCATTCGCGTAGTTGATTACCTATCATTTAACGGCGAGAGCTCGGCTGCCGCGCAGGAAAAATGTGAGAAATCCTTCTCATATCCAATGTTCATAAAACCCACACGTCAGGGCAGTTCTTTCGGCGCAAGTGCCGTGAATTACAAAGAAGAGTTTACAAAATCATACGATTTGGCATGCAGATACGGAAAAGGCAAAGTCTTAGTCGAAAAATGTCTTACCCAAAAGCGAGAGCTCGAATGCGCATATCTCGCCTACGGTGGCAAAAGATATATAAGCGAGGTCGGTGAGGTCTTAAGTCACGGCTTCTACTCCTTCACCGATAAATACACGAAGGGGAGAACCTGCGTGGTAGCCAACGCCGACATACCGACCTGCGTGCGCGATAAGATACGTGAATGTGTAGGTGTGCTTGCCGATGCCCTTGACATAAGGCACCTTGCGCGCTTCGACTTTTTCCTATCGGGTGACGAGGTCTATTTTAACGAGGTGAACACCCTGCCGGGCTTCACACGCACCAGCCTTTATCCAAGGCTCATTAAGGACATAGGCGTGTCGCTTAGCGATATGCTCGACTCGCTTATTTTCGATGCCATCGGTGTGACAAAGCTGTAAATGCTTGGCATATTTGATAGCGGTATGGGAGGGTACAATTCACTAAACTCGGTTCGGCAACACTTCAAGCGTGAAAATATAATTCTCCTGTCGGATAGAAAAAACGCCCCATACGGCACAAAATCAAGACGCGAAATCTTAAGAATAACCAAAGAAAATATAAAAATCCTGAAAGCACTCGGCTGCCGCAAAATTCTGATTGCGTGCTGCACGGCATCAACCCTTTACCCGTATCTTACGGACGAGGAAAGGGAAATCGCCACTGATTCTCTCTTGCCAACCGTAGAGCGTGTTAAAAAAACGCACGCCTTCCGCGTTACCATGCTCGCCACGCGGCATACAGCGACCGATGGTGCCTTGAGCGTTATGCTGCCTGACGTTTCTTTAACGCCAATCTCGGCACAACCGCTTGTAAAATTCATTGATGAAGGCTCTTGCGACAGAAAAATCACGCTCGAGTGCAAGTCTTATCTTGATGGTTTACTGTCAAAGGTCAAAGCCACTGAGCCAGAGTGTGTCATTCTTGGTTGCACTCATTTTCACTCACTAAAGAAAACTATACAAAAATTGCTCGGCACACCCGTGATTTCATCAGCACACGAGGGTGCTGTGGCGTTCGTAAAAAACATAAAGGAAGAGCTAGCGGAGGATGGAAAAACACTCCTCTTAAGCTAGAAGAAAGGATATAAAAATGGCAAAATACAGAAGAGGCAGAATCAACGATGCCGTAGCAAAGGAGCTTGCAATTGCTCTTGGCAACGTGCGCGAGCCTAAGGTTGTTGATAACTTTGTAAGCGTTACCAGATGTGAGGTCGCACCTGACCTTAAATATGCAACCGTCTATTTTTCCTGCATAGGTGACTCAAAGAGTGCGCTCGAGGGACTCAAAAAATGCACAGGTATGCTCCGTCATCACCTTGCAACTACGCTCAACTTACGCATCACGCCCGAGCTTTCCTTCACTAAGGACGGCTCTATAGAGCACGGCGCGAAGATTGCACGCCTGCTGGAAGAAATAAAGGTTCAGGACGCCGAAATTAAAGCACAAAACGAAGGACACGACGAGGAATAATATGGATTTCAGACGCGCCTGTGCGCTTGACGCACCAAAGATTGCCGAGCTTGAAAGTGAAATTTTCTCTGACGCCTGGAGCGAGCGCGCTATTTGCGACTGCATCTGCACCGAGGGGGCTATGTGCTTCGTTGCCACCGAGGATGATAAGGTTATCGCATACGTAATAGGCAGACTTATTGCACCCGAGGGCGAGATTTACCGCGTAGCCGTAACGCCGAATAAGCGACAAAGGGGTATAGGCTACCGCCTGCTGGACTACTCGGTAAAGACCTCGCGCGGTAAGGGGCTTGAGTCAATTTTTCTCGAGGTACGCGCACACAACATACCCGCTATCAAGCTATACACAGCCTACGGCTTTAAGCGCGCAGGCTACAGAAAAAACTACTACAAAAATCCCGATGACGACGCGATAATTATGCTTAAATCATCAGAAGTGTTGAATTTTTAAAGGAAAACGGATATGAAAATACTAGCCTTTGAGAGCTCTTGTGACGAAACCTCAGCTGCGGTCATTGAAAAAACCGAGCTCGGCTTTACAATAAAATCTAATATTATCGCTTCTCAGGTTGAAACGCATCGCCTTTACGGCGGAGTCGTGCCGGAGATTGCCTCACGCGCACATATTGAGGCGATTTCGTCTATTACCTACGAGGCTATTAAGAAGGCGGGAGTCACAATGGACGACATTGACGCGGTTGCTGTGACGACAAACCCCGGTCTTATTGGCGCATTGCTTGTCGGAGTCAACTTTGCAAAGGCGTTAGCTATTGCCAATAACAAGCCTCTTATCCCCGTTGACCACATTAAAGGCCACATTGCCGCCTGCTATCTTACCGACAGTGATAATGCGCCAAAGCCGCCCTTTATTGCACTCGCGGCATCGGGCGGTCACACCGCTATTTACCGTGTGGACAGCTACACAGATATTACCATGATAGGTACTACGCGCGATGACGCCATTGGCGAGTCGTTTGACAAGATTGGCAGAATTATCGGTATTCCCTATCCTGCCGGACGAGGCTTTGACGCCCTCTCAAAAGAAGGCTTTATCAAGGCGACCGGCGACGAAAATGAATTTTACAAAAAGTATAAAAAATGCGAAAGCTACAAGGATCGCGAGCTTTATCTCCCCTCGCCTGCCATAGCAGACGACAGCTTGGACTTCTCCTTCTCGGGACTCAAGACGGCTGCAATAAATCTGCTCCACCGCTACGAGCAATCGGGAAAAGAGCTTGATCACGCCCTCTTTGCCGCAAGATATACCTACGAGGCGGTTGAGGCTGTGGCAAAGAAAAC
>JAZQRW010000038.1:0-4109 GCA_045629765.1 Eubacteriales bacterium
CTTTTCTCTTTCGGGTGTCTTACCATCGCATAATGCATGACGGACGTTTTTGGTATCAGCTCTTCCTTCATCAAATCAAATCCATAGTGCTGATAGATACCAACGTTACCCTCTTTGTTGGTTTCAAGATAGGCTACCATACGCTCGTCGTCGCAAAACTGAAGCATAGGACGCATAAGCTTAGATGCAATTCCCTTTCCCTGAGCGTTCTGCTTAATAGAAAGATTGAATAAGTACCAATCGTAATTGTCGGTAAACTCTTTCTTTAGGTTCATAGCGTATTTCTCGTAGGTTAGCAGCCTGCCTATAAAACCAACGCCAGAATGCAAGAACAATTTAAGTCCACCGCTTTTCAAAAACGGCAAGGTCTTGTTTCCTTCAAATCCAAAGGGCAGCCAGGCCGCAAAGCCGTTTATTTCCTCACTGTCAGCGTATATCAAGGCGTCCTCGGTCATCGTTTTTAACGTAACCTTCATAAGCAGCTCCGATGCCTTGACATCATACCTGCCATTTGTAAACCAATTGTGCAGAGGATAGTCGCGGTATGCGTCTGCCGCAACCTCAGCCAAACGGTCAATATCTTTTTTCTGCACGATATACAGGCCCGCTTTTTCTATTGCGCGTCTTGCAAGCGGAATTTCTATTTTTCTAACTAATTTATCCATATCTACACGCTATCCCTTGTTTAAAAGAGCTTTTTGCTTCTCATAAAATCACTTCTTGGATTTTATAAGTCTATCTAAGCCATAGAATGCAAATCCGACCACAGCAAAGGCAACGGCAAGGATAGCTATCCACATAAGCACGCCCGGAATACCCTGCGTCTCAAGATTGACGAAGAAGTAAGGATAGATCAACGGTGTGGTTGTCGTAGGAATTAGAATAGATGTGTCAAACTTCAAGATGGTTGCCTGTATAAGAAGGAAAATTACGTAAGCAAGAGGAAAACCGATAGAGGCAATCGGATAATACCACTCAGTCTTTCCACGCTCACGGAACAAGAACCAATCTGCTATGTACATAATGGGAAGAACGACGTGGAACAAAAGACTGCCGATTCTCCAATTCGCCTGAGGGTCACGTCCCTCAGCGCCCGCAAGCATAATGTTGAATACGAGGAAGGTCAAAAGAATTCCAAGCACTCCGATAAATTTAAGCATTGGTGCAACCGTAACGTAGCTGTCGTCGCTCTTTTTCGCCGTCTGAATTAAAGAAGCCAGCATAACGCCAAGGCAAAGGAAATTACTGATGTTGGTGAAGTGAACGTAGAAATCCCAACGAATTATATTGACGTTATCAAAAATTCCTAAGCTGGCAACGACACCAACTACGCCCAATATACAATATACCGTCTGATAAATAAGCTGTGCTGTTCTGTTTTTAATCATCATAAATCTCCTTTTACGTTTTCAATATAATCATTTAAATGAGTTTTGGATAGGCTCGTCGTATTCATATCCAATCAGCTTCACACCGTATTCGGCAATAATATCAACGTCATCAATCTCTCTGTCCTCATAGAAGATCTCTGCTCTTGCTATCGGTGTAAAATCGGCGTACTCGGGGTCCCCCATAAAATATTGCGGATACAAAAGCAGGGTTATTAGGATCTCTCCGCCATCGTCTGTGGTACAAACCGAAATCGTCTCCGTATTCAGCTCCCCCTCAAGGTGAGTCTTCCAATTTACGTAAGGTCCTTCGTTTACCGTCCACCAAACGATACCGTCGTATTCGCATACATACACGCCTGAGACGGTTTTAAGTTCACCGTTATACTCGTAAGTGACCGAAATATCAAATCTTCCCGACTTTATTTCCGGGCGAGGAACTGTAAGCCCACAGCTCGTAATATTCAGAAGTATAAATATTACCAAAATTGCACAAACCAACGTTTTTCTCATAGTTAAGACTCCATTCAATAAACTAAGTTAGAACCCACCGAAAGTATAAGCAATAATAAATGCGATGGCGATAAGAAAATAAGTAACGGCGTAAACGGCAACCGGAATCAGCATACTTAAAACGATCTTAAACTTAATTCTTCGCTTAGCCTTGGGATCGGTCGTCTTATTAAGCGAAATAATATGCTTTGTCAGCGCAATCACCAAAACGATAGCAGCAACCGCTATCGGAATATACAAATAACTATTCAACAATGCCATTATAAAAAGCACGTCAACAAATAATTCTGCCGCAAGCAGAAGAAAATAAAGTATTTTTTTCATTTATACTACTCCTTATACTTAGTTTTATATATATTATAAGTAAAGTAGCGTTACAAAAGTGTTACAAAAAAAGCCCTTTTTTAATTTTTTTAAAAAAGAGCCTTTTTTATTATTTAATTAATTTTCATTTCGAACAGCTATTGCATACTTAACGTATTCGACTAAAACGAAGACGTCTACGCCTATGCTGAGCAGCTCGGAACCGTTGGCAAGTGCATCTTCGCCCTTGATAAGTGCAAGGAATGGGGTGATAAGAGCGCCTGCTGTAAATATAACAAGAATAATTCCCCAGATGATGTGTCCGATCGAGCGATTGGGATTCTTTGCTATCTTAATTCCCTTAAAGCCTATGTAAATCTGAGGCAGAATGATGAAGAGTGACACCACTAAAACAAACACCTTGGTGATAAGAACGATATTCTCGGGTGATCCTTCGGGAATAGATGCATTGATTAGCTCCTTGTTAAGCTCTCCGAAGAAAAGCTCAAAGATAATGTTGATCAGCGAAAGAAATGCCAAGCCCAATGCGATAACGGAGTAGTTTTTAAGATTTCTTGTGTTTTTCATTTTTAGTACCTTTCTTTTATTTATTTTTTTATTTATGCGACATCACGGTTGTTTAATTGAATTTTTAACGAGAGCCGCTTTTAAAATACTTTTATTATCAATTACATAGAGTCAATGCTTCTGTTGAGATTCTTGGAGGGTTCGTCCTCGTAACGCTCCTGTATTTCGATGGTATTATCAAGATCGGGAGATAGCTCGTCAACGGTAAACTTGATTTTCCCGGTAATAGTGGTTTCAAGATCCACCTCGTTTTGTTTCTCCTCGGCTCTTTCATTTCTGTAATTCTCCAGATCGGTTATCGTATTCTGGTCGATAATAACGCTTGAATAAGCCCTCAAATTTGCGTATGTGTTCATCGCTGCTTCAAAATTCCTGGAACCGCGTACGTTGCCAACTTTAAGAGGGTCTGATCTCAGCTCCTCACGAGTTACGTCCTTCATTCGGCTGTTAATCTGCAGCATAAAGATGCTCTCGTTGATCATACGCCACCAGTTCAAGGGATTGATTCTGTCCTTCCAGGTTCTTTCACCTATTACCTTTTTCATCGCCAGGTACATCGTGCTGACGTTCTTTGCGTTTTCCTTTTTTTCGTCAGAATCGGCGTTATTCAAATCGATGAGCGCACTCTTTCGTAATCCACCGAGATCGATGCCGCTCTTGATGCGTGACGCCAAAACGTCTTTTGTTTCTTCGTTGTACTTCTCTGCAATCGCCTTGAGAGAATCGATAACCTCGAGCTCTGCTCCCTCGTAGGGCTTGCGCTTTCTGCCAAGATCTCTCTCGAGCGGATCGTTTGTCATAACGTTTTCAAAATCCTTGGCGAATTGCGTGAGGTCAAGATTCCACAACTTACTGTTACTGCCGAATTCTTTCAGGTCGATATGCGAATCGATAAACTTCGTGAACATAAAATCCAAGCCCTGCTTATACATCATCAGCTCAGCTGACTTGCCGGTGCCGGAGGAAAGCATATCGCCCGCAAACTTAAGATAGCCCGTCGCCTTACTCATTTCCTCAAAGGTAGTCTTAATGCCGTATTTATCCAAAAATTCCTGCTGTGTCATTGATAAAATCACCTTCAATCATCATATTTTTGATAAATTTTAACTGTTTTTTGCTTTTGTACCGCCATTATACCACTCTCTGCGTTACAAAAGTGTTACAAATGCGAAATGTCGAGGAAAATTCTCGGCATTTCTTTCTGATTTTTTAGAATCATTCCTTTACGTTTGAAGCTACGGGAGCATCTTTCTTATCAACCTTAGCAGATAGATCCTTATCGCTTGCCTTCGCAGAAAACTCGTCGAGTACAATTCT
>JAZQRW010000039.1:0-8864 GCA_045629765.1 Eubacteriales bacterium
TGACGGTCAAAATATCATAAAAATAAATTATGAAATAATAAAAAAACATCTTGATTTTACAGTCGAAGTGTGTTATAATCTTTAGTAATATTTATTTAAATCTATTATTTTGGAGGTCGTTATGGCATATTATTACGATAAACCCTCACATACGTTCAGCGAATATCTCCTCGTTCCGGGATATTCCAGCGCAGAGTGCATTCCTAACAAGGTATCCCTCAAAACCCCTCTCGTTAAGTTCAAGAAGGGCGAGGAAAGCGCTATCACTATGACCATTCCGCTGATCTCGGCTATCATGCAGTCGGTATCCAACGACACCATGGCTATTGCACTTGCTAAGGAGGGCGGCATCTCATTTATTTACGGCAATCAAACCATTGAGGACGAGGCTGCAATGGTAGCAAGAGTAAAGAGCTACAAGGCAGGATTCGTTATCAGCGACTCTAACCTTAAGCCTACCGACACTCTGCGCGACGTTTTGGAGCTTTTTGAAGAGAAGGGTCACAGCACTATGGCTGTCACCGAGGACGGAACTGCAACAGGCAAGCTCCTTGGTATCGTTACCAGCCGTGACTACCGTGTGAGCCGTATGAACGGTGACGAGTTTGTTTCTTCCTTTATGACTCCACTAGATAAGCTTGTTACAGCGCCTGCAAGCACCACGCTTAAGAAGGCTAACGATATCATCTGGGAACACAAGTTGAATTCACTGCCCATCGTTGACAAAAAAGGCAATCTTAAATATTTCGTATTCCGCAAGGACTACTCTCAGCACAAGGAGAATCCACACGAGCTTCTTGATAAGAACAAGAGCTATATAGTAGGCGCAGGTATTAATACTCGCGACTATGAGAAAAGAATTCCGGCACTCGTAAAGGCAGGTGCTGACGTGCTTTGTATCGACTCGTCAGAGGGCTACACCATCTGGCAAAAGAAAACCATAGACTTCGTGCGTGAAAAATACGGTGATAAGGTAAAGATTGGCGCGGGTAACGTCGTTGACCGCGAAGGCTTCAGATTCCTAGCAGAAGCAGGCGCAGACTTCATTAAGGTCGGTATCGGCGGCGGCTCCATCTGCATCACCCGTGAGACGAAGGGCATCGGACGCGGACAGGCAAGCGCGGTTATTGAGGTTGCCGCAGCGCGTGATGAGTACTTCAAGGAAACCGGAGTATACGTTCCAATCTGCTCAGACGGCGGTATCGTACACGATTACCACATGACTCTCGCTCTTGCAATGGGTGCAGACTTCCTTATGCTCGGCAGATATTTCGCAAGATTTGACGAATCCCCCACACCCAAGACTATGATTAACGGTCAGTATGTTAAGGAATATTGGGGCGAGGGCTCTAACAGAGCGAGAAACTGGCAAAGATACGACCTTGGCGGCAAGGCTAGTCTAAACTTTGAAGAGGGTGTCGATTCATACGTAACGTACGCAGGTCCTTTACATGATAACGTAGAGCGTTCACTTTACAAGGTAAAATCCACTATGTGTAACTGTGGAGCTATTACCATACCGGAATTGCAGGAAAAGGCAAAGCTCACATTAGTAAGCTCGACCAGTATCGTTGAGGGTGGATACCACGACGTAATGCTCAGAAATACTACAACAGTTAAATAATATAAAAAGGAAAGCTTTGGTATAATCCTCGGCTTTCCTTTTTTTATCGTCAAAATGACGATATATGTAAATATTTGTTGTCAATATTGTACTTTTTCTGACTATTTATCAGTTTATTGTACGGTTCTGTATTCTCCCGGTGTCGTGCCTACAAAATCACGGAAAACACGATGGAAGCTACACTCCGTGTTAAATCCTGAGGCAGTAGCTATCTCATAATTGCTCATATCGGTTGAGCGCAACAGCTCCTTAGCTCGCTCTATTCTCATAGAATTAAGCAGCCTTCTAAAATTAAAGTTAGGCATCGCCGTTAAGCAATTAGATACGTACTTCGGGCTATATCCAAGCGCCGCACCCACACTCTTTAATGACAAATCCTCGGTGTAATGCGCCGACATATAGGAGAGCACCTTAGGTAACGCCGCATAATACTCACCGTCGCTCGCCAGCGGAACTGCGGCATAGTACTCCGCCATTATCATATGGAAAATTGCGCATAGTCTGCCAATTTCTGCCGCATCATTCTTCTCGTCATAAACGTAGTGCCCCCACATAGATGAAAATTCACTGTCGACAAGATATTGCCACAATGGCTTAGATGGCTTAAATACGTGTGTCTGTCTAGGACGCAAAAGCATATCGCTCGAATACGCTCCTGAGAGGAAAACCCCCGGGAAAACACATATAAACATTTTAACGTTATCGGGAGTATGGAATGCGTGACTGCTAAAGGCAGGAATGATAGCCATATCACCTGCGCGAGCAACGACGGTCTTGTTACCAAGTGTAATCTCGATCTCCCCGTCAAATATCATATCAAGCTCAAAAAACTGATGAATGTGGTCAGTAGAGTTGTGAGATCGCTTAGCTTGACCGCAACGCAGCATAGGCTGAGTGCCGAAATTATGATGTTGAACAAACATACTCCTTTACCTCTTCAAATGTGGACTTTTGATATATATTGTAACACTTTTAATATACTTTGTCAATATCATATATGTTAAAATATAATTGAAGGAATAAAAAACGAAAGTGAGACGGTTATGAAAAAACTTACTTCTAAATCTCTCTGTCTAATAATTGCATTAGTGTTAATCTTACCTATCGTAACGATTAGCGTAATGGCGGCTTATGCCGAGTCAGCAGAGTGGTTGAATACAAACCCACATAAAAATGAGGACTATGCCTTTTCAATCGCAGTAGTTGGTGATACACAAACTCTCGTTGAAATGGATACTAAGAACGACACTAACTATCTTTCGTACATCTACGACTGGATTGTCGACAACAAGGAAGCGAAGAATATGCAATACGTTCTCGGCCTTGGTGACATAACCCAGTACGACACTGACGAAGAATGGATACACGCTAAGTCAGAGATTACTAAGCTTAACGGAGTAGTTCCCTATAACCTCATTCGCGGCGGTGAGCCACATGATACAAAGAACCAGTTTAACAACTACTTTGCAAATGAGGCGGGATATACCGCAAACATTTCGGGCTATTACGAGGCAGGCTCTGTTGCAAACACTTACTCCACTTTTACATACGGTGAAAATAAGTACCTTATCTTCTCGCTCGACTTTGCAGCAGTTGACGAGGTGCTTACCTGGGCAGGCAACGTTATTGAGAGCGAAGAGTTTAAGGATTACAAGGTAATCATCACCACGCACTGTTATCTTTATAGGGATGGCAATCCATGCTCACAGAGCACTCCCAGTACTGCTATTCCCGATAAGGAGGAGTACACATCGGACGATAAGTACAACAACGGTGACGAGATGTGGGATAAGTTCATCTCCAAGCACGAGAACATCTTCCTTGTTCTCTCAGGTCACTTTGAGAGCAACGACATCATCGCATCCCAGGCGCTTGGCGATAACGGCAACGTTATTACGCAGATGATGATCAACCCTCAGGGCTTTGACTATAAGCAGGGCGGTGAAACCGGTATGGTTTGTATGCTCTACTTCTCTGCTGACGGAAATAACGTATCCGTTGAATGGTACTCAACGCACAGAGAGCAGTATTATAAGCCCTCTAACCAGTTTGATATTGACCTTTCCACAATGTCACTCGGCGGCGGTGTAGCAACTAAGTACGGCTACATCACAGCCAGAAACTACGATCCCATAAACTATCCTTACGCACTCTTTACAAAGACTCCCTCAGTTGGCGGCGACGGAACTAAGTACGACTACACCTTCTACGGAGCATATAAGTCACTCGTCGGTGATTCTACATTAGGCTCTACTATGAAAGAATCTGTATTCCATATAGCAAGAGAGAACGTTGGCGACGGCGCTGTAATTCTTCTTCTTCGCGACGTAGTCAATACAGACACCGGTAACTATTCAAATCTGCAATACCACACAGGCAGTCTTACTATCGACCTTGACGAGCACACCTTGACAGATGCACGAACGTCTACTACGACAGCGCTCTTCCTCTGTCACATGAAATCGTCAGATAACCAAATGTCCCTTACAGTTAAAAACGGTACACTCCTCGTTGGCAATTACGGACTTGCACAGTACGACGGAACAGCCGGCAAAACTAATTGCAGTACAACCCTGAACTTTGAGAATATGACTATCGGTTACGCCGAGGGCTCTACGTCATCAACGCTTATCAAGAGCTATGCCGCCGACAAGGAATACTCCGGATGCTTCCCCGTTAACTTCAATAACTGTACTATTGATATGGCTAACGCACCCGACGGCGCAAAGATTGCATCTGCTTCAACAGGTGAAACCATTACCTTCATAGACTCTAAGATAGAGAACAGCAAGCTCCCATATATCATAAACGAGTACGGCTGTACAACCGCACTTCCCGGTGAAAACGAGCTTATCGCAGTATATAAGAAGGTGGCAAGCAATCCTAAGATGGACGGCGTTATCTACCCATCCGAATACACCTTCTACGGATACTACAAGGCGCTCTACGCTGACTCCGCGCTTGGCGTTACAACCACTACGGGTGCATTCCACGCCGCGCGTACGGTAACCGATGGTGGCAACGAGGCGGTGATCGCACTTCTTGGTGACCACGAGATTACCACTACGGCTAACTACTCTAACCTTTGCTACAACGTTAAAAAGGTAGTGTTCGACCTTCGCGGATATA
The DNA here is from genome assembly GCA_045629765.1 of Eubacteriales bacterium. GTDB lineage: Bacteria > Bacillota > Clostridia > Oscillospirales > CAG-272 > UBA1740. Next base: position 4,754 of record JAZQRW010000039.1, read on the forward strand.
CTCTTACGGATAGTAATACTCATAATGCGGCTCTACTCTATACCAACGTAAAGACCGGAACCACATCAAGCTCCACGCTTACCATCAAGAACGGAAACATGATCCTCGGTGGCAAAGCGCTTACTTACTGTGAGGTAAACAATACCGCTTATAGCGTCGGTCTTGTATTTGATAATATCGTCTTCTCTTGGAAGGAAGGAGGCACTAATGCAGGTAGTTTCCTTGGCGATACTACTCATCGTGCTAATCAGCCCGTAACCTTCAACAACTGTACTATCGACCTTGCAAATGCAAAGTCAACGATGAAGCTTGAGAACGGTGGCACGCTTGAGGGCATCACCTTTAACAACACTAAGATAATTAACTCCAAGGACTCCAAGGTTTATACCGCAGATGAGAGCGACCTCTTGGCCGGTAGCTACACGTTCACAAAGTACGGTATCATTCCTCTTCTCGCTTATGAGAATACAGAGGTTTATCCGTTCGTTGCTTACTCAAGCTCAAGCGCAACTGTTAACGGTGTTACATATAACTACGCTTATTACGGCTCATATAAGGTGCTCGCAGGTGACAGTGCGGTTGGCGTAACCGCAAATGAGCAGCTCGGTTTATCAGCACTTCGTTACGGAGGAGATGGCGTAGTTCTCCTTATGATGCGCGACTATGTTTATACCGCAACGGCTAATTACACCAACCTTTGCTACAACCCTGCAAGTGCTACTTTTGACCTTGGCGGATACACTCTTACCGAGTCACAGAAGCACGGCACGACGGGCCTCTTCCATAACCACCTTAAGTATGACGATCAAAACACAGGACTTACTGTTAAAAACGGTAATATCGTTCTTAGCAACAACAAAGGACTTGTAAGCTACGACTTCTCGGATGCGGCTGCAACATCCAAGCTCTCTATGGTATTTGAGGATTTGAATATCAGCTTTACCAAGGACTCAAGCACAACATACCTTATAGGTAAGTTCGTAAAGGCTCCCGGCTGTTACAGCGTTACATTCAATAACTGTACAATCGACCTTGCAAACGCTCCTGCAAGCTTCAATATTGCGGCGGCAGGCTCTTGTGTAGATGGTATCGACCTCACTATCAAGGACACAGATATTATCAACTCCGGCATTTTGTCTACTCCTAAGCATAATATCACACTCGAGAGTAACTTTATTCTCAACGCCTACGTTCCCACAAGCACTCTTAACTCGAAGTACACTATCAAGTCTATCGAGTTCGGCGGCGTTCAGTACGAGCTTACAAGCCTACAAATCGTGGACGTAGAGGGATCTCCCTACTACAAGATTTCTGTAAGCGTTGCTCCTAATGTCGCCTACGATATGCAGACTCTTAAGGTGAACCTTGAGTACGACTACACGTATTCCGACGGAACTGTAGAAAAGATGCAAATATCTTCTACATGGAGATTCAGCGTACTCACCTACCTTGAAGATGCAATCGGTAACGAGAGTGCTGAAATGGACACCTTGGCAAAGGATATTCTCGCTTACGTTCGTGCAGTATACGTTTACGAAAATTCTCTGAATGTAAACGAGGTTAAGGCGTTTGTAGACGGCATTATCGGCGAGAGCTACAACGAAATCTCAATGCCTAACGATACCGAGGAGAAGCTCACTATCGACGGCATGCAGTCAGCACAAGTGTATCTTGGCAACACACCTGCATTTATCTTCTATCCGGCACTTGATGAGAACGATGAGCCGATATACAGCCTCGACAAATACGTCTTTGCTCTTAACGGTCAATACGCGCTCAACGCTGAGGTGTCAGCAGATGATTCGGGTAGACCCTGCTTCATCGTTAGACTTCCCGCATACGCTGTAAACGACACAGTTGAGTATATTATCAGCGGTACGGACATTCACGGCTACTATAACCTTCAGGCTTACTACAACCACTTCAAAAACAAGAGCGACACAAATCTTGTTACTCTTATAGAAAGACTTATGAAATACGGTGAGTCTGCTATGGCATATAAGAATAGCTTAGTATAGGAGTAGACTATGAAAAAATATTTAATCCCAAAAATAGAGATGTTCGATATTAGCGCAACGGACGTCATTACTGCATCATTTGGCAATCTTGAGCAGCTTCCTTCGGGCGACGATACTCCTATAAGAGATATCGCGCAGAGCGAAGTGGATTGGTAAAATTCAAACAAAAAGTAAGAGCTACGACTTTTCTGTCGTAGCTCTTTTTATATGATTTAATCGCCTATCAGAACGTTTTTCTTCCATTTGCCTTGTCTGAATCTTATAGTAAAGATAATACTTCTTACAACCCAGTCGGAAACCATTGCTATCCATACTGCGATAAATCCTACGTTGAATACCTTAACAAGCAAGTATGCGCAACCGATTCTGAACGCAAACATCGTGCAAATAGCGGAAATCATCGGGAACTTGGTGTCACCCGTACCGCGAAGAGCGGCAGGAAGTGCAAAGCTGGTCAAATAGAAGAACGGTGTCGCGGCAAAGTATATCCACGCGGCATATACGGACTGCCATCTTGCCGCAGGGTCGCTCTCAAATATCGTGAGTATAAATGGTGCTGCGGAAATTGCAACAATAGCCGCACCAAGTGAGAAGAGCTTACCCAGCTTAAGAATATGCTTAGTGTAAAACTCAGCCTCATCAGGCTTGCCTGCGCCCATACACTGACTGATAAATGGTATAATGCCAAGCTGGAACGCAGACGCCATACTGTGCGTCATCGGCGAAACGGTACTTACCAAGTAGTTTGCGTTAATAGCCGCAGTACCTAAAGATGCAACCAAGGTCTGAAGCAGAAGTGGACCGAGCTGGAACATTCCGTTCTCGATTCCCGAGGGAGTCGCAACGGTATAAATCCTCTTTACAAGGCTCCAATCCCATTCAAGCTTAAACGGATTTTCCAGTCTTACGTTATTCTTCTTTGAGCAAAGGAGTACAAACAAGGTAATACCCGCAACCGCATATGCAATCAACAGAGAAAGACCTGCACCTATAACACCCATTCCAAAGATAAAGAGGAATACGTATTTAAGTCCGATATTAACCGACATCATAGCAATTGAAGAGTAAAACGTAACACGGCTCTTACCTATCGCGCGGAACGAAGCCGTACCGCAGTTGAATAAAGCCATAAACGGATACGCAAAAATCGTTATACTGTAATACTGTAAGCTCTCCTTCATTACCTGCGCATCAACCGACGGATAAAGTAGATTCAAAAGCGGAGCCTTGATAATTTCAAGAACGAGAGTGATCACAAGTGAAATACCGAGCATTGAGTATATACTCATCTTCATCGCGCGTCCCGCGTCCTTAGGTCTGCCTGCACCGATAAACTGGGAGATAAACACTCCGCCACCTGCCGCAAATGCAACAAACACCTGCTTAAACAGAGTATCTATCGGGCCGACGTTAGCAATCGCCGCAAGCGTGGTAGCACTGTCGGGCAATTTTTTAATCATAAACGTATTTGCCATCGTGAGCGACGCAATCAGTATCTGCTCAAAGAATATAGGCATCATAAAGGTTATGATATCCTTATTGCTGAATCTCGCATCTGATGGCAATTTTAGAAAGGATTTCATTTAATTCGCCTTCTTTTTACGTGATAACTCACTTAATATTATTTAGAGAACATTCTATTGATAGCAGTAAGGGTTTCTCTAACTAACTGCTCACCGCCTGCGTGACCGACAGAGCCGCTAGAAACGTATGCGCTGTAATGTCCGCCCTCTTCCGCCTTCTTTGTTGGAAGATAACCCTCCATACCGTTGGCAAGCTGAATAAGGAAGGTCTGCTCTGCAAAGCTTCTCGCTCTTATCTGATTACCGTAGTCAAGGAAGAGCTCGAATGGGTTAGTAGCAATCGCAATGTTACCAAGACGCATAATATGCACCTCTGTATCAACGATGTCAAGCTTATCCTGAAGCTCAAGGCGCTGAAGAAGTCCTGTGTATACGTGAAGATTTGCAACGTCGTTGTAGTCAACGTCACCGCTCTTGTTAGCAAGATAAGCGCGAATCTCACGCTTAGCCAAAGCCTCGTCGGCAAGAGTCGCACGGCGAAGAGGAAGCTGCATATTGTGAATCTCGTGC
>JAZQRW010000040.1:0-6923 GCA_045629765.1 Eubacteriales bacterium
CATGAATATTTTTGTATTTTTTCTGAAAAAATTTTTTCAAAAGTTATTGACAAAGTCACCAATGTGTGCTATATTCGTACTGTATAGGTGTTTTTTTAACATATTATTATATGTAACCTTTACACTTACCGTGTTATCTAAAAAGCACAAGCTTTTTGATATAAAAACAAAATAACAAAATATTTGAAAGGAGCAAAAACAAAATGACAAACAGAAAGACAATTGTGGTAGCTTTCATGCTTATCGCAGTTATGGTACTCGGCGTAGGTTACGCAGCAGTTTCCGATACTCTTGATATCCAGGGTACTGCAGACATTTCTTCCACCGGTGCAGGCGAGGTATTGAACGAGGATATTTACTTCACCGGCGTTATGAAGGGTGACACAATGGTAGACGCTATCTCAGCTGGTGATAATCTCGGTTACACAGCTCATATCAACTCTCAGGACAACGATATGGCGCACTTCACCATTTCTTCTCTTTCGTCCACCGCTAGCGAAGCTGTTATCATCACTTATGTTGTTAAGAACGACAGCACCAACGATGTAACTCTCGAAAAGAAGAATTCTTCTACCACAGAAGCTATCTTCACAGTCGAGACCGAGCTTGACGCAGGCACAAAGACACTTGCAGCCGGTTCTACCACTACTGTTTGGGTTAAGGTATATCTTAACGATGACCCAACAGATGCTGTTACCAGCGCATTCGTATTTGGCTTCACTGCTACACCTGTTGAAGACTAATTCAACTAAACTCTAAGCATTGAATGAGAAAGGAGGGCGGCAATGTCCGACAAAAGAAAATTACATATTATTTCAATTTCGACACTGGTCGCCCTCGTAATCTCATTTCTCTTTGCCGACACAGGAAGAATAGTCGCCTCTGTGTTGATGGCGATAGCATGTGTCCTCACATGTGTCTTTATTAAGAAGCGAGGAATGTACTCATTCTACAAGAAAGAAATTGCTGGACTCGTGGCAATTATCGGCGCAGTTTACGTTATGCTATACTATCTTACAGGCCTTGAATACGGCTTTATTAGGAACGGTTACGGCATAAACGTGTCTACAATATTCAAATACTTAATTCCAACAATAGCAATCATCATTACCACAGAGATAGTGCGCAGCATTATGCGAGCACAGGAAAGCAAGGTGGCAGATATTCTGTCCTACGTATCCTGTGTCGTAGCCGAGGTACTTATCCACTACTCAATCGCTGAGGTATCAAATTTCAGAAAGTTTATGGATATCGTCGGTATAGTTTTCCTTCCGGCGCTGCTAAACAACCTTTTATTCCACTATTTATCAAAAAGATACGGTATTGCTCCAAATATAGCATACCGACTGATTACCACCATATACGTGTACGTAATTCCATATAAATCACTTATTCCCGATTCGCTATTCGCATTTGTGAATTTATTATTACCACTTGCAATATATCTTTTCATAGACTACTTATATGAAAAGAAGAAAAAATACGCACTCAAAAAATACAGCAAGCTATCCGTTGCCCTGACAATAGTCGTCGTAATACTTATGTCTTCGCTGATTATGCTCGTTTCCAATGTCTTTCACTTTGGCGCATACGTTATCGCCACAGAGAGCATGACAGGAGAGCTTAACAAGGGCGACATCGCAATATATGAAAAATATGATGACCAGATGATCGTTGAAGGACAGGTCGTCGTATTCAGCAAGGACGGACGCAACGTTATTCACCGCGTTGTCGAAGTTGAGAAAATAAACGGTCAGAACCGTTATTACACCAAAGGTGACGTAAACGATGATTTAGACACCGGCTATATTACCGACTCTAACATCAAAGGACTAGTAGATTTTAAAGTTCCATATCTCGGATACCCTACAATTTGGTTAAGGAAAATTATATCCGAAGCATTATAAAACGCAAAAACCTTTCAAAAAAGTATAGTATTGTTTACAATTTAGAGAAATTTAGCAATATTTTCTCTACTCAAAATATAAACGCGTCATATTTTATTAGTGACAGATAGGAGAACACAATGTCAGAAGCCGAGAGAAAAAAGCGACTGAATTACAAAGAAAGACGAAAAAAGTTAATCTTTGCGCAAGGCGTTGCACTTGCTATAGTCGCCCTGCTGATTCTTATGTCGGTATTTACCTACAATCAATTAAATAAGGAATACTACATCACTTACAAGGAGAGTAGTGGTGTAGATTACCGAGTCAAGATTCCAAAGGATGCACCGTTCTATAACGAGCACTTAGAGGACTATAAAGAGTACGCTGACGAAAATGGTGACCTCTGGTTACCTCCCGAATATGCTTATCCTACTATGGCAGTTTCGGTAATCAAAGCAAATATCAATTACGGACTCAACATGAGTACTCGTGACGTAAACTACAAATATACATACCGCATATTTGCAACTGCGCAAGTGGTTGACAACAAGACCAAGAATGAGTTCCAAATGCCGGTTTACGTAATCGAGGACATCACCAGCCCGGTTACACAAAGCTCCAACAATAACTTAAACATCAACCGACCCGTAGAAATAAATTACCACGATTACAATAATCTCGTTGAGGACTTTGAGAAGAAGCTCGGTATAACAAGTGCCACAGAAACTCTCATTATCACTATGGAAGTCAACGTTATCGGCTCTTCGGAAAGCTTCGAAAACGATAGCAATAACCGACACACCATCAGTATTAACATTCCTCTTGCAGAGAATTCATTTGACGTTAACTACTCTACCAGTGTTTCCACAGGTGACAGTAAGGTTCTTGCGCGTAAGGACGTAGGAAATCAGAATTTCTACAAGGATTTAGCTATAGTTCTCGGTACGCTCGAGCTTGCATTACTTATCATTTTCACAGCATACGTTTATTTGACCAAGAACCACGACGTAAACTACTCTATCAAGGTTCAGAAGCTTGTTAATAATTACCGTTCATTCATTCAGCAGGTAACGAACGGCTTTGATGCAACAGGTTATCAGATACTTGAGATAACAACGTTCAAGGAAATGCTGGCAATTCGCGATACTATTCAATCTCCCGTTCTCATGAGCGAAAACACAGACCAGACCAGAACGCAGTTCTTCATCCCTACTAATACCAAAATTCTTTACCTTTTTGAAATTAAAGTAGAAAACTACGACGAACTTTACGGCAAGCATCCCGATTGGACGGATGATTCACTTGTAAATAAGGAGTATATTGCTGCAGAGCCCGAAATTCCAACAATAACCGTTGATCCCGTAGTTACAGCAGAAGAGAATACCAACGAAGATATGTTTGCAAAGCTCTTCCAAGAGATAGAGAGATTGAGAGCAGATATGGAGGCATCACGCGAGCCTGCCGTTGTACCCCAGCCCGAACCTCAGCCCGCACCTCAGCTTGAGCCTCAGCCAACACCTCAATCAGTACCTCAATCAGTACCTCAGATAATTCAGCCACCCGGTGTAAGCGGACCTATGAAGTTCGGTAACTTCACAGCCGGCGGCAACGTAACTATCAACTACAGTGAGAAGTCCGATGACACTACATTAGTTGACGTAGTTAAGATAATTACAGATAGCTTTAAAGAGCAGTTTTATTCAAAAAATGTCGAAAAAGCCGCACCTTCCGCTACACAGTGCGAAACTAACACCTCAGAGAGTGTCGCTAAACGCGAATCTCCTATAGTCCAGAACGTGTCGATAATCACCAACAACGCACCGCAGAATGCGCCTGTAAACGCTAGTGTTACGCCCGATAACGTGTCTGTAAATCAAGAAAGCGAGCCCACTCCAAACACTGTTGCTAATAACAGCCGTGTAGAGGAGAGCTTTGAAAACGTTGTTGAAGCAGTTAGCGAAGAGCCAGTGACAGAAGCTACTTCACTCGATGTCGTAACTGAAGAAATAACGGAACAAATTGTGGAAAGTGACAAAGAGTCCGCCGACGAGGTAATTCCGGAAGAGCCGTCTACGGCATCAGACGCAGAGGTAGATGCAGAGGCAGACACAGTTGCAGAAGCGACTGTATCTATCGCAAATGAAGAGCCTATCGTTGAAATCGCAGAAACAGCCGCAGAAGAAATCGCAGAAGCGGCCGATGATACTGCCCCCGCCCCCGAAGAGCATGCTCACATTGATCTTGACCACGTGCTCAACGACCTCGAGTTTGACGAGGCGCACGGATATTTCATCAACGAAGACGGCACTCCCCTTAATATTCAATGTAAGAGAAGCTTTACAGCTAACGTAATTCAAAGCGATCCCGAAACAGTTAAGTATTTCTACAGCGAGCTCAAGAACTACGCGCTCTCATTCAAGGGAGTTAAGGCGAGAATGAGCTGGAGATATGAGGCGTTCAAGAAAGGCAGAGACCAGCTTCTGAGAATCAAAATCAGAGGCAAGAGCATTTGTCTTTATTGCGCACTTGATCCCGAACAATTTGATAAATCAAAGTATTTCCAGGAAGCAATCGACGCTAAGATGTTCGACTGTGTTCCCATGCTCGTAAAAGTTAAGAGCCCTCGCGGTCTTAAGCGAGCATTCGAGCTTATCGATGCTACGATGGAAAAATTCGGTATTCAAAAGAATCCTAAGGCGCAACGTATTGATTATGTACTCGAGCATCCGTTTGAGAACACAAAATCCCTTGTTGAAAAAGGCCTTATAAGAATTCTTGATAGCGAATATATCATCAAGGAGCATAGCGGATATGATACTCAAAATGCCGACGCAGGAGCGGCTGTAACTGACACTCTCCTTGACTCTGACGATGAATTCGCAACCTCAGGCACCCCAATTGAGGAAGCACTTACAGAGTATATAGAGGAAATTGCCGACTCTGCCAACGCTGACGAGGCGGAGCAGACTTTATCAGTCGACATACTCGAATTTGATGAATCCGGTGAAATTATAATTCCTGAGGAAAAGCAGTTGAGTATTCACTGCAAGCGTAGCTTTACCGCGAATATTATGCAAAGCGATCCTACCAAAGCGAAGGCATTCTACAACGAGCTTAAGAATTATATTCTTTCGTTTAAGGGCGTTAAGCCACGAATGGCTTGGAGATACGAGTCCTTCAAGCGCGGCAGAGATCAGCTCTTCCGTATAAGACTCAAGGGTAAGAGCCTTTGTCTATATTGCGCACTTGATCCTACCAAGGTTGACGAGTCAAGATACTTCCACGATACAATCAACGCTAAGGATTACACCGACGTTCCTACAATGGTTAAAATCAAAACTCCCAGAGGCTTAAGCCGTGCCAAGGAACTCGTCGATACAGTAATGCAGAGCTTTGGTATTATACCAAACCCCAAGGCTAAGGAAGTTGATTATATGGAAGTCTATCCCTTCCAAAAAACTGCTCAGTTAATCGAGCAAGGTTATGTAAAGGTACTTAGCGACAGCTATAAAATCAAAGAGCCTAAGGCTCCAAAAATCAAAAAAGCTACTGCTAAGAAATAAATCATTCAAAGCAGCGCTTCCTTAGTTCATTCCGAGGAAGCGCTAAAAAGCAAACAATTATTGTCATTTTAAGCATTATAAGGCAATTTGTTATATTATTGTGTTAGCAGAAAGGAGAACAAATGCAAAAATCAATTAAAATCTTTGTTGGCATAGTATTAACGTTCTCCTTATCTTTTATGTGCCTTGGATATGCAGCGCTCACAGATGAATTGGCTATTGAAGGTTCGGCATCGGTTGAAGCGATTGTAGTTATAGACTATCTGCACGTTTCTTCTGCACGAATTGTTGGTGGCTCATCGGGCGACTACGTAGGGCAAATGAGTGGCTCTACCGATGCCGCAAATCCTATGGGTTGGGTAATACTCAATCTTGATTTTACTAAATCCTTAACTAAGACTGTGAACCTAACCATAACAAACTCTAATCCCACCTTAAAATATGCATTTTACCAGCCGCAGTGTGTCGCCGCTTACAGTGGCACAACCGCAACCTTTGGAGCTGCTGTTAATAGTGGAATTACGTGTGGAACACTTAACTCGCAAGGTCTTGTTGTCGGCGGAACGACGATAACCTCGGGCAATAGCATCAGCAATATCTCAGTTACCGTCACATCATCGGAGGCAGTCACAACCACGGTTATTCTACAGATGGTATTTGGATTTGAGGGTGAGGCTGACAAGGAAGAGGCCGAAAGCCAAGCAACTATCAAAAACGCACTTGAAAAGCTTAAGGAAGCACTTAACACCCCCGCTATGTACAACGAGTTGGTTAGCGAGATGAAAGATAATGCGATCTTAGGCATAGGCGGTGACTATGTAGGTAACGTTGTTGGCGCACAGGATTCTGATACAGATCTCATAAAAGAAATCTTCGGAGATACCTTAAAATCCGTGACCTTTATGGAAGGTCAGGAGGGTAAAGAGTGTACTGTAATGATTAAGAAAAAGAACGTTACTTCAAAATTCAGCAACCCTAACGATGCCCACGAGTTCGTTCTATATCTTACTACACAGACACCCAGTGACTATAGCAGAGGAACCGAGATTTCCGTATACGCAGTTACATTCGCCTATAGCTCGGATTCACAGCAATGGATTCAGCACGGTGATATTTACCTCGGCACCGCCGAAACCAACGCTTATAGCGGAACGATAGGAAGTACATCATTCAATACTGAAACTTGGATTGTAAAGACTACTCAAAACTTCACAGGAAAACTAATTGACGGCAGAGAATATCACTACTCGGTTCAATATAAAGCGCCATCCGGCTCTATCTTCAACAGAGATCCCGGCTTCGAGATCGAGGACTGTATTTCTGCATACGAAAACGCAGTTGGCTAAACCAAAATAACGGCTTCGCTTCGGAGCCGTTATTTTTTTTAGCAAAAATTGCGTTTCCCTCTTGTGTTTTGCGCAATTGTATGCTACAATATAGTAGGCATCTGAGGAGGCATAGCTCAGTTGGTTAG
>JAZQRW010000041.1:0-2306 GCA_045629765.1 Eubacteriales bacterium
ACCCGTATCTACGGCTACGACAACTTCGAGATATTCACTGCGGAGAGCCCGCTTCTTCCCGTAAGAGCAGAGCGCGAGAAGACCGCAGAGGACAGAATGAAGGATATACTCGTAAAGAGCTACCGTATGCACGAGGTTCATTCTTACATCTGGTCGGATAACCAGACCAATGCCGAGCTCGGCATTGAAACTCCTAAGAACGTGCGCATTATCAACGCGCAGACTCCGGACCACCAGTTCCTTCGTGTATCTATGCTCCCAACCCTCCTTTATTTTGCTAAGGAGAATAAGGCGTATAGCGACGACTTCTCAATCTTCGAGATTGGCCATACCGTTGAGGGACTTCGCCCCGACGGCTACTGCAATGAGAAAAAGAAGCTCGGCGTCGTGCTCTTCTCTAAGAGTGGTAGCGAGGAGAGTGTATTTGCACGTGGCTGTAATATGGTACGTGAGCTTACTTACGACATACTTCATAAGGATGCCGAGATTGCTAACGCTGAGACTGCATTTGACTTTGTTCACCCTGTAAATTCGTTTGATATTCTTGTTGACGGCAAAAAGGTTGGCTATTTGGGTGTTCCTCACCCCACTGTGCTTGGTAATATTGATAAGAAGTGCGCTGTCGCATTCTTTGAAATTTGCACCGAGGACTTTGCTAGTATTAAGGCGGATAATATTAAGTACGTTGAGCCTTCTAAGTTCCCAGCAATTGATATTGACCTTACCTTTATTGCAGATATCGCAAGCGTATCCTTAAGTGCGGTTAGCGACGTTGCTAAGTGTGCCGCAGGCGAGATGCTTAAGGACGTTAAGTTTAAGGATGTTTATACCGGTGATGACGGCGTTAACTCCCTCACACTTAGATTCTCATTCCTTTCATACGAGCGCACGCTTAACAAACAGGAGCTTTCTCCCTTGATTGATGCTATGACTGCAGCACTTGGCAAGTTAGGACTTGCACTTAAAGCATAAAATCTAAATAGAACAAAGAGAGCTGTAACAATCTATAGCTCTCTTTGTAAACAAATGTGTGCAAATATATGATTTTAAGCACTTTTTTGAAAAGGAGGATACTGATATGTCAGTGAAAATTACAAAACCTCGAATTCTTGTAATAATCGTTTGTGCCTCGGTTCTGTTTAATTTTTTGACCCCGATATTCAATCTTGTGCGCTATGCCAGCGATGCTCTCGTTGAGTACAATAATACACCGTGTATATCTGCATCCGGCTACGGACTCCTCGGTAATAGGCTTTTTAAGCATGTTGAGATGGTGCGCTCAACGCTTGAGACGGGCGTTATAATACATATAGTCTTATCCTCAATTTTATTTTTGGTAATTCTGTTCTATCTGATTAAAGGAAAGAGAAATAAGATATACGAAATTATATCCGTAAGCCTTGGCGCAGCTTTATCGTTGATATACACAATATTCGGTATATACGGTGCATCGCAGGTAGATAGACTGACACATAATCTATATTCGGTAGCAACCTTTGCGTATATCCCTTTGATTATAAGCTGTGTTTTGGGCATTGCATATTTTATCATCTATAATTTTATAGACAACGACTTTACGTTGTCTATCGGTAAATCACAATAAAAGAGCAAAAAAAGAGTAAAAAAATCAGAAAAACTACTTGACAAATGCTTTTACCTTTGCTATAATGGTATAGCATTTGACGGAAGGTTAGCTCAGTTGGGAGAGCATCTGCCTTACAAGCAGAGGGTCACAGGTTCGAGCCCTGTACTTTCCACCACAGTCAAGCTCTGCCTAGTGCAGAGTTTGATTTTTTGAAGTAAACTGGCTTGGTAGCTCAGTTGGTTAGAGCGCTAGCCTGTCACGCTAGAGGTCGTGGGTTCGAGCCCCATCCGAGTCGCCATTACTTCAGCAGATAACTTCATCGCCATGCGGATTTAGCTCATTTGGTAGAGCGCGACCTTGCCAAGGTCGAGGTGGCGGGTTCGAGCCCCGTAATCCGCTCCAAAGGACTTGATTTTCAAGTCCTTTTTTCTTTTTTCGTGAAAAGAATGAAGTGGATTACAAGGGGCTCTCACCCAAGGGTTCTCGACCTCCACCGTCGCATAGTCGTCGATTGTCGTTCGCAAGCTCGCTTCTCCGACTCGTTGCTTTGGGCGGTTTCGCCTTCGTGAAAACAACATTTAGTTCTTTTCACTCGTCTACCCTCATCCGCTCCAGAAAAGACTCAGGAAAATCCTGAGTCTTTTGTTTTTTTACTGGACGGATTACAAGGGGCTCTCACCCAAGGGTTCGAGATCCGGTCCAGCCGCATAGTCGTTATGCG
>JAZQRW010000042.1:0-1561 GCA_045629765.1 Eubacteriales bacterium
CATAAACGGTCGTTACATTATTTTTTGTAATTCTTATTCCTATACGCTGTGTTATAATAATGGTAAAAATCAAAAGTAAAATAATTAACTCGGCTATTAACAAATTTTACCTCGCAATCAGTCTATATTGATATCATCCTCTGCCGAAGGCTCTTCGATTTCATCAGCCACTTCAGATATGCTTTGAGGCAGAGAATTGTCAGTGGCAGTATCGGTATTATTAGCAGGAAGAGCAGAGTCTATGTCCGCTTCGAGCTGCACTCCGTTTTCAATTTGCTCACCGTTAGCATCGGTAGTCGTTCTTACACCCTCAAATGCCTGAATCAATTCATCAGACGTGGTTGGCAAATCCTCAAGGCTGCTAAGACCAAAGCATCTTAAAAAGTCCGACGTAGTGCCGTAGAGCATAGGACGGCCGGGAACATCAAGCCTACCCGTGGAATGAATAAGACCGCGGTCGATGAGGTTGTTCATAGCGTAGGACGAATCAACGCGGCGCAGTGTATCGACAAAGACTCTCGTTACGGGCTGGTTGTATGCAACGATTGCCAATACCTCAAGTGCTGCAGATGAAAGTGTACCGGAGCGCTTGATACCAAGAGCATCGCGTATTTCGGGAAGATATGTAGGTTTTGTGCATAACTGACACGAGTCCTTGAATGCAAGCAATGTAACACCGCGCTCAAGGCCTGAATTATTGTATTTTAGCGAGTATTCAAACACCTTGTCCTTTACATCTGACGGTGTGGTGTTAAATACTCTTGCAAGAGTCTGATATGTCACAGGATGTCCTGCAGCGAAAAGTATGGCTTCAATAGCTTCTTCAAAAACTACAACTCTTTCCGGCTCCTGCGTAAGTTCGGTCTTTTCTGTATTTTCAGTATTTTCAATAACTTTTACTTCTTCGCTCATTATTATTTTACCTCATCACTATCAGAGTCGTTATTTTGGTTTGCGGAATCAAATTCACTTTCCATATTTTCAATAGGAACGTAGTCGGGATTGATTTTAAACATCATTTCAAGTCCTTTTTTATCATATTCAACAACGTCCTCTACGACCGTTACGGAAGTAATCAAAATTCTGCGTATTTTAATTAGCTCAAGTACGCCCATAAATCTCGCAACCAGCTCGGGGCGTGAATCCGCATCCTTGAGTAAGAAGAAGAGTGATGCTTCCTCGTTTTCCTCAAGTATTGCGCAAATCTGCTCGATTTTTTCTTCAACCGATACGACCTTGCGTTTAATTAGGGGATTTACGAGCTCGGTAGGCTTTCTTACAGCCTCGGCTACCTTGATACGTCTAAGTACCGTGTTAAGCGCTTTGGTAAGCAAATCCGTGTCCAAATCAAGCGGCAAGCCCTTTTCAGGTGGAACGTCGTCTGTACCCTTAACATATCTTCCTGAGTATTCGTCGTACAAGGGACGCATTTCGAGCGCTGCTTGCTTTGCACGAAGATGAAGGAGAACGGCATTTTGAATTTCGCGTCTGGGGTCGTTTTCAGTACCTTCCTCGTGGGGCAACAGCATCTTGCTTTTTATAAGCATAAGCTCGCTTGCCA